>NZ_URDP01000082.1 GCF_900546705.1 uncultured Oscillibacter sp. | reverse complement strand
GCGGCGATGCGGGCGTTGTCCCCCACGGTGAAGGGGCCCAGCACCTTGGCGCCGGAGCCCACCAGCACGCCGCTGCCCAGGGTGGGATGGCGCTTGCCCTGGTCCTTGCCGGTGCCGCCCAGGGTCACCCCCTGGTAGAGGAGGCAGTCGTCCCCCACTTCGGCGGTCTCGCCGATGACGATGCCCATACCGTGGTCGATGACCAGGCGGCGGCCGATGACGGCGCCGGGGTGGATCTCGATGCCGGTCCAGAAGCGGTTCCACTGGGAGACGAAGCGGGCCAGGAAGAAGGCGTGATGCCGGTAGAGCCAGTGGGCCAGCCGGTGGTAGAGGACGGCGTGGACGCCGGGATAGAGCAGAAAGATCTCCAGCTTGCTGCGGGCGGCAGGGTCACGGCGCTGATAGGCGCCCAGCAGGTCGGAAAGAGCGGCAAAGGGATGATGTCTCATATTCAAAAACTCCTTTATTCAGTCGATTGGTTGTGACGGTACAGGTACAAGGTCCCCAACATCGTACTGCACAGGAGTCCAAACGGTTCCGAATCATCATAGCTTTACCTCCTTTACCGGGAAAATACAAAAACGCCTCCCGCACCCCACAGGGTGCAAGAGGCGTTGACACGCGGTTCCACTCTCGCTTATCGCTCACGCCGGCCAAGCAGCCGGACCGGCCCGATAACGGCGGCCTCGCCGGGGGCCATTACGCCCCGCGCTCCCGGATGCACTTCCCGGTCTCCTCCGTGGGCACGCTTGCAGCCGGCGGCACGCCCTCTCTGTCCTTCGGATGAACCGGTACTCTTTCCGTTCCTCGCGCAATCATCTTACCCCAGTATACTAGCAGGACTTTCCCGGCGTGTCAAGGGGGCGGGAAATTTTTCCCTTTGTCAACGGGCGGTTGACAGTGTGCCCGCCGCCGTCGCTTGTCACCGCCCGACGCCTTTGCTACAATAGGGTCAGCAAAGGAGGGATTTTATGGAGCTGGGCGATCGGATCGCCGCCGTGCGCCGGGCCGCCGGGCTCACCCAGGAGCAGCTGGGGGAGCTGGTGGGGGTCACCCGCCAGGCGGTGAGCAAGTGGGAGAGCGGACAGACGGTGCCGGACGCGGTGACGGTGGGGCGGCTGTGCCTGGCCCTCCATGTGTCGGCAGACTACGTGCTGCTGGGAAAGGAGCCGGAGGATACAGGCACCGGGCAGCCCCCACCGGCCCGGCCGGACCGGTGTCCCTGCTGCGGCCGGCCGGTGGACGGGGCCGTGTGTCCCCACTGCGGCTATCCCCTGCCCGACGCGCCCCCGTCCCGCCAGCGCTACGCGGTGACGGCGGTGGGCCGGTACTACGCCAACCCCTACGCCGAGGACCATCTCATGGAGCTGTGCGGACTTAATCGGGAAGAGGCCCGGCGGATGCTGCAAGTATCCGACGGCCGGGAGACGGTGCTGCGGCGGGGATTGACGGACGGCGCCGCCCGGTACCTTGCCGCCAACCTCAACTGGGCCATGTTCTCCTCCGTCCGGGTGGTGGCGGACGACGGCGCTCCGGCGGACGCCCTCCCCGGCGGCGGCACCGCCATGACCGTGCCGGACCCGGCGCCCCGGGGCCTGGACTTTTGGGGCGTGGTGGGGGCGGTGGCGGCGGCCATGGCGCTGATCTTCCTCCTCCAGCTGGTGCTGGCCGCCCTGCTGTAAACAAAAAAGCCGCGGATGCATCCGCGGCTTTTTTTCGCCCCTTACGCCGAGGCGATGATGTCCTTGTTTTTCACAAAGTACTCCACGCCGGAGTACAGGGTGGTCAGGGTGATGACCCACACGCAGATGGTGTTCACCACCGCCGGGATGGGCAGGAACATGAGGACGATGCACACCATGGTGGAAGCGGTCTTCACCTTGCCGGACCAGCCGGCGGCGATGACCCGGCCCTTGTCGGCGGCGATCATCCGCAATCCGCTGACGGCGAACTCCCGGCACACCACGATCAGCAGCATCCAGGCGGCCATCTGTCCGATTTCCACAAACCACAGCATGGCGGCGGTGACCAGCATCTTGTCCGCCAGGGGGTCGGCGAACTTGCCGAAGTCCGTCACCAGGTTGTACTTGCGGGCGATCTTGCCGTCCAGCATGTCCGTGAGGCTGGCCACAATGAAGATGGCCAGGGCTACGTAATTGGCGCCGGGGAAGCCCCAGTACAGCACCACCATAAAGACGGGGATCAGGATAATGCGCAAAAGAGTCAGTTTATTGGGCAAATTCATGTCGATATACTCCTTCCGCCCTTACTCCGCCAGCTCGCCGGTGAGCTCGCCGTCCATGACGCCGGTCAGGCGCACGGTGACGAAGGTGCCCGGCTCCACCTGGGAATCGGCGGTGAAGTAGATGCGCCCGTCGATGTCCGGGGACTCGGCGTAGCTGCGGCCGAAGAACATCTGGGCCTGGCCGTCGAAGCCCTCGCACAG
>NZ_URDP01000081.1 GCF_900546705.1 uncultured Oscillibacter sp. | reverse complement strand
CCGGCTGACCAAATGGTCAGCCGGCTCTCTCTTTATTAAAATAATTCCCGCCCCTCAAATCGGGACTTCATGAACTGGATAAACTGGCGGGCCTCCCGGGGGATAAATACATCCCGCCTCCACACCACCGCAATATTCAGCGACAGTGCCGGGCGCACCGGAATGGCGGCGATGGTCTCGCCGGGCTCAATGACCTGGGGCAGCAAAAAAGCCCCGGCCAGGTTCTTGCGCAGGAAGCTCTTGATGGTCAAAAGCTGGTTGGAGTAAAAGAGCACATTGGGGGTGATGTCCAAACTCCGGAACCGGCTTTGCAGCATCTGCTGGTGATAGTGCCCGCTGGTAAAGAGGATCAGCGGTTCACGGGCGACATCCGTCAGCTCCACAAAATCCCGCCCGGCCAGAAAATGGTCCCGGCTGACGCAGAACATCATCTGGGTACGGATCAGCAGCTGGGCCTCCAGCGCGGCCGGCGGCGCGTCGCCTACCGCAATGATGGCCAGTTCCAGCGTCCCGTTCTTGACCATCTCCCTGGCCGTCTCGGAACCGGCCTCCGTCAGCTTCATGTGGATCTCCGGGTGCATCCGGGTGAAGTCGGCAAAAATCTGCGGAAAGAGAAAAAAGCCCACCATGGGCGGGATGCCCACGGAGATGGTGCTGCGCTGCCGTCCCAGCTCCTGAAAGTCCTCCGTCAGGGCGTCCACCTGGGACAAAATACCGTCGCACCGCTTTCGGAACAGCTCCCCGTCCGGCGTGGGGACCAGCGCCCGCCGTCCACGGCACAGCAGCAGTACCCCCAGTTCCTGCTCCAGAGACTGGATGGCCGCCGTGATGGCAGGCTGGGAGATATGCAGCTGCTCCGCCGCCCGGGTAACACTGCCCAGATGGCAGACCGCGGAGAAGTACCGCATCTGCGTCAACTTCATCTGTCCCCCTCTTTTCATCAGAAAAATTGATATATCCATTGAAATCAAATATTTTACTTAATTATAGAAGGGTGATAAGGTAAAGTCAACAACCGCCGCGGCGGGTTTAAGGAGGCACGTTTTATGCAGATGCAATCGTATTTTGTAGGTGCGGAAGTTCCGCAGCTGCCCCGGCAGACGCTGGAGCGGCTGCGCGGGTACGGCGCCTGTGTGGTCTGCGACGCTCTGAAGGGATTCAATGCCATGGACGGGCGCATCCGGGCCATCTCACCGGGAATCTGTGTGTGCGGCTGTGCCGTCACCGTGCGGCTGCGTCCGGGAGACAATCTGATGCTCCACCGGGCCATTGAGGCCGCCCGCCCGGGGGATATTCTGGTGCTGGACACCTGCGGCAGCTACCGCCACGCAGTCATCGGCGGCATCATGTCCTCCGCCGCCTTCGGAAAGGGCATCGGCGGCATGGTCATTGACGGGGCCGTGCGGGACGTGGAAGAGCTGCGGGAGCACGGCTATCCCGTCTTTGCCGCCGCTGTGGTCCCCAACACCGGCGAGAGCGAAGGTCCCGGCCAGCTCAATCACCCCATCAGCTGCGGCGGCGTACCGGTGCTGCCGGGAGACGTGGTAGTGGCCGACGAAAACGGCGTGGCGGTGGTGCCCCGGAATGCGGTGGACTGGGTGCTGGAGGCCTGCGAGCAAAAGTGCCGGGCGGAGGAGCAGCGCCTGGCGGAGATCCGGAGCGGCCAGCTGACTGCCGCCGGCATTACGGCCAAGCTCCGGCGGGAAGGTTATTAAAGGAGGGACGGACATGCGCAGCACTTTGCAGCGTCTGGAAGAGCGTCCTTTGGTCTGGGACACGGCCCTGCTGACGGACGGCCTGAGCCGGACGGAGACGGAAACCGTTACCGCCGCGCGTCCCGGTCAGCCGGAAAAGGTCCGGGTCATCATCGACCACGACACCCCCGCCGGCTCCGTGGCAGCATCAGCGCGGCAGGCGCTTTTGGAGGCGTTCGCCCGCCGGTACAGCCTGCCCTTCACCTGCGGCCGGGGCATCGGTCTCCATCTTCTGATGGAGGACGGTACGGCGGCCCCGGGGAAAGTCCTCATCGGCTGCGGACGGCACACGGCCGTGGTGGGCGCCGCCGGGGCCCTGGGCCTCTCTTTAACAGCGGAGGAGATGGTCCGTGCCCTGGAGACGGGCACCGTCTCTTTGGAAGACACGCCCCTGCGCCGGATTCAGCTGACGGGCACTCTGAGCCCCTATGAATCCGCCCGGGATCTGGCCCTGACTATGGCGGCGGAAGCCTGTCCCGGCACCGTGCTGGCCATTCACGGTCCCCAGCTGTCCTTTTCCCAGAGGGCAGAGGTGTGCGCCCTGCTGGCAGGGGCCCGGGTCAAAAGCGTCTTTTTTACAGATGAGCCCGGCGGCGAGCCGCTGGACCTTTCCGGAGTACGCCCCATGGCAGTGCTGCCGGGAAAGCCCCTAAGTCAGCCGGTCCCGGCAGCGCTGATCGACGGCATCCGGGTCAGCCAGGTGTTCATCGGCGGCTGTGCCGGTGGGACACTGGAGGCCCTGCGTCTGACCGCCCGGCTGTGGCAGGGCAGGAAAGTGTGCCCCTATGTGCGGGTCCTGGTGGCCCCGTGCACCTCCGCCGTGTATCTCCAGGCCCTGGAGGAGGGCCTGCGGAGCCGGGGCATCCGCACTGACTTCATCTGGCTGCCCGAGGGGCTGACCCGCATCAATGTCAAGGTCAAGGGGGGCGACGAGACCGAGATCAACGGTCAGGGTCCCACCGTGGACCCGGTGGCCCTGCGGGCCCTGCGTGACAAGCTGGACCGGCTGGAGGCAGGGGACATCCTGGTGATCTCCGGCTCCGTACCCGCCGCCCTGTCCCACGACGTCTACGAACAGATCCTGGCCCGGCTGGAGGATCGGGGCATCCAGTTCGTGGTGGATACCACCCGGGATCTGCTGGAAAGCGCCCTGCCCTATCACCCCTTCCTGATTAAGCCCAACAATCTGGAGCTGGCCGAGCTGTTCGGACGCACCCTGAACAGCGACGAAGACATCCGCGCCTGTGCCGCCGAACTACAGGCCAAGGGCGCCCGCAACGTACTGGTCTCCATGGCCGGAAACGGCTCTCTGCTGCTGGACGAGCGGGGCGGCTGCCATCGGCTGGGAGTGCCCCACGGCACGGTCCGCAACTCGGTGGGTGCCGGCGACTCCATGGTAGCCGGCTTCCTGGCCGGCTG
>NZ_URDP01000080.1 GCF_900546705.1 uncultured Oscillibacter sp. | reverse complement strand
CGTAGGAGCACAGCCGGTCGGCGCCCCGGGCCCGGATGTAGGCGCAGGCGATGGGAGTCAGCTCCGCCGCCTCATCCACAAAGTAGATCTTCTTGTCCACGTCCGTCAGGGGAAGGCCCACGGCGGCGCCGGCGGGGGAGACGTGCTTGAAGGAAGCGGCGGCGGGCAGTCCGGTGGCGGCCTTGAGCTCCCGGACCAGCTGCCAGGAGTTCAGGGCGTCGAGAAAGTTGATGTAGCCGGGCTTGCCGTTGAGGACGGTGATGGGCAGGTCGCTCCCGTCCCGCATAAAGATGCGGGAGGGCTTCTGGTTGGGGTTGCAGCCGTATTTGAGTTCCAGTTCTGTCATGATTCCCGCTCCTTTACTGATATTTGTTGACGATGCGCTGGGTGAAGGCGCCGGTTGCAAGGTCCGTGAACCGGACGAACAGGGAGATCTTGTTGTCCGGGTTCAGGGCGTTCCACACGGCGTCGGTGAAGGTGTCGATATCTCCGTCCACGGCCACCAGCTCCGGTTCCCCTTGGAAGGTGGGGATGGGGTTGCCGTCGGTGACGTAGGTGTGGAGGAAGTGGCCTTTCCCCGCCTGGCCGGGATACTCAAAGGTCTGGCGCAGGCAGCCGGAGCCGTCGGCGTCGGCGGACTTCAAAATGGAGAGCTTGTAGCTGCCGTCGGGGCTGAGAAGGCCGGAGATGCGGGGCGTCCAGTTGGGGCCGTCAGGCTCAAACTCCCGGGTCCGCAGAGCCTGCTCCATGGGAAGGCCCCGCTCCAGGAAGTCCCGGATGGTGTCGGTCTGGTCGCCGTTGGTGACGATGAGGCCCCGGCCCAGCTGGCGGACGGGGTGGTAGATAATAAGGCTGGGGTCCTCCACCTTGCTGGGGTCGTAGGCCTGGGTGCGGATGCCGTCGGGCTCTTCCACGAAGACCCGGTTGCGGCTGTTGGCGCTGCGGCCCATGATGAAGTAGGCGGCCACGGACGTTTTTCCGTCGGCGGTCTTTCCCAGCACGATGCCCCGGCCGGGGTAGGGGTTGGACGCAAGCAGCTGGCAAAGATCCAGCGGCGTGTAGGAATCGTTCATATCAGTTCTCCTTTGTAAGTTCCGCGCTCAAAAGCTCCGCGGCCCGGGGCAGCAGCACCCACTCGGCCTGCTCCATGACCCGCCGCTGCAGCGTTTCCGGCGTGTCGCCGGGCAGCACCTCCACGGCCTTTTGCAGCAGAATACGGCCCCCGTCCGGGATCTCATTGACCAGGTGGACGGTGGCGCCGGTGACCTTCACCCCCCGCTCTAGGGCTGCCTCGTGGACATGGAGGCCGTAGAAGCCCTTGCCGCAGAAGGCGGGGATCAATGAGGGGTGGACGTTGAGGATGCGGCCGTCCCAGCGGGAGACGAAGTCCGCCGAGAGGATGGACAAAAAGCCCGCCAGGATGATGAGGTCGATGTGGTATTCTGTGAGCTTTCCCTGGAGGGCGGACTCGAAGTCTGCCTGGGACATCTGCTTTTTGGAAAAGGCCGCGGCGTCCACCCCGTGGTTGGCCGCCCGGGTCAGGGCGTAGGCCTCGGGATTGCTGGCGCACACCAGCACGATCTGGCCGTGGGGGATGTCGCCCCGCTCCTGGGCCTGGAGCAGCGCCTCCAAATTGGTGCCGCCGCCGGAGACGAACACGGCAATGCGGGCCTGCTTCAGCATAGCACCACCCGCTCTTCGCTCTTGGCGATCTCGCCGATCACGTAGGCGCCGCAGTCCAGGGCGGCGATAGCCTTGTCGGCGTCCTCCGGGGCCACCACCACGGTCATGCCCACGCCCATGTTGAAGGTGTTGAACATGTCCCGCTGGGGAACATCCCCGGCGGAGGCGATCATGGAGAAGATGGGGGGCGTCTTGACGGCGTCCAGACGGATGCGGGCGCCGAGACCGTCGGGGAGGCACCGGGGGATGTTTTCAAAGAAGCCGCCGCCGGTGATGTGGCTGACGCCCTTGACGGCCACCGCCTCCATGCACCGGAGCACCGGCTTGACATAGATCTTCGTGGGGGTCAGCAGCGCTTCGCCCAGCGTCATGCCCAGCTCGTCGGAGTAGACGCCCAGGTCCGCGTGCTCCACGTCGAACACCTTGCGCACCAGGGAGTAGCCGTTGGAGTGGATGCCGGAGGAGGGCAGGGCCAAAATCACGTCGCCGGGGCGCATGGTATCGTGGTTGATGATCTTGGGCTCGTCCACGATTCCCACGGAGAAGCCCGCCAGATCGTAGTCGTCGGGGGCCATGACGCCCGGGTGCTCGGCGGTCTCGCCGCCGATGAGGGCGCAGCCGGCCTGGCAGCAGCCCTCCGCCACGCCGGAGACCAGGGTGGCGACTTTTTCCGCCTCGTTTTTGCCGATGGCGATGTAGTCCAGGAAGAAAAGCGGCTTGGCGCCGCAGCAGATGATGTCGTTGACGCACATGGCCACGCAGTCGATGCCCACGGTGTCGTGCTTGTCCAGCAGCTGGGCGATGCGCTGCTTGGTGCCCACGCCGTCGGTGCCGGAGACCAGCACGGGCTTTTGCATCCCGGCAAGGTCCGGCGCGAACAATCCGCCGAAGCCGCCGATGCCGGAGACCACGCCGGGGATCATGGTGCGCTCCACGTGCTTGCGCATGAGCCGGACGCCCTCGTAGCCGGCCTCGATGTTAACGCCGGCGGCGGCGTAGGACGCGGAATGGGATTCGTTCATGTCAAAGCCCTCCTATGGAGTGAAAGATTGGAAACCGGGAGGGAATTACTCCTTCCCGGTCCAGCAGTAGGTGCAGATCTTGTCGCGGTCGATGCCGATGGCCTCCAGCAGGCCCTCCAGGGACTGATAGCCCAGAGAATCAAAGCCCATTTCCTTACAGATGGCCTTAAGCATACACTGGCCTCGCTCCGTGGAGGAGTCGGCATATTCCTCCAGGTGCTGCTGTCCCTCGTCGCCCTCCAGGCTCTGGATGGTACGCCGGGCCAGCAGCTCCATGTCGGAGTTGCTGCGGGAGAAATTGAGGTACTTGCAGCCATACATAATGGGGGGGCAGGCCGAGCGCATATGCACTTCCTCCGCGCCGGACTCATAGAGGAAATCCACGGTCTCCCGCAGCTGGGTGCCGCGGACAATGGAGTCGTCCACAAAGAGCAGCTTTTTGCCCTCGATAAGCTCGGGTACGGGGATCTGTTTCATCTTGGCCACCTGGTTGCGGGCCGCCTGGTTAGCGGGCATGAAGGAGCGGGGCCAGGTGGGGGTATATTTGACAAAGGGGCGGGCAAAGGGCTTGCCGCTGCGGTTAGCAAAACCGATGGCGTGGGGTACGCCGGAATCGGGCACACCGGCCACATAGTCCACCTTGGGCAGCTGACCCTTCTGGACCTCGTCCCGGGCCATGATCTCGCCGTTGCGGTAGCGCATGACCTCCACGTTGACCCCCTCGTAGTTGGAGTTGGGGTAGCCGTAGTAGGTCCAGAGGAAGGCGCAGATGCGCATGTTCTCTCCGGC
>NZ_URDP01000079.1 GCF_900546705.1 uncultured Oscillibacter sp. | reverse complement strand
GCAGCTCCTCCTCGCTCATACTCAGCCTCCGCTCTTGGTGACGGTCACGGTGTAGACCTTGGAGTTATCGCCGTTGTTCACCGTGATGGACACCACGTTTTCGCCCTCGCCCCAGGTGGCGTTTGCACCGTTCTGCACACGGGCCTTGCCCACCTTGACGGTTACAGACGCGCCCATGGTGGGTACGGCGCTGATCGCGTCCTGGGCGTTGGTGGTAGTGGCAGTATAGGTATCGGTGCCGGTGGAGAAAGCGGGAGACAGGGACAGTCCGCCGATGGTCAGAGACTGCAGCGCGGCAACCACGGGATTGGCCACATCCTGGGCAAAGGACATGGTGGTAACGGGAGCCTTGCCGATGCCGATGGCCACAAAGCCCTCAGCGATGACCGGCTGGCCATCATAACGGGCGATGCCCTTGACCACCGTCTGATCCTGGATGTACAGAGGCTGATCGCTGTACCCCACGGTAGTGCCGGCCCGCTCCGCCAGCAGATAGAGATCACCATAGCCGCCGATGATGGTGTCATTGGGCATCACATCGTCGGAGAACACCACAAGGTCGCCGCCCACCACCGGCATGGTGCCGTTGGAAATGGAGACAATGGCGCCGGTAGAGTCAAAGCTGGCCGCTTCTGCCATGATCTTGGTGTAGGTGGTTTCGTTCATGGCCCAGAATTTTTCCCCACGGGAGTATTTACCCTTGGCCGCGCCGCTGGCCAGGGCGATCTGCTGGAACAGCTTCAGTCCCGTATCGGAGCCGCTGGGAATGGTAATGATGTTGGAGGCAGAGAGATCCACCCAGGGGCGAGCCTCTTTCGGGTAATTGTCGGGCTGGGACTTCTGAGCCAGACGGGTGGCAATGCCCAGGGGCATTTTGACGCCGAGGCCGAACAGGATGGCCTTGTCCAGCGCGATGCCGATGGCAGCGCCCATGCCCAGGATCACGGCGCTCAGCAGCGCGCCGTCGGTGTCATCCAGCGTGGAATTGCAAAGCACCACATAGCCGCCCACCTTATATCCGTCCACTTCGGCCTGGTTGAGGGCAAACTGCAGCTCATTGAGGGCGCCGCACGCTTCCGTCCAAACGGCCTCGGGAATAGTGCCCATAATGGGCTGGCGGGCCTGGCCGGCAACCGGCACCAGGCGCACACGGCGGATCATCTTGGAGTAATCCTCGATGTTCTGCCGGATCAGATCCAGCACAACCTCAGGGATCAGCAGATCTCCTCCGGTGACGGTACGGGTCTGGCTGTTCTTGAACTTGGTGCGGAACTGAGTCAGGAAGTCCTGCACATCCTCCCGCTTGATAAAGGCCGCGCGCTGCTCCACGTTCATGGAGCCAAAAGCCCGGAGCTGTCTCTTGTTCATATGGGCGTCATCCTTTCTTTCGTCCGCCACGGGCGGCGTATTGGGCTTGGGGGCGGGCTGCTTGGATTCCAGGCCGCGCAGATCTTCCTGAGTGGTATCGATCTCACGCTGGAGGGCATCCACGGCCTCCTGGTGGGTCCGCTGCTCAGCAGTAAACGTGTCCACCAGTTCTTCTACGGAGCGCAGCTGCTCATCGGTTGTCGCTTCGTCCATGGCGGAAGCAAGCTCCGCCTCCCGAGTGTTCAGCTCCTCCGTTTTCTGGGCAAGCTGCGCCATACGAGCCTGCATCTCTTCGAGCTTTTTGCGCAGCAGCAATGCTTTAAGCGCCATTACGATTCTCCTTTCAGTTTTTTCAGCAGAGCCGCTTTCCGCTCTGCAAAGGTACGCTTGCGGATGGTCTCCTCCTGCCGGGTCCTGGCGGAGACAGACGTCTCCTCATAGGCCGGGAAGGTCACCACGGACACCTCCAGCAGCCGGACCTTGAGGATGGTATAGCGGACGGTGCCGTCCGGGAGCACCTCCCGGTCCTCCTTGTCGATGAAGAATCCAAAGGAGCACTGATCCACATCGCCCCGCTGCACCCGGCGGTAGAGGTTCATGGCGTCGCCGTCGTCCTGGTTGATGCGGATCTTGCCCCACAGGCCGTGGCTGTCCTCCCGGAGCGTCAGGGTGCCGGCCTTGTTGCGGCCCAGCACCAGCGTGGTGTCGTGATTGGTCAGAGCCCGGATGTCCTCGCCCAGGGTATCGGTAAAGGCGCCGGGGGAAATGACCTCCTCCAGGCCCGGGCAGATCTCATAGGGAGAGTTGAACACCGAGAAATAGCCCTCGATGAAAAGGTCGTTTTCCACTTCCCGTGTGGAAAAGCTGCCGTTGATGGGGATCATGGTGCGCTGCTCAAGTGCCATCCTGCTCACCTCCTGTCTGAATCAGTTTTTTCTGGTCTCCGATCATGCCCTGGGGGATGAAGTTCTCCAGGATCACCAGCTCGTCCAGGCCCTCCTTGGGCGGCAGATGCAGCCATCCGCGCACCTCGTTGCCGGTCATCATGCCCCGGATGTAGAGGTTGGAGCCGATCTCGGAGAGGTCCTTGACGTCATAGGCATACAGTGCCCAGGGATTCATGGAGATGTACCAGTCCGGGTTCAGCAGGAGCTTGCGTGTCATCTCCTGCTCGAGCCCACGGACGATGGGCATGATCGTGGTTGCGATAAAGTGGTTCCATTCCTCCCGGTTGAAGCTCCCGACGCCCACCACATAGGGCGGTACGCCCAGGATGGCCGCCACGGACTGCTTGTCCAGCTTGACGCTGTCGGAGATAGCCAGGTCATTGAGGGACAGCGGCTTGACCTGGACCACCTCCATCTGCTCCGCCGGGATGATCCACGGAGCACCGGGGGCAAAAGGATTGAGATACTGCTCCGCCAGCCGCCGGCGGCCATCTGTGGACGTCAGCTCGTCGCTGTTGCCGTCCACCTTGACGATGACACTGGGCTTCCACTCACTGGAGAGAAAGGCGTTTTTGGTCCGCCCGGCCTGCTGTAGGTTTTTGACCACGGTCTTGAGGGCCACCCGGTAGCCGGTGCCCAGCCACGGCCGCTCCGTGGAGGGATTGAGCACAAAGTGCAGCAGGCCGTCCGGGTCATAGGGGACGCCGCCGATCTGCACCCGGTACCCAAACCCGTCCGGCAGAAAACTCACCTGGCTCGGCGGAATGGGTACCAGCTCTTCCAGCAGGCCGTCCGTGGTCTTGGGCCATACCACTGCATTGCCGGAGCCGTCCAGCAGCAGCGTCCCCAGGATGGCCGCCATCATGGTCTTGCGGGTCATGTAGCGGTTGGGGGTGATGTCCAGCCGGCGGGACAGGCCGTTGTAGATCCGCACGTCGCCAGACGCCGTGTTGGCCATGATGCGGATGGACATGGAGCTGATGAGCTCCGCGATCCGCCAGACCGCCATGAGCACCTCGGGATTGTCCGCCAGGCGGGTATATCCGTCGCAGCACACGCTGTTCCAGTTGCTGCCCATGACAAACCCTACCGAGCTGCGGGATTGTGCAGGCTTGTCTCTCGCCGCGTGGACTGCTTTCTTTCGCTTGTTCATTTGGATTCCTCCCCAAACCAGTTTTTCTCTTTCTGTACCGTCTCCAGATCTTCCAGGTAAGCGCAGCAGGCAAACACCGCTGCGTCAAACA
>NZ_URDP01000078.1 GCF_900546705.1 uncultured Oscillibacter sp. | reverse complement strand
TGTTTGACGCAGCGGTGTTTGCCTGCTGCGCTTACCTGGAAGATCTGGAGACGGTGCAGAAAGCGAAAAACTGGTTTGGGGAGGGAAACGCCCATGAGTAAACATCGGAAATCCAACACGAAGGCCCGGGACAAGCCCGCCCAGACCCGCAGCACCGTGGGATTTGTCCTGGGCTCCGGCTGGGACACCCTTTGTGCCAGCGGTTACACCCGTCTATCCGAAAACCCCGAGGTGCTGATGGCGGTGGGCCGGATCGCGGAGCTCATCAGCTCCATGTCCATCCGGCTGATGGCCAACACGGAAAGCGGCGACATCCGGGTGTACAACCAGCTCTCCCGGAAGCTGGACATCACGCCCAACCGGTTCATGACCCGGAAAACCATGGTGGCGGCCATCGTCCGGACGCTGCTGCTGGAGGGCCAGGGCAACGCCGTGGTGTGGCCCCGGACGGAAAACGGGCTGCTGGAAGAGCTGGTGCCACTGCCGCCCAGCCAGGTGTCGTTTCTGCCAGATGGCTACGGCTACAAGATCACTGTGGGCGGCATCCCCTATGATCCGGACGATCTCCTGCACTTTGTGGTCAACCCCTCCACGGAGCGGCCGTGGCTGGGCACCGGGTACCGGGTGGCCCTCCAGAGCGTGGTGAAAAACCTCCAGCAGGCGGGCAATACCAAAAACGCCTTTCTTTCCAGCGAGTGGAAGCCCTCCGTCATCGTCAAGGTAGACGGCAACAGCGAGGAGCTGGTGTCAGAATCGGGCCGCCAGCGGCTGGCCAACCAGTACCTACACCCCTTTGCCCCGGGCGCCCCCTGGCTGATCCCGGCGGAGCAGATGGAGGTGGTGCAGGTCAAGCCGCTGTCCCTCAATGACCTGGCTATCTCCGACAGCGTCAAGCTGGACAAGCAGTCCGTGGCCGCCATCCTGGGCGTGCCGCCCTATGTGGTGGGCCTGGACAAGTTCAGCCAGCAGGAGTGGAACCACTTCATCGCCAC
The DNA here is from genome assembly GCF_900546705.1 of uncultured Oscillibacter sp. GTDB lineage: Bacteria > Bacillota > Clostridia > Oscillospirales > Oscillospiraceae > Oscillibacter. The sequence continues at coordinate 2,577 of NZ_URDP01000078.1, read as the reverse complement.
CACCATCATGCCCATCGTCCGTGGCATCGAGCAGGAGATGACCCGGAAGCTGCTGCTGAACCCGGAGTGGTACATCTCCATGAATCCCTGGGCGCTGTACGCCTACGACATGAAAGACCTTTCGGACATCGGCTCCAACCTGTACATCCGTGGCATGATGACCGGAAATGAGGTCCGGAACTGGATGCACCTGCCGCCCAAGGAGGGCTTGGACGAACTGGTGATCCTGGAAAACTTTATCCCCCAGAGCATGATCGGGGATCAAAAGAAACTGAATCCGACAGGAGGTGAGAACAGTGGAACTTGAGAAGCGGACCATGGTCCCCACCAAAGGGAATTTTTCCACGAGGGCTGAGGGCGATGACCTGTACATCGAAGGTTATTTTGCGGTATTCAACAGCAATTACGAAATCTATCAGGGCGTTGTGGAAACCATCGCCCCGGGAGCGTTTGCCGACACCCTGGGCGAGGACATCCGGGCTTTGACCAACCACGACACCACGCTGGTGCTGGGCCGGAACAAAGCCGGCACGCTGACCCTCAAGGAGGACGCCCACGGCCTCTGGGGCAGTATCCGCATCAACTCGTCAGACAGCGACGCCGTAAATACGCATAGTCGGGTAGCCCGGGGCGACGTGGATCAGTGTTCGATTGGATTCTACATCGAAAAGGAAAACCGGGAGGTCCTGTCTGACGGCACGGTCCGGTACACCATCCTCAAGGTACGGCTGCTGGAGGTGTCCGTTGTGACATTCCCGGCCTACGAGGAGACCTCCGTCTCCGCCCGCACCCGGCAGGAGGAGACAATCCGAAAGCGATTGTTTGATGAGCGCAAAGAGGCGCTGAAAGCAAAACTGAAAGGAGCATCGTGAAATGGCACTGAGAGCACTGCTACTGAGACGGCAGATCGAAGAGAAGAACACCCGCATGAGCGCCCTGACCCAGCACACCCAGGAGTTGGCCACCCGGGAGGCGGAGCTTGCCGCCGCTCTGGATGAGGCGGAAACCGATGAACAGCTCCGGTCCCTGGATACCATGGTGACGGAGCTCACCGAAGAGCAGCGTACCCACCAGGCCGCCGTGGACGCTCTCCAGGCGGAGATCGACGCTGCGGAGGAAGAACTCCGCAGACTGGAGACCAATCCCCCCAAGGCGGACCCCAAACCCAATACGCCGCCTGCGGCGGCCAGAGGAAAGGATGATTACATGAGCAACCGTCAGACCCGGGCCTTTGGCTCCATGACCATGGAGCAGCGCACGGCCCTTGTACAGCGGAGCGATGTCCAGGAGTTTCTGACCCGCTTCCGCGATACCTTCCGCAACGCGCCCCAGGGCCGCAGCGTCACCGGCGGCGAACTGCTGATCCCCACCGTGGTGCTGGATCTCATCCGACAGAACATCGAGGACTACTCCAAGCTGATCCGCCGTGTGCGCCTGGTGCCGGTGGCCGGCCAGGCCCGGCAGCCCATCATGGGCACCATCCCCGAGGCCGTCTGGACGGAGGCCTGCGGCGCCATCAATGCGCTGAATTTCCAGATCAACCAGGCAGAAGTGGACGGTTACAAGGTGGCGGGCTACGCCGTGATCTGCAACTCCACGCTGGAGGACACGGACTACGCTCTGCTCAGCGAGATCATCGTGGCCTTGGGCGCGGCCATCGGAATCGCGCTGGACAAGGCCATCCTGTTCGGCACCGGCATCAAGATGCCTCTTGGCATTGCCACCCGCCTGGCTCAGTCCAGCCAGCCGGACAACTACCCGGACAAGGCCCGGCCATGGATTAACCTCTCCGCGTCCAACGTCATCACCATTCCCTCCGGAACCACTTCCGGGCTGACGCTGTTCCAGAAGATCATCCTGGCCAGCGGTGCCGCCAAGGGCCGCTATTCCCGCGGAGACAAGTTCTGGGCTATGAACGAAACCACCGAGACGAAGCTGATGGCGGAGGCCGCCAACTTTGACGCCACCGGCACCATCGTGGCCATGAACAACGGCACTATGCCTGTGGTGGGCGGTGATCGCGTTGTGTTCTCCGACGACGTGATGCCGGATGACACCATCATCGGCGGCTATGGCGATCTCTACCTGCTGGCGGAGCGGGCCGGCACCACCGTGGGATACAGCGACATCCCCCTGTACCTCCAGGATCAGACCGTGGTGAAGGGCACCGCCCGGTACGACGGACAGCCGGTGATCCCCGAGGGCTTCGTGGCCATTGGTATCGGCAAGGCCCCCGTCACCACCATGTCCTTTGCCCAGGACGTGGCCAACCCCTCCGTGGCCGCCCTGCAGTCTCTGACCATCGGCGCGCTGGAGCTTACTCCCGCCTTTGCCGTGGGCACCGACACCTACACCGCCACCACCAGCAACGCCAGCGACGTCCTCAGCGCCGTGCCCACCATGGGCTCCACTCTCAAGATCAAGCTGGCCGGCAAGACGCTGCAAAACGGCGCGCCCGTCTACTGGAACACCGGCGAAAACGTGGTGACTATCACCGTGGTCAACGGCGCCAATACCAAGACCTACACCGTGACCGTCACCAAGAGCGGAGGCTGAGTATGAGCGAGGAGGAGCTGC
>NZ_URDP01000077.1 GCF_900546705.1 uncultured Oscillibacter sp. | reverse complement strand
ACCGTCTCCAGATCTTCCAGGTAAGCGCAGCAGGCAAACACCGCTGCGTCAAACACGTCGATCCGGAGATTGGGCTGGATCTTGTCGTACATGACCATGTCGTCCGATTTTTCCACGCCGTGGACGTTTTGCACGCAGTATTCAAACGGCTCGGCGTGCCGGTAGTAAAGGGTCCCGCGCTTGGCGCTGGCCTCCAGATACCGGAATCCCTCAGACTTCCGGGTGAACAGCTGCGGCTGGTCTTTGATGGGGAAATGGGCCTTTTTCATCTCCAGGAAATACTCCCGGCAGAACTTTCGGTCGTGGCCGATCCGCCGGAGCTTGAAGCCATCATCCCGCAGGCCCTTATACCACTTCACCACCTCGGAGTGGTTGGTCACCTTGTCGTTGGACATATCCAGCCAGCCGTCCTCTGCCCAGCCAAACAGGGGGATCTGGTCCTCATGGGCTTTGACCACTGCCGCCGCCCTGGGAAACCAACAATGGGGGATGACGATGTCCACCCCGTTGTAATGGCCAAACAGCGCCGCCGCCGTCAGATCGTGGAGCTTGGACAAGTCGCTGCCGCCATACCACTTGATAGGCAGCCGGGACAGATCTTCCAGGGTCCAGCTGTATTTGCTGTCGCTGGCGCGGAACTCGTCCACGTTGAACCAGGCCCGCAGCGACGCAATGAAAACATTGAGGGACTTCTGGAGAAATTCCGGCCGCAGCTGTGGGTCCTCCTTGGCCTGCATGGCGTCGTTGACCATTTCCTGTGGGCGGATGCTTTTGCCCCAGCCAGGATTGCAGCGTTCCATCACCTCGGGATTGGTGTAGTCCACCTCGCCGGATTCAGATTTTGGCGCCGCCGCAATGAAAACAAAAATGGAGTCCGCCTCCGGCCCCTTGATGGTGCCGTTCAAGATCTTGCGGCAGTATTCCACACGGTTTGCGCAAAATCCAGTAGCCAAGTCACCGCCGGAGCTGATACCGATCACCAGCTTGTTGGTGTAAGCCTTGGTGGCATCCTTGAGGACCTGGTACTGCTTGGCCGACTTATAGGTGTGCATCTCGTCGGCAATGACGATGTTGCAGTTGAAAGAATCCTGCTTGTCTACGCTGGATGCCAGGGCGTTGATGGAAATAAAGCCGTCCTCACCGATGTCGCCGGTGATGCTGCGCTCCATGTTGTTATTGATGATCCGCAGGCCGCCCACCGGGTCATCGTCCACGGTCAGGTGCTCCCGCTTGAGGTTATAGCGGAGAAAGTCAAATCCCTCCAGCGCCTGCTTGAGGGCGCCGCCCACCTCGTAGACCTTGGAGCCGCTGCGCCGCTCATAGAGCGCCAGGGCCCAGGCCAGGGCCGCCGCAAAGGTGGTCTTGATGTTTTTCCGTGGAACAAAGTCCAGCGCCTCCTTGAAACGCCGCTCCTTTGTTCCGGCCACATAGAAGCCCATGATGTTGTACACGATGAACTTGTGGTATGGCAGGAGCAGGAACGGCGTTCCCCGCAGCGGCGTGGCGTCCAGAAACTCTCCCTGCTGGTGGCAGACCGTCGTCTCAATGATGGCGATGATCTCGTTGGCCGGCTCCGCCCGGAAATCCCACTTTGGATTTTTCAGGTCGTCCATGTACCGCTGGCACGCCTGGACGATCTCCACGCAAGCATGGATCTCTCCGGACAGCACCCCGGAGACATAGCCGTCCACCTCTGCCATGTAGTCGGCAGCGTGCTCCACCGCATGGGCGGCCGCCTCCTCCAGCAGCAGCTCGATCCGGCTCTGCTTCTCCGCCGAATACTCCTCCCGCTTTTTCTGGGCCTTGGCAAAGCTGGATGGTGTCAGGCCCAGCTGAGACCGCAGCGCCAGGATGTCCTTGCGCAGCTGGTCCACCACCGCGTAGTTGGGATCTTTGGCGGTGTACTTGCCGCCGGTCTTGTTGACCAGCTCCGCCACCATTTGCCCACCTGCCGCACGCCAGGCTTTTTCCGCCTTGGACAGTTCCCGCTCCAGCTTGGCCAGCTGCTTGATGGTGCTGTCAAAGATCGGACTGTAAATGCCGACGGACTCCATGTCCGCCCGGATCATCGCCTCCCGTCCCATGATGCCTCCTCGCTATGGTCTCGGTGTCAGAATCTGACACCGCTCTCGCGTGGGCGCGTCGTATGCGCCCGCGTTGCCCGGGCATGATGCGCACGCGCGGAGTCTGGTCGCGCCTAAGCGGGCGCGAACCCCCTCCGGCGGTGAGGTCCGCCGTCGGAAGCTCTTCCGCCCCCCGGTCCCCTAGACACCGGGGTCAGCCGGAGGATGAGGGGGGGATACCCTCCGCCTCCAGGCCAGGCCCCGGTCCGTCAGGGCGCCGGTCTCCCGGTCGTGCATGGCATTGTGGCAGGCCGAGCACAGGCTCAGCAGGTTCCACGGACACCAGGCAAACTCCGGGAAATCCTCCGCCGGGTATGCGTGATGCACCACGGTGGCATTGACCGCCAGGCCATAGCGCCGGCACTCCCGGCATTGGTACCGATCACGCCGCAGGATGGATTGGCGCAGGTGTTTCCACCGCCGGCCTTTGTAATCCATGGGCTATCACCTCCAGGGCAAAACAAAAAACGCCGGAGCCAATGACCAACCCCGCAATGGGCGATCATGGGCTCCGGCGTTTAACGCTCCGGCCTCTTTCGATATCCAGGATGATCTCGGTCTTGCAGTCCCGGCAGTACACCGGCAAGCCCGTCGCTTCCGTGTCCTTGTCGATCCGCAGCAACTTGTGGTTGCGGTGGCAGTTGGGACAGGTAAGCCATCCATCCTTTACGGCAAGTGTATCACGCCGTTCCATCTTTTGCAATGCACTTTCCTCACTTTCTTTCGGATGTCCACAAAAACCAACTAGATTACAAGTATTGAAATCTTATTCTAAATATAAAGCGCTGTTTTTCTTTGGCACGATCCAGGAGTGATAATAGTAGCTGCCGAACTCATTACTGAAGCTCTGCGGCCCGTCCGGTGAGCTGGCCCACAGTGTGCGGTGCGGGCAGTGGATCACACCGGATTTATCCTCCCAGATCTCCGGCTCCGGCAGCTTGGCGGTAAGGGTACGGCTGCAGCTCCACTTGTGTCGGCCCAGCGGTAAGAACCACCCGTCAGATGGCTCCTTATTGAAATATTTGGCAAGCCTCCGGTATCCTCCGTGCTTGAGGAGCACCGGGAAGTCCTGCACCTCTCCCTGCCGCCACAGGTACCGCACTTCCGCCGGTGAGAACTCACTGTCCCGCAGGACAAGATGGACATGGTAGCGGCAATGCTGCGAACCGTACTCGATGGCGTACACGTAATCAAACGGTTGATTGTGCCGCCACCGCTTACACCGCTTGAAAAACGCGCTCAACACTTTGCGCACCCCGCCGAACCGCGCCGGAAGATGCTCCTCGTCAAAGGAACACTCATAGTGCGTGCCCTCAAAGCCGAAAAGCGCAAGGCACAATTCCAGACGATCCACCGGAGTCCGGCATACCGCCGAGCGGTACCGCCGCCGAAATTCCGCCTTTTCGCTCCGAATGTATGCGTCATCCTGGGGCGAGAATCTGGGCCGCAGCGCCCGGCACTCTTTGACCAGCGGTCCCGCTCTTTGGCGGGTGCAATACCAAACTGCACTCATATGTACCGCATCATCTCCTCTACGCTGTGGAAATATTGACTGCTGTACAGCCCTCCCTCACGGCGCTCCAGCCGCACCAGCATGTCGCAGCCCCACACGGC
>NZ_URDP01000076.1 GCF_900546705.1 uncultured Oscillibacter sp. | reverse complement strand
AGAAGCTGCCCTTTGCCAAGATGCAGACCTGCGGCAACGACTACATCTTCCTGGAAAACTTCCGGGGAGAGATCACCTGCCCGGAGTCCCTGTGCGTGACGCTGTGTGACCGGCACTACGGCATCGGCGCCGACGGCATCATCCTCATGGAGCACTCGGACAAGGCCGACGCCAAGATGCGGATGTTCAATGCCGACGGCAGCGAGGGCTCCATGGCGGGCAACGCCTTGCGGTGCCTTTGCAAGTACCTCTACGACAACGACTTCGTCCGCAAGGACATTTTGTCCATCGAGACGGGCAAGGGCGTCAAGCAGGTGCAGGTGTACACCACCAACGGCAAGGTGACCTCCGCCTGCGTGGATATGGGTAAGGCAACCCTCAACACCGCTGCGCTGCGCTTTTCCATTCAGGAGGAGACGGTGGTCAACTATCCGGTGCGGATCGGCGGACGGCCCTATGAGATTACCTGCGTGGATGTGGGCAATCCCCACTGCGTGGTGTTCTGCCCCCGGGTGGACGCAGTGGACATCGACTTCATCGGTCCCCGGTTCGAGCATGCGCCCTATTTCCCCGAGCGCATCAACACGGAATTCATCCGGGTGGTGAACCCCAACACCATCAAGATGCGGGTCTGGGAGCGGGGCAGCGGCGAGACCATGGCCTGCGGTACCGGCGCCTGCGCGGCGGTGGTGGCCGCTGTGGCCAACGGCCTTTGCTCCAAGGGCAGCGATGTGACCGTGCGTGTCCGGGGCGGCGACCTGGTGGTCAACTACACGGACGAGCGCGTCACCCTGACCGGCGACGCCAAGCTGGTGTTCACCGGAGAAGTGGAATATTAAGGAAAACAAGGCGGCGCCGTTTCGGCGCCGCCTTGTTCACAGCAGTTAGCACAACAGAGCGTTAAAAAAATTGTTACTTTTTTCGCAAAGTTATTTTCCTTCAATTCAGGGTTCCATGCTATAATACCGTTAATGCGGTATTTTATGGAAGTTTTGGGCACCGCCCCGGTTCTGCGAAAGCGCTCCGGCGCTGCGCAGGAACCAAGAATAGCTTCCTGGAACTTCCAAATTTTGAAGTCAACAGCGGCCGCGCGCAAAGAAAGGGAACCCTATGGACACAAAGCCAACCACGCCCAGTAAACCTGAAACGCCCGGTGAACCGGGACCGGCCGCCCCGCCGATTCAGCCGGGGACACTGCCGCCCCAGCGCCGCCGCCCCACAGTGGGTATGCGGACCATCAAGACTGCCACAGCAGCAGCTCTGTGCGCATTGATCTACTACTTTTTGGACCGCAGCCCGGCCTTTGCCTGCATCGGCGCCATTTTCGGCCTGGGCAACAGCATGGAGCACTCCAAGCTCAACGGCGGCAACCGCCTGTTCGGTACGGCCATCGGCGGCGTCATCGGCATGGTTATGTTCCGCATCTACCTGTTTGTCCATCCGGAGGGCGGCCGGTCGCTGCTGCTGGTCTTTCTGGTGTTCGTGGGCACAATTCTGCTGATTGTGCTGTGCCAGGTATTCTGGGTAGGGGGTGTACAGCCCGGCGGTGTGGTGCTATGCATCTTGCTGTTCAACACACCGGTGGATACCTATATCAGCTATGCCCTCAACCGGATTTTTGACACCGGCGTGGGCGTGGTGGTGGCGCTGTTCATCAACAAATACTTCCCGCGCCATCGGGTGGAGCGGTGGCTGGAGGCACTGTGGAATGTCGACAGCCGCATCAGCTATTACTGGGAGGACCGCTCCTGGGACACAGATTGAAAACCGGCTATTTATATTTATAAAAAGCGCCCCTGCGGGGGCGCTTTTTTGCAGCTTTTCTTGCAGTTTTTCTATGCACAAAAGCGCCGCCGCAGCCTGGCGCGGAGCGGTGGGAGCGCATGGCAATAATGAAAAAAGAGGATGCCGCTTTCAGCGGCATCCTCTTTTGACTTTGAAAGGGGGAGAAGTTTACTTCTCGTCCTTGATGGCAGCCTGTGCGGCAGCCAGACGTGCGATGGGCACGCGGAAGGGAGAGCAGGAGACATAGTCCAGACCCACTCTGTGGCAGAACTCCACGGAGGAGGGATCGCCGCCGTGCTCGCCGCAGATACCCAGGTGCAGCTTGGGATTCACGCTGCGGCCCAGCTTGCAGGCCATTTCCACCAGCTTGCCCACACCCTTCTGATCCAGCTTGGCGAAGGGATCGTTCTCGTAGATCTTCTTGTCGTAGTAGGCGTCCAGGAACTTGCCGGCGTCGTCGCGGGAGAAGCCGAACGTCATCTGGGTCAGGTCGTTGGTACCGAAGGAGAAGAAGTCGGCCTGGGTGGCGATCTCGTCGGCAGTCAGGGCCGCGCGGGGGATCTCAATCATAGTGCCAACCAGATACTTCATGTCAGAGCCGGCAGCCTTGATGATCTCGTCGGCGGTCTCCACCACGATCTTCTTCACATAGGCCAGCTCCTTGACCTCGCCTACCAGGGGGATCATGATCTCAGGCACCATGTTCCACTCGGGATGACGGGCCTGGACAGCCAGAGCGGCCTTGATGACAGCACGGGTCTGCATGACGGCAATCTCGGGATAGGTGACGTCCAGACGGCAGCCGCGATGGCCCATCATGGGGTTGAACTCATGCAAAGAGGCGATGATGTTCTTGATCTCGGCGACAGACTTGCCCATGTCCTTGGCCAGCAGTTCAATGTCGGCCTCCTCGGTGGGCACGAACTCGTGCAGAGGGGGATCCAGGAAGCGGATGGTGACGGGGCAGCCCTCCATGGCCTCATAGATGCCCTCGAAGTCGCTCTGCTGCATGGGCTCCAGCTTGGCCAGGGCCTTCTCACGCTGCTCGACGGTGTCGGAGCAGATCATCTCGCGGATGGCGGGGATACGGTCCTCGTCGAAGAACATGTGCTCGGTACGGGTCAGGCCGATGCCCTGGGCGCCGAACTTGCGGGCCTGGGCGGCGTCGTGCGGCGTATCGGCATTGGTGCGGACCTGCAGGCGGCGATATTTGTCTGCCCAGCCCATGACGCGGCCGAACTCGCCGCCGATGGAAGCGTCCACGGTGGGGATGGCGCCGTCATAGATCTTGCCGGTAGAGCCGTCCAGGGAGAGCCAGTCGCCCTCGTGGAAGACCTTGCCGCCCAGCTCGAACTGCTTGTTGGCCTCGTCCATGTTGATGGCGGAGCAGCCGGAGACGCAGCACTCGCCCATGCCGCGGGCCACCACGGCCGCGTGGGAGGTCATGCCGCCGCGGACGGTCAGGATGCCCTGGGCGGCCTTCATGCCCTCGATGTCCTCGGGAGAGGTCTCCAGACGGACCAGAACCACCTTCTCGCCGCGGGCGGCCCACTCCTTGGCGTCCTCAGCGGTGAAGACGATCTTGCCGGAGGCGGCACCGGGGGAAGCAGCCAGGGCGGAGCCGATCAGGGGAGCCTTCTTCAGGGCCTCAGCGTCGAACTGGGGATGGAGCAGCGTGTCCAGAGAGCGGGGCTCGATCATGGCCACGGCCTGCTTTTCGTCGATCATGCCCTCGTCCACCAGGTCGCAGGCGATCTTCAAAGCGGCGGCGGGGGTGCGCTTGCCGTTGCGGGTCTGGAGCATGTAGAGCTTGCCGTTTTCCACGGTGAACTCCATGTCCTGCATGTCGTGATAGTGATCCTCCAGGATCTTGCAGACCTGCTCGAACTGAGCAAAGGCCTCGGGGAACTTCTCGGCCATCTGGCTGATGGGCATGGGGGTGCGCACGCCGGCCACCACGTCCTCGCCCTGGGCGTTGGTCAAAAACTCGCCGAAGAGCTTCTTCTCGCCGGTGGCGGGGTTACGGGTGAAGGCAACGCCGGTGCCGCAGT
>NZ_URDP01000075.1 GCF_900546705.1 uncultured Oscillibacter sp. | reverse complement strand
AGGCCATGCCGACAGCCGATAAGCTGCCCAAGCTGGCGGCGATCCTGGAGGTGACGATCGACGAGCTTTATAAAGCGCCCTGCATCGGCGCATGAGAAAGGACGTTGAAATGGAAAACGATCAGGAGAGAAGCACAAGGTACAACTATCTTTTTCAGCGTGGCTGGTTGACTTTGAACGAGGTAAGGCTTTTGTGCGGATTACTTCCGCTTGAGGTTGACATGCAGGTTATTTCGCTGGGAAATACGGATTTGCCGTGCAATCAGGAGGAATTAAATTCACCATACCAAGAAAGGAGATGATTTCCCATGCCGGGAAATGGCGCAGAGATCTACAAGACCTGCCGGGAAGCGGCCGGCCTTACACAAGAGCAGGCGTCTGAGGGGCTCAACTGCTCGGTGCGCTCGCTGGCGCGCTACGAAAGCGGAGAGCAGCATGTGCCGGATGATATCGCCTACCAGATGGTGGTTCTTTATGACAGTCAGCTGCTGGCAGTGCAGCATCTGCGGCTTGTGAGTCAAGTGGCCGCCGATCTGTTCCCGCCGGTGACCGAGCGGGCGTTTGTTGAGGCGGCGATGCGGATTTTCAATCGGGTGCGGCGATTTGCAGAACGCCACCAAGGGTACCGACTGTTGGAGATTGCCGAGGATAACGTGATTTCGCCAGAAGAAGAACCACTATATCGGGAAATCGTAGGCGAGCTGCTGGATATTGAGCAAGCCATTATGGAGCTGCGGATCAGTCAGGAGGGAGACAGTAATGGCACGGGAGAAAGAGGCGTACCGGGACAACCTAGAACGGATCTTAGAGGCATTCCCCGGGAGGGAGATCCTGTCCCAGAAGGAGATTGCCCAGTGGTTACATATGGACAGCCGAACAGTCAAAGCCACGTTCCCGATGAAGGGCGGCGGGACAAAGGGCGCCACATGCTGGATCTCCGTGGCCAGCCTGGCCCGCGCCATGTCGTAGGCAAAAAAAAGAACGCCCCGAGGGTGGAGCCTCAAGGCGTTCGAGTTCAGGGGCTTGCGCCCGAGAACGACAGCAAGGTTATGATAACACATGTTGCCCGGAAATGCAAGTCCCGCACCACGGTCAGGGAGGGGGTGACCCTCTTATGACGATCTGGGAGTTTGCGTTTGTCCTGGTGGGCGTTTGGACTGCCACCAAGGGCCTTTTCCGGGTGCTTGATTTGATTGAGGGGAGATGACGGGCATGGTATCTGAGGAGCGCATCGCGTTATTGGATTTTTGGTGGGATGTCGAGGACCCATATGACCCGGAGTCCATGGAGTGGCGGAAGGAGCTGAACGCTGAGGAGGCAGCTCTGGTGGCGTCCTGGGACGAGAAGTATTGCAGCGCCGTCGGTACGCTTTCCATGGACATTTTGGGACTTGAGGGACGGTGAGGATATGAATCTGGAGCAGACTGAGCGGTTGCTGGAGCATCTGAATGGACAGTTGGACAATGAAATCGAAAAGGGTGACCGGGACACCGCCCGATATCTGTATGGGCAAATCGCTGGGGCACTGATGCTGGCGTTTTATCTGAGAATCATTGACGAGCAGGAGACTGACCGGCGCTACAAGGCGCTGCAGGATAAGTTCTATGACGCATTTTAAGGGGCGGTGATATCATGCGGCGAAATCCGAAAAAAGGCGGGCAATTCGCCATCATCTGGGTAGATCTCCTGTATGAGGATTCTGTGCCGGCCACGGCCAAAATCCTGTTCGGGGAGATCTACCGGCTCTCCGGCCCGGACGGCTGGTGCGATGCCAGCAATCAGGACTTCATGGATCTTTTGGGATGCAGTGAGACTACCGTCCGGAATCTGCTCAAGGCCCTGGAGGATGTGGGGCAGATCCGGGTGGAGTCCAGGCCCCGGCGGGGCGGCTCCGGCGGAACGGAACGATACATCTTTTGTGGTCGGAAATTGGCTCCGCCGGATACTCCGCAGGTACCCGCAGAAAATTGCGGGCACCCAGGGGGTACCCGCAGAAATTTGCGGGGGGTACCCGCAGAAATTTGCGGTTCCACTTATTCTAAGAGTAATAGTAATAATATACCCCCTAAAGCCCCCCAAGGGGGGCGGCGCAGGAAACAGGAGTCCAAGGATACGGCAGACTGGGAGCCGGAGCGCTTCGAGGAGTTCTGGAAGTTCTACCGCACGAACGTCCGGAACGAGGATAAGCAGGGTGCAATCCAGGAGTGGGACAAGCTGAAACCGGATGATGCTCTGCTCGAACGAATCTATCGTGCTCTGAAAAAGCAGATTGCATCGGATCTGTGGAAGCGGGGTGTCGGTATCCCGTATGCGACCCGGTATCTCAAGAACAAGAGATGGAACGACGTGGAGGACCAGCCGGAGGAGAGCCGGGATGTACCGGAGAAAAAGCCCAAGCGATACGTCCGTACGGATGTGATCGATGGCCAGGAGGTGGATATCTACGAGTAACCAGTATCACGATCTGAGCGCCGAGCAGGCGGTGCTGGGCTCCATGCTCATCGACAGCAGCTGCATCCGCACGGTGGCCGGGAGGCTCCGGGAGGCGGATTTTGGCCAGATTTTGAACCAGAAGATCTATGCGGTCATGGTGTCCATGGACATGGACGGCCGGGCCGTGGACGGATTGACCGTGGCGGATGCCCTCCACGCATCGGACGATACCCGCCGGTATCTGGCGGAGTTGATGGAGGCCACCCCCACGTCGGCCAACGTCATGGAATACGCTGCCATCGTGCAGGAGTGCGCCCGCCGGCGGGGGCTGAAAAGCGCCCTGGGCACGGCCCTGGAGGCGCTGGACAACGGAGCGGACCAGGCGGACGTGCTGCCCGGCCTGGAGACCACCATCTCCGACATCAACGCCCGCTCCGGCAGTGATCTGCTGGAGCCCCAGGAGCAGATCGACCGCTTTTTCCGCCACCGGGAGCGGATTGACGGGGGAGAGGCCCCCTATGTCCGCACGGGGCTGCGGCAGCTGGACAAGCTGCTGGGCGGCGGGATGGTCAAGACGGGCCTCTATTTCCTGGCGGCCCGCCCGGGCATGGGCAAGACGGCGCTGGCCATCGCCATCGCCGAGTATGTGGCCAGCACCATCGGACCAGTGGCCATGGTGTCCATGGAGATGTCGGACGAGCAGGTGACCGCCCGCCGGGTGGCGGCGCTGGCCAAGCTGGACAGCAGCGTGATTCTAACGGAGACCATGACGGATGCGGAATACCGCAAGGCATCCGAGGCGGCGCGGATCATCGGCAGGACACCGCTGTATGTTACAGCCGGCAAGGCGTATACACCCGGACGCATGGCGTCCATGGTCCGGGGAAGAAAGGACTGCCGCCTGGTGGTCGTGGACCATTTCAGCCTGTTTTTGCTGCCCGGCAGGCAGGCCAGCCATATCGAGTACGCCTCGGCGGCCCACACCCTCAAGCGTCTGGCACAGGCCATGGACGCGCCGGTGCTGTGCCTGGCTCAGCTCAACCGGGAAAACGAGAGCCGCAACGACAAGCGGCCCCGGATCTCAGACCTGCGGGCCACCGGCGCCGCGGAGGAGGACGCCGACGGCGTGATATTACTGCACCGGGAGGACTACTACGACCCAAAGTTTGAGCGCAAGCCCCAGGAGCCGGTTGTGGTAGAGGCCACCCTGGCGAAAAACCGGCACGGCCGGACCGGCCGGGTGGAGCTTTCCTTCTGGCCGGAGACCAACACGTTCCGGGAAAAATTTGTGAAGTGAGGTGTGCCATGCAGATCGGAGACAAGTTGATGCTGCGGCCCACGGTGTTCGGCGGTGGGGCGGATATGATCGACTCACAGCCCAGGACCTGCCGGGTGGTGTACATCCACCCGCTGCGCCGCTTTTTCGTTGTTGAGTTTTGCTCGGCGGAGACCGGCCTGACCTGGCGGGAAACGAGATATTTTAACGACCGCGCCGGTGGGCGCGGGGAGGAGCAACTATGAG
>NZ_URDP01000074.1 GCF_900546705.1 uncultured Oscillibacter sp. | reverse complement strand
CCCAGCCCGGCTGGGTGGAGCACGACCCCATGGAGATCTGGGACACGGAGCGGCGGGCCGTGTCCGAGGCGGTGGACGCCGCCCACATCGACCCCAAGCGCATCGCCGCCATCGGCATCACCAACCAGCGGGAGACCACCATCGTCTGGGACGCCCGGACGGGACAGCCCGTGTACAACGCCATCGTCTGGCAGTGCCGCCGGACGGCCCCCATCTGCGACCGCCTCCGCGCCGACGGGCTGGAGGAGACGGTGACGGAAAAGACGGGTCTGCTGCTGGATGCCTACTTCTCCGGCACGAAGATCCGCTGGCTATTGGACACGGTGCCCGGGCTGCGGCGCCGGGCGGAAAATGGCGAGCTGCGCTGCGGCACGGTGGACAGCTGGCTCATCTATAACCTCACCGGCGGCAAGGTCCATGTGACGGACTACTCCAACGCCTCCCGCACCATGCTCTTCAACATCCACACCCTCACCTGGGACGCCGAGCTCTGCCGGGCGCTGGACATCCCCATGAGCCTGCTGCCCCAGCCGGTGCCCAACTGCCAGGCGTTCGGCCATGTGGCGCCGGGCATCCCGGGGCTGGAGGCCCTGGCGGGCATCCCCATCTGCGGCAGCGCCGGGGACCAGCCGGCGGCGCTGTTCGGCCAGGCGTGCTTTGCCCCCGGCCAGGCCAAGAATACATACGGCACCGGGTGCTTCACCCTCATGAACGTGGGCCACACGCCGGTGCGCTCCCGCCACGGGCTGGTGACCTCCGTGGGCTGGTCGTGGAGAGGGGAGACCACCTACGCCCTGGAGGGCAGCGTCTTCAACGCCGGCAGCGCCATCCAGTGGCTGCGGGACGAGCTGGGCCTCATCGAAAGCGCCCCCGAGTGCGACCGGCTGGCCGAGAGCGTGCCGAACAGCGGCGGCGTGGTGGTGGTGCCCGCCTTCACGGGTCTGGGCGCCCCCTACTGGGACATGTACGCCCGGGGCACCATCGTGGGCCTTACCCGGGGCACTACCCGCTCCCACATCGCCCGGGCGGTGCTGGAGTCCATCGCCTACCAGGTGACGGACCTGGTGCGGGCCATGGACGAGGACGCCCCCTGTCCCATCAGCGTGCTGCGGGTGGACGGCGGCGCCTCCGTCAGCGACATCCTGATGCAGATCCAGGCGGACCTGCTGCGCATCGGCGTGGACCGGCCGGACCAGGTGGAGACCACCGCCTTCGGCGCCGCCGCCATGGCGGGCCTTTCTGCCGGGGTCTGGAGCGGTACGGAGGAGCTGGAGCGCCTGCGCCGCAGCCAGTGCGTGTTCCGCCCCCGCCGGGACGAGAGCGAGAGCGATGCCGATTACGCCCGCTGGCTCCGGGCGGTGGAGCGGTCCCGGGGCTGGATTGAAAACGAAGTGTAAACTTCCGGGAATTTTGTTGCGTTCCCCCCGGAATTGGGGTATACTGACCACAAAGCAGGCAGATTCCCAATTCAACATGGAAGGTATTTACGGAAGGGAGTTTTAGTATGGCATTTTTCGATGAGTTTACCAAAAAGGCGAAGGACGTTGCCTATCTTGCCGCCGACAAGGCCAAGGACGCCGCGGAGCTGACGAAGATCAGCGTTGCCATCGCCGGCGAGCAAAAGGAGATCGACAAGAACTACCGCACCATCGGCGAGTGGTTCGTCAGCGAGTACGAGGGCCAGATCCCCGACGCCGTCCGGGAGCTGGTGGAGGCGGTCAACGCCAGCAAGGCCAGAATCGCCGAGCTGGAGGCCAGCAAGCCCTCCAAGGACGAACCCGCGGAGGAGCCCGTCTCCCACGGCAAGAAGTGCCCCATCTGCGGCGCCGAGTCCGACAGCAAGTTCTGCCCCCAGTGCGGCGCCCCCATGGACTAAAGCCAAGTGAAAAAACAGACCGGCCCACGCCGGTCTGTTTTTTTCTGGAAAAAAGCCGTTGCAAACCGGCGGGGGCTGTGCTATGTTGGTATGCGGACTTTACAGACAATCGGGGGAGCATCATGGGAAAAAGAGCCTGGGAATTTTTCAAAAGTGAGACAGTTTTGTGCGTGGCGGCGGTGTGCGCCGTCATCACCATGTTTCTGGTGCCGCCGGACGGGGCCTACCGGGACTACGTGGACGTGCGGGTGCTGTGCCTGCTGCTGAGCCTCATGGCGGTGGTGGCCGGGTTCCAGTCCTGCGGCGTGTTCCAGGTGCTCTCTGCCCGGCTTTTGAGCCGGGGCGGCGGCAGATCGCTGGGCATCGCCCTGGTGCTGCTGCCCTTTTTCGCCTCCATGGTGGTCACCAACGACGTCTCCCTCATCACCTTCGTGCCCTTCACGCTGCTGGTCCTCGAGCAGCTGGGGTGCCAGAGCCGGGCGGTGGGGGTGCTGGTGCTCCAGACCATGGCGGCAAACCTGGGCAGCATGACCACCCCTGTGGGCAACCCCCAGAACCTCTATCTCTACGCCGCCTATAACCTCTCCACCGGGGCGTTCTTCGCAACCATGCTGCCCCTGACGGCCCTGAGCCTGGTGGGGCTGACGGCGGCGGCCGCCTTCGCCCTGCCCCGGGACCTGCCCCGGCCGGAGCTGCCCCAGTCGGCGCTGGAAAACCCCAAAAAGCTGGCCCTCTACCTGGTGCTCTTCGTGCTGTGCCTTTTCACCGTGTTTCGCATCCTGCCCTACGGCATTTTGACGGCGGTGGTGCTGCTGGCCCTGGCCATCGCGGAGCCGAAGCTCCTCAAAAAGCTGGACATCAGTCTCCTTGCCACCTTCGTGTGCTTTTTCGTGGTCTCCGGCAACCTGGGCCGGATGGACGCGGTGCGCACGGTGCTGGAGGCGCTGCTGCGGCGCAGCACCATGGGCACGGCGGCCCTGGCAAGCCAGGTCATCAGCAACGTGCCGGCGGCGGTGCTGCTCTCCGCCTTCACCGACGACGGACTGGGGCTCCTGCGGGGCACCAACATCGGCGGACTGGGCACGCCGGTGGCGTCTCTTGCCAGCCTCATCACCCTGAAATACTACTTCAAGTGGCCCTGGGCCCGGCGGGGGAAGTACCTGGCCGTGTTCCTGGGGGCCAACTTCCTGGGCCTTGCGCTGCTGCTGGCGGCGGCTCACGCCCTGGCCTGAAACGGCATAAAAAAGCGCCATGGAACCATCGGTTCCATGGCGCTTTTCGTTACGGCAGCAGTGCCCGCCGGGCCCGGTAGTCGGGCAAAAACCCCTCCAGCAGGGCGTAGAACCGGGGGCCGTGGTTCTTCTCCCGGATGTGGCAGAGCTCATGGACCACCACCGCCTCCACCGCTTCCGGGGGACAGTCCGCGAGAAAGCAGGAAAAGCAGAGGCTGTTTTTGCCGCTGCAGCTTCCGTACCGGGTGCGGGCGGCGGTGATCTTCACGCCGGTGGGCACCAGCCCCGTCCGGCGGCTCCACTGCTCCACCAGGGGGATGATCTGCTCCGCGGCCCGGGCTTTCAGGGCGGCCAGCTCCTCCGCCGTGGGCTCCGGCCGGGGCGGACGCTGCCTCTGGCGCTCCAGCTGCCGGGCGACCCAATCGGACTTTTCCCGGACAAACCGGCGGACGGCCGACTCCGCCAGGAACCGGGGCGCCCGCACCACCACCCGGCCGTCCCTGGTCACCTGGAGGGAGATCGTCTTGCGGTCGGAGCGGATGAGCTCGTAGGCCGGCAGGCCGCCGGGGACGGCGGACGCCGGGGCGGTCGGCGCGCTCACAGGGCGGCCATGGCCTCGTTCACGGAGTCCTCGCAGGAACGCATGGCCAGGATGGTCTTCTCCAGCAGCTCGTCCAGCGTCCAGCCCAGGCGCTCGGCCCCCTCCCGGATCACGTCCCGGGAGCAGCCGGCGGCGAACTTCTTGTCCTTGAATTTCTTCTTCAGGGAGCCCAGCTCCATGTCCTGGCAGCTCTTGCTGGGCCGCATCCGGGCGGCGGCGCCGATGAGACCCGTCAGCTCGTCGGCGGCGAAGAGCACCTTCTCCATCTCGGCGGTGGGCTCCACGTCGGAGCAAAGGCCGTAGCCGTGGCTGCACACGGCGTGGATGAACTCGTCGCTGCATCCGATTTCAGCGAGAAGCTCCGGCGCCTTTTTGCAGTGCTCCTCGGGCCACTTTTCAAAGTCCACGTCGTGGAGCAGGCCCACGGTGGCCCAGAA
>NZ_URDP01000073.1 GCF_900546705.1 uncultured Oscillibacter sp. | reverse complement strand
ACAGCCCTCCCTCACGGCGCTCCAGCCGCACCAGCATGTCGCAGCCCCACACGGCTGGCGCCGGCGACGTGCCGGCTCTCACCAACACATCGCCCAGCGTCCGAATCAGGGAGATCTCCTGCCGGTCCTCCAGGGCCTGCCGCAGATGGTTCAGGTCGTTGGGAGATAGCAAATTGATCTTATTTGCCATATCTGATCTCCCTCAGATAAGGATACCTCTCCGGAAACGGAATCAGCTCCTGACGCCCCCGCATGATCTCCACCAAAGCCCGGTCCAGGTGCTCCTGGGCCACGTCCTGCTCTGGTCCCCGCTCCACCGCACTATGGAGCTGGTTGTACACCTTGGCCCACGCCTCGCTGAGGGCCTTGATCCGGTCAAAGCCCCAACCATACTCCGTGTGAAGCGTAATCTGGAGCGTGTCCAGCATCAGCTGCCGGACTGTCTGATCTACGGCGTCAATGATGATTTGCTCCCGGGCCGCCTGCCGTTGGAGATAACCGGATTGTTTAGGCATCCTGGCCTCCTTTCAGCGTGGCCTTGGCAGCTTCCGGCGTAAGAAAAACGGCTTTTCCAAAGCTCTTTTCCGTGTATCCATATCCTTTGTGACCGCATCCTATGTCCATCCATATAATGGCTTCAAGGTAGACAATTTCATCGTCATGCACAACAAACTTCTGGATATGACCTTCTATTGGCGGATTATACTGCTTCCCGTATGCAGAAGTAATCCAAACACAATCCCCCACTTTGCACGGCAGCACCACACACCGCCCGTCCCGGTCAGCCTCCACAAGCTCCCGCAAGCGATCCAGATCGTAGTCATCGCCCATGATGTCCTCAATGACGGCAAGGCGATCTATAACTTCTGGCAGTTTTCCAAACGGGTAATTTGCCATCCCGTTTGACCATCTGCTTGTAAGGCGCTCCACACTCATTCCTCCCAACTCCGCAAAATCTGATGCTTCCGTTGCTGGCACCAAGCAAACACTGGGAACTCAAAATTAAAGCTCCTGTAACACTGATGATGAAATGCACAATTATTGCATTTACCTCTTGCAACAGCCTCAGAAACCGCAATCGCCTCCGCCTGCTGCTCCCGCGGATAAGCCCGGTCAAAGATAGTGAAGTGTTTTCCCACATTATCCCTCCTCAGCCGGCTGGCGGAGCCAGTGCAGCACGCACTGCTCGCATCGCTCCAGTGGGATCGGCGCATCCCGCTCCACATCCGCATCACACTCGGGCAGCTCCCGGCAGTAGGGGATCGATATCTCACCCTCCAACAGCCGGTTGATGTTCCGGGCCAGCTCCTCGTCGCTCATGCGCCGAACCAGGTCGGCTCTTGACGGTGTTTCATGGTCGCATGGACCGAACACGCAGATGTTTGCGTCTGTGAGGTCGCCTCCGTAGCTGCACAAGCCGTTTCCTCGGTAATAGATGCACGGGTATTCAAGGCTCACAGTTAACACCCCCAAGCCGCTTCTCACTCGATTCAAGCGCTACATTTGCAATTTTCGCAAACGATTCTAGGTCCATTTTTAAAATAACTTCCGGCATCTCCAGCTGCGCCACCGCCTCCCGGATAATTGCACAGCCATGGACGCCGCAGTTATGCTCCTGCCCACAGCCCAGGCATACCAGGCTCCCGGTCTCCACCTGCATCTTTTGCAGGGCATCAATCAATTGATTTCGCTCCATCAAAACGCCCCCCCTCCTCTTTCGTCAGCTCCGGAGAAAGATAATAGCGCGTACATTTTTGGCAGCGATCAGGCTGCCCGAAAGATACGCACATATCACAGCACCCAAACACTTCACATTTCGAGCAACATTCGAAACAAATCAGGCCCGCACGGCAGAAAAACCGGTCTATCGGCTCCATCAAAACGGCAGCTCTCCTTCCTCGCCCTCGGGGATCTCCGTGATCTCCCCGGCCGGGTGCGTGTCCGAATCGGACACCGTCCTCTTTGAGTCTCCAAAGTAGATGTTATCCGCCACCACCTCGGCGCTGCGGCGACGTCCGCTGTCCTTATCCGTCCAGTCCCGGACCTGGAGCCGGCCCTCCACCACGGCCATGCGGCCCTTGGTGAAATACTTGCAGACAAACTCCGCAGTGCTGCGCCAGGCCACGATGTCGATGAAGTCCGTCTCCTTCTCGCCGCTCTGGGACTTGTAGTCCCGGTCCACCGCCAGCGTCAGCGAGGCCACGGCGGTGCCGCTCCCCGTGCGGCGCAGCTCCGGGTCCCGGACCAGGCGGCCCATGAGCATGATCTTATTGAGCATTACGCTCCCTCTCTTTCTTTTCTGCGGCGGGTTTTCCGCCGGTTTACCGCATAGTCGTTGTAGATCCGCTCCCGGTCGATGCGAGCACGCTCCGTCGCGTGATGCTCCGCCAAAGCGGCCTGATACCTGCCCCAGGCGGGGCAGGTATCTTTGTTATGGCAGCCGGGCGCCCGGCGCTGGCACTCCCGGCACGGCGGCATGGGTTTGTCTCTCACATCCCCACCGCCCTGGCCGTAACGGTAAGCAGGACCAGGACGGCCACCAGCCACACCGCCAGAGCGATCCGCGCCGCCGCTCTTTGCCGGCGCTCCCGGCCGGTATAGTTATGTCGCTCCATCTCTCATCCCCCGTTATTTTCATGCAATGCTCTTTTTTTGCTTCATGGGCCGGATGTGCTCCAGCCACGCCGCCTCAAAGTCCTCCACCGCCTTGGTCCTGCCGCAGTTGCACTTCCCTCGGTCCTGGAGCACGGTGAAGTCCTTCAGATCCAGCTCCAGGGTGTACCAGGGCACCTCCGGCGCAGACGCCCTCCGGACGAAGAAAATGGCCGTCTTGCCCTCCGCGTGCTTTCCCTTGTAGGTGGCCACACAGTGGTCCAATGCCTTGCCCTCCGCGTCCAGCTCCTCCGGGAGGGCACAGGGGCGGATCAAGATCCCGCCGCGCTGCCAGGAAAGGGGCGCCAGGGTCTCCAGCCGGGCCGTAAAGGCCGCCCGGAGCTGTTCGTTTTTCTCCGCCCGCTCCTTTTCCCGCTTCGCTTCCTCCCGGGCCCGGCGCTCCGCCGCCACCCGGTCATGGGCGCGCATCAGATCCTTGGGAAAGCGGACGTGCTCATCCGAGAGGTCGTAGCCTTCCCCCCTGGCAATGCGCCAGTAGTCCTCCAGGATGGGGCCGTCCGCCCGCTTGTCCCGCCGCTTCTGGCGCTTCAGGTAGCGCACCGCCCGCATCAAGGGCGTTTTCTCCTCCTCCGCCATCCGGCGGCACCAATGGATCCCCTCTGCCTTGCATTCCTCCAGGTCCTCCGGCAAGTGCAGCCGGATGCCTTTTTCCCGGCACAGCCTGTAAAAGTGCAGCTCCTCCGGCGTCCAGTGCAGCTTCCGGCAGAAGCGGAACTCCTCGCCGGTGAGGCCCAGCATCTTGGCCGGCCGTGTCTCTTTCCAGCAGATCTCCGCCAGCTTCGGCACTCCTCTGGCCCGCTCGTAGCTGTACCGGTAGGACTCTTCCCGGATCATCTCCCCCACCAGGGCGCCGCAGCCCTGCACGATCAGGTTCTCAATGTTCCGGTGCCGCTGCCACAGGCGTAAATACGTCACCGGATACGGCTCCTTTGCCGCCTTCATGTAAAGGTCCAGTTTGCTGTTTTCCGCCGTGGAGCCGATGAGCAGCCTCTTGTCCCAGGGGTACACCAAGTCTGCAAGCCCCCAGTTGTCCAGGCAGATCTTTCGCTGCTCCCAGTGTCCGAAGAAGCTGATGGTGGACATGCATTTGAGGTACCCCATCAGGCGCACCACCTTCCGCTCCTCCACCACATAGGCCTCATACTGCTGGCAGGAGATGTGCTCCTCCCCCTCGCAGGAGATATACTTTCCCACGCACCAGCCCACCAGGGCCAGCTTGTCCTCCAGACGGGTCACCGTCAGGGGCCAGACGCTCTTGCCATAGTGGCCGCCCCGGCCCCGGCCAATGTGCAGTGCCTGGGCCTCACAGCCGCACATAGGGCAGCGCACACGGTTTCCATGAGACACCGGATGCCCGCTCTCCGGGTCAAAGTATCCGAAGGTGTGCCCGGGGTTCGGGATCCTGTCGGCATACATGGTCTCGCCGCAGGCGGAGCACCGAAGCTGGGCCATCCGCCGCCGCTGCCCGGTCAGCACCTCCGGCACCCAGGCGGCCTTGTACCAGATCACATGCTCCTGGAGATATCCCTTTTTCTCCAGCCAGGGGATCAGCCCCTCCGGCGGCTCCTGAGGTAGCTCTGCCGCGTAATCGTATTGATCCATGGCGGACACCTCACAGAAAGTCCGCCAAGTTGAGGATCTTCGG
>NZ_URDP01000072.1 GCF_900546705.1 uncultured Oscillibacter sp. | reverse complement strand
AGGCTCGAACTCGCTACCTCCACCTTGGCAAGGTGGCGCTCTACCAGATGAGCTATGCCCGCGGAACAGGTGTTATTCTAACAGAGGGTGTGCACTTTGTCAAGCAATTTCCTCAAATTTTTCTCTTTAATTTTCTTCCGCACCGCCGGTGTCCCACACGAACTCAATGAGGCCCACCGGTCCGGAGGCGGGATAATAGGTGATGGTCCACGCAGGCGTATCCGTCAGCTCCAGCTTTTCCCGGATCTGGGATACCACATTGCTCACCCGCTCCGGGTCCTCATCCTCCCGCCAGTAGCCGATCCGCACCGCCAGCTCGCTCTCCCCTGCCGCCAGCGCAGCCTCCAGAAGGCTGGGCAGCGCCTCCGTACTGGTGGCGTTCACCACCGCCTGAATCTGCTGGGCCGTGCGCCGGTAGCTGATCTGCACGGAGATCTCATAGTACCCCCGCTGGGCGCGGCTGGAGGAGGTAATGTACTCCACAGCATAGGCGCCCATGGGCGTCTCCTGCTGGATCTCCGTGGTAGCCTGCTCCAGCGTCTCCGCCACAGCCATGTCATCGGAGAAGTTGTAGAGCCGGATGGTGGCGCTCTCCGTGTGCTGGCCGATCAGCAGCAGCACGTCGTTGACCACGTCCTGATAATTCTCCGCCCGCAGCGTGCCGGCGGCCTCGCTCTCCCAGAACTTGCTGCTGTGGGGCTCCACGATGCTGTACTGCCGTTCCAGCAGGGAGGCGCACCCCGTCAGCAGACACAGCGCCGCCAGCGCCGCCAGGACGCCTGTTTTCCGTTTCAAGGGCACACCTCCTCTCCGCGTTACATACCCAGATCTTCGTTAACGAGGATGACTTCCGCCTCCATGCCCATCATGGGACCCCACAGCTCCACCAAGCCCCGGCAGATGCGGTCCGGGCTCTTGCAGTCGTAGCACCGGTCGCCGTTGACCGCACAGGGGGTCTTTTTCTCCAGCCGCTGGGCATTCCGGGGGGCGGCAATGTTCCGGGCCCGCCACAGCGCCTCATCCCGGGTGGGGGCCAGTTTGTTGGCACCGATGACGAAATACACTTTTTTGTGGCCGTAGAGGGTGGAGGCCACCCGGTTGCCGGCGCCGTCGATGTTGAGAATCTCTCCCGTCTCGGCCAGGCCGTTGGCGGAGGTCAGGTACACGTCGGCACCTGCCGCACGGGTCCGCTGCTCCGGGCCGCCCTGCCAGTGCCAGTACACCTGATTGTGGGCCGCCAGCCGGTCATAAAGGCCCAGCTGCTGCACCGTCACAGACCCGCCGATGCCCACACTGACGCCGTCAATGGCGCCGTTTAAGTAGTCCGCCGCCTCTGCGCCGGTTTCAAACACACGGACCGTATAGCCCCGCTGCCGCAGGGCCTGTTCCACTTTCGTAAAATCCGCCATCTCAGATTTCCTCCTTTTGATAATCTCCGAATCCCTCGCCCAGCACGTCGTGGGCGTCGCACACGATCAAAAAGGCCGCCGGGTCCAGCGCATGCACCGTGCGCTTGATCTGCACGATGTCCCGCTGTTTGAACGCCACCATGAGTACCTGCTTGTCCCTGCCCGTATAGGCGCCCTGTCCCCGCAGGATGGTCACACCCCGGTCCTGTTCCTTCAAGAGTACCTGGGCCAGGGCCTCCCACCGGTCGGAGATGATGTAGGCCACCTTGGACGTGTCCAGTCCGTAGAGGACCGTGTCCATGACCCGGGTAGCCACAAACAGCGATACCACGCCGTAAAGCGCCGCCTCCACCCGGCCGAAGGCCAGGGCCGCCAGCACCAGCACCACACCGTCCGGCAGCAGCATCAGCTTGCCCATGGGCAGCCAGGACCAGCGCAGCTTCAAAAGGCGCGCCACAATATCCGTCCCGCCGGTGGTGGCCCCCTGGGCAAACACAATCCCCAGGCTCAGCCCCATGAGCGCACCGCCGCACAGGGAGGCCAGCATGGGGTCCATGGGGGCAAAGGGGTGCACCACGGCGATCACGTCAATGGCCACCGAGCTGACCGTCATGGAAAAAAGGGAGGAGGCCAGCAGGTGGAATCCGATATAATGCCACCCGGCCAGAAACAGCGGGATATTCAGCACGATGGTCAAAATACCCACCGGAACGCCGGGAAGCAGCGCGTTGATGACCTGGGCAAGGCCGGTGATGCCGCCCATAGCCACCGCGTTGGGATCAAAAAACCAGTCGAACGCCAGGCCGAACAAAATGGACCCAACGGTAATGAGCCCGTAGCTTTTCAGTTTTTCCTTCATTTCGCCGTCCTCTCACTCCAAAAGATCCATCTGCCGCTCCTCTGTGTCCTCCTGACGCAGCAGCGCGCCGGCAGCGGGCAGAGCCCGCACCCGGTAACGGCTGATGTTGGAAATGCTGGTTTCCTCCAGCGGCACCACGTCCTCCAGGTGGTACTTGGGCTTGAGGGTCATGACCGCCACCCCCTGGGTGGTGCGGGTGGTTTTGGGGGCCAGCAGCGCCGTGTGGAACACCAGGCAGCGCCGCTCCGAGGAGTACACCGCCACCTCCCGGTCCTCCGTCAGGTGCAGCACGCACCGCAGGGGGGACTTGTCAGAGTAGGCGCCGGT
Organism: uncultured Oscillibacter sp.; assembly: GCF_900546705.1. Taxonomy (GTDB): domain Bacteria; phylum Bacillota; class Clostridia; order Oscillospirales; family Oscillospiraceae; genus Oscillibacter. Next base: position 1,773 of record NZ_URDP01000072.1, on the reverse strand, counting down.
GAGCTTGCGGCGGTTGGAGGTGGTCTGGTAGGCCTTGAGCTCCACCCGGGCAGCCTTGCCGTTTTCAAAGAAGAACACCAGCGCGCCGGTATAGTCCCCGGGCAGTACCGCGTACACCACGCTCTCCTCGCTGTCCATGGCCAGCTTTGCCGGCAGGTAGTCGCCCAGGACGCTGGCCTTGGCGTCGTCGAAGTCGCTCAGGTGGGTCTTGTACACCTGGCACTTGTCCGTAAAGAACATGATCTCGGCGGCGTTGGTGGCCTCGAAGCTCTGGGCAGGGCCGTCGCCGTCCTTGTACTTCTGCTCGCTGTTCATCCGCAGAGAGGCAGGAGTGATCTTCTTGAAGTACCCCTCCCGGGAGAGGAACACGGTGACGGGGTAGTCGGCCACCTCGGACTCCTCGGTGTACTGCTCCACCTCGTGGCCCATGACGATGGTGGTGCGGCGGGGCTCGCCGTACTTCTTGGCCACCGCCGACAGCTCCTCCACGAGGATCTTCTTCACCCGGCGGGGATTTGCCAGGATGTCCTCCAGGTCGTCGATCTCATTTTGCAGGGCCTCCGTCTCATTGACCCGCTTGAGGATATACTCCTTGTTGATATTGCGCAGCTTGATCTCCGCCACGTACTCCGCCTGGACCTGATCGATGCCGAAGCCGATCATCAGATTGGGAACTACCTCCGCCTCCTCTTCCGTCTGGCGGATGATGGCGATGGCCTTGTCGATATCCAGCAGAATCCGCTTGAGGCCCTTGAGAAGGTGGAGCTTTTCCTTGCGCTTGTTCAGCACGAAGTACGTCCGCCGCCGGACGGACTCCGTGCGCCAGGCGGTCCACTCCTCCAGGATCTGCCGCACCCCCAGTACCCGGGGGCTGCCGGCGATGAGCACGTTGAAGTTGCAGGCGAAGGCGTCCTCCAGGGGCGTGAGCTTGTAGAGCTTGGTCATGAGCTTGTCCGGGTCCACGCCCCGCTTGAGGTCGATGGCCAGCTTCAGGCCCGTCAGATCCGTCTCATCCCGCATGTCGGCGATCTCTTTGGCCTTGCCCGCCTTGATAAGCTCGGCCACCTTGTCCAAAATGGCCTCCACGGTGGTGGAGTAGGGGATCTCGTAGATCTCGATGAGGTTTTCCTCTTTCACATACCGGTAGCGGGCCCGCACCCGGACGCTGCCCCGGCCCGTATCGTAGATATCCCGCAGGGCGTCCGGGTCACAGATGAGCTGGCCGCCGGTTGGGAAGTCCGGCGCCAGCAGCGTCTCCGTCAGGTCACAGTCAGGGTTTTTCAGATAGGCGATGGTGGTCTCGCAGACCTCCTTGAGATTGAAGCCGCAGAACTGGGACGCCATGCCCACGGCGATGCCGCTGTTGGCACTGACCAAAATGTTGGGGAACGTGGTGGGCAGCAGGGCGGGCTCCTTCATGGTGTTGTCGTAGTTATCCACGAAGTCCACCGTGTCGGCGTCGATATCCCGGAACAGCTCGGCGCAGATAGGCGTGAGCTTGGCCTCCGTATACCGGGGGGCGGCGCAGGACATGTCCCGGGAGTAGCTCTTGCCGAAGTTGCCCTTGGAGTCCACAAAGGGCGTCAGCAGCGCGCCGTAGCCCCGGGAAAGGCGCACCATGGTGTCGTAGATGGCGGCGTCACCATGGGGGTTGAGGCGCATGGTCTGGCCCACGATGTTGGCCGACTTGGTGCGCGCACCTGTTAAAAGGCCCATTTTGTACATGGTGTACAGGAGCTTGCGGTGGGAGGGCTTGAAGCCGTCGATCTCCGG
>NZ_URDP01000071.1 GCF_900546705.1 uncultured Oscillibacter sp. | reverse complement strand
TCCACGGACAGCTTCAGCTTGATGAGGGTATGCTCCTCGTTGATCTTGAGCTGGGACTTCTTTACCGAGTAGTTCACCCGGTCGTGGATGTCGAAGGTCGTCATATCCTGGTTGCGCACCCGACTGCGGCGCACGTCGGACTTGTCCGCCAGGATCAATGCCGCCGCCACTGCGTTGACCGGCTGGCCGGTACCCTCATCGTGGTTGCCGATGGCCGTGACGATGGTGGCAATTTCCGCCGGATCGCAGTCCAGATTGTCCAGAATCCGGAACGCCATAACCGCGCCGGACTGGGAGTGGTCAATGCGGTTGACCAGATTGCCGATGTCGTGGAGATACCCGGCGATCTTTACCAGCTCCACCGTCCGGGCCGGGTACCCCAGCGTCTCCAGAATGTAGCCCGCCGTCTGGGCCACATGGGTCACGTGGGCAAAGCTGTGCTCCGTAAAGCCCAGCGCCACCAGCGACTCATCCGCCCGCTGGATGTAGGTGCGGATAGCCTCGTTGTTCTTTACCGCTTCGTATGTCAGCATCAAGACACCTCCTGTAACCCGCCGGCCGCTCCGCGAAAACGCGCGGAAGCCGCCTGCAAAGCAGCCGGCCTCTGCCTCCCGGCCGAGGCTGATTGTCGGTATGTTCCGTCGCTCCCGGCCGGGGAAGCGCTCAGTTGCCGGAGGGATGCTGGCCGGTGAGGGAGTACTCCACCCATTCGGCCACATTGGTGGCGTGGTCGCCGATCCGCTCCAGGTACTTGGCCACCATCAGAAGGTCCAGGCCCATCTCACCCCGGGCGGCGTCGGCAGCGATCATCTTGATAAGCTCCTGCTTGACCGTTTCAAACAGAGCATCCACCTTGTCGTCGGAGGCGTAGACGCTGCGGGCCAGTTCCAGGTCCCGCTTGACAAAGGAGTCCACGCTGTCCGTCACCATGGAGATCACCGCCCGGGCCATCTCGGCGATGTGCAGGCGGTCGCCGCCCTCAGGCATATGGATGTATCGGGTCAGCTCCGCGATGTCCGCTGCTTGGTCGCCGATGCGCTCCAGGTCGGAGATCATCTTCAGCGCAGCGGAAATCTCCCGCAGATCCTTTGCCACCGGCTGCTGCTGCAGCAGCAGCTTCAAGCACAGGTTTTCCACTTCCCGCTCCCGCTGGTCAATATCCCGCTCCGCCTCCTCGGCGGCCGCTGCCAACGACTCGTCGCCCTTGAGCAGCGCCTCCGCTGCGGCGGAAATGGCGTCCTCACAGGCCGCGCCCATCTGGATCAGCTCCACATGCAGCCGCTCCAGCTGCTCGTCAAATTTGTTTCTCAACCCTCGTTCCTCCTTAGCCGAACCGGCCAGTGATGTAGTCTTCCGTGCGCTTGTCCTTGGGCGTGGAGAAAAGCTGCTCCGTCTTGCCGAACTCCACCAGTTCGCCCAGCAGGAAAAACGCGGTATTGTCGGACACGCGGGCGGCCTGCTGCATGTTGTGGGTAACCATGATGACAGTATACTTGCTTTTCAGCTCCGAGGCAAGGTCTTCGATCTTGGATGTGGAAATGGGGTCCAGGGCACTGGTGGACTCGTCCATGAGCAGTACCTCCGGCTCCACGGCCAGGGCCCGGGCGATGCAAAGCCGCTGCTGCTGGCCGCCGGAGAGACCCAGAGCGCTCTTTTTCAGCCGGTCCTTCACCTCGTCCCAAATGGCCGCGGCCCGCAGGGAATTTTCCACAATCTCGTCCAGCTGCACCCGGGAGCGGATGCCGTGGGTACGGGGGCCGTAGGCCACGTTGTCATAAATGCTCATGGGGAACGGGTTGGCCTTCTGGAACACCATGCCCACCTGCTTGCGCAGCCAGGTGGTGTCCACGCTGGGCTCGTAGATGTCCTGTCCCTGGAAGGTGACCTTGCCGGTGATGCGGACCGAGGGAATCAGATCGTTCATGCGGTTGAGGGTCCGCAAAAACGTGGACTTTCCGCAGCCGGAGGGACCGATGAACGCGGTGATCTCATGCTCCGGAATGGTGATGTTGATATCGTGCAGGGCATGGTTCTGGCCATACCACAAATTCAGGTCGGTTGCTTGCATAATCGCTGCCATAGAGGGCCTCCGTTATTTCTTCAGTTTCCGGCCCACCAAACTGGCGGACACATTGATCAAAAAGGTCAGTACCATCAAAATTGCCGCGATGGCAAAGGCCACGCCGGTCTCGCCCCGCTCGCTGGCGTACACATACAGCGCCACGGTCAGCGTGGCGGAGGAGGACTGGAGCGCGGTGAAAAAGTCGTTGAGCACCAGGCCGAAGCCGGCGGTGAACAGCAGTGCCGCGCTCTCGCCCACAATCCGGCCCACGGCCAGGATGCAGCCGGTGACGATGCCGTCCACGGCGTTGGGCAGCACCACGGTGCGCACCATGTGCCACTTGCCGGCGCCCAGGCCCAGCGCGCCTTCCCGGTAGGACTGGGGCACGGTCTTGAGGCTCTCCTGGGTGGTACGGACAATGGTGGGCAGAATCATGATGACCAGCGTCAGTCCGCCGGCTAGGATGCCCGGGTTCAATCCCAGCTTCTGAATGAAGAACAGCATGCCCACCAGGCCGAAGATGATGGAGGGGATGCCCGTCAAGGTCTCGGTGGCAAACTCGATGACCGCCACCACCCGGTGATTGGAGGCGTACTCCGTCAGATAGATGGCCGCGCCTACCCCCAGAGGCAGCACGATCACCATAGCCACCAGAATGATGTAGAGGGTGTTGAGAATATTGGGCAGGATGCCGATGCTGTTTTGAATGTAGCTTGTCTGGCTGGTGAGCAGCTTCCAGGAGAGGTTGCCCACACCCCGGTAGAAGATGTAGCCGATCAGAAATACCAGCAGCGCACAGGTAATGCCGGCGCAGACCCACACCAGGGCACGCAGGCCCTTGTCATAAATCTGCCGTCTGGCAGAGAGCTTATGTTCCATGGATCACGCCTCCTTTTTCCGTTTGATGAACACGTTGAGCAGCACATTGATGAGCATGATGAACAAAAAGAGCACCAGGCCGATGGAGTAGAGCGCATTGCGCTGGAGGCTGCCGTAGGAGGCGTAGGACATTTCCGAGGCGATGGCGGTGGTCAAAAAGCGCACGGAGGTGAAAAGCCCCGGCATGTTGGCCACGTTGCCGGCCACCATGATGATGGCCATGGCCTCGCCGATGGCACGGCCCACGCCCAGCACCACTGCGGTGGCAACACCGCTGCGGGCAGCAGGCAGGATCACCCGGAAGTCCGTCTCAATCTGGGTGGCCCCCAGGGCCAGCGACGCCTCCTCATACTCCTTGGGCACAGCCCGCAGCGCCGTCTCGGACACGTTGATGATGGACGGCAGGATCATGATGGCCAGCACCACAATGGCCGAGAGCAGGCAGGCGCCGGAGCTGAGACCGAACGTATTCTGCACCAGGGGCACCAACACGATCATGCCCACCAGGCCGTAGACCACGGAGGGGATGCCCGCCAGCAGCTCCACAGCCGTACGGATCACGGCCGCCGCCTTGGGCGGGGCCACCTTGGCCAGGAACATGGCGGTCATCAGTCCCACAGGCACGCCGATGACCACGGCGCCGGCGGTGCCGTACACTGAGGTGAGGATAAAGGGCAAAATGCCGTAGGAGGGCTCCACCGTGGTGGCGGTGGGGGCCCAGACCTCACCGAGCAGGAAGTCCTTCAGTCCAATGGTCCGGATGGCCGGCAATCCGGAGATGATCAGATAGATGCTGATAAACAGCACAAAGGCCACGGCCACGATGCCGCAGAGTAAAAACACGATGTGCACAAAGAGCTCCATGCCCTTCCGCGCTCCGCTGCGGCGGGGCTGATCGGCCTTTTTGGGCGCAACGGCCGCAGTCAAAACGGCGTCGCCCACCGCTTCCAAAATCTCGCGTTCCACAAGTTTCTCCTTTCCTGTACGTTCCCGGTTTACGGGAATAGCCCCCACCCGCCAAGTGTGTGGGTGGAGGCTGATCCCCAGGGAATGGTTCGCTTATTCCGCCACGGGAACCGCACCGGCAGCGGTGATCAGGTCGTTGGCGGCGGTGGAGGTAGCGAAGTCGAAGAAGGCCTGGGCCTGCTCGCTGAGCGCAACGCCCTCCTTGGTCACCAGGACGAAGGGACGCTGGATCTCATAGCTGCCGTCGAGGACGGTCTCCTCGGTGCAGGCAACGCCGCCCACGGTCAGGGCCTTGACGCCGTCCGCGCCTTCCACAGCGGAGAGGGAGGCATAGCCGATGGCGTTGGGGTTGCCCTTGACCGCCTCGATGACGGCGCCGGTGGAGGTCAGCTCCTGGGCCAGCACGCAGGTGTCCTCGGTGCCGGTGATGGACTCGAAGCCGTCCCGGGTGCCGGAACCGGCCTCACGGCCGATGCAGGAGATGGTGCCGGCGTCGCCGCCCACCTCACTCCAGTCGGTGATGGCACCGGTGAAGATCTGGGCGATCTGGTCCACAGTCAGGTCAGCGACCTTGCTGTTGGCGTTGACGATGATGGCAATGCCGTCCAGCGCCACAGTGGTGCCCACCAGGCCGG
>NZ_URDP01000070.1 GCF_900546705.1 uncultured Oscillibacter sp. | reverse complement strand
GTCAGCTGACGCTGATGCATGGCGCAGGTGCCGGTGGTTCTGCGGGGCAGAATCTTGGAACGCTCAGACAGGAAACGGCGCAGCTTGGCCGCGTCCTTGTAATCGATGGACTCGCACTTGTCCGCGCAGAACTGGCAGACCTTGCGGCGCTTGCCGCGCATGGGACGAGCGGGTCTCGCTTCACGATCAAAAGCCATGAAATGGTTCCTCCTTTTTTAAGATCAGAACGGCAGGTCGCCGTCCTCCTCGCCGATCTCGGCGAAATCGGAATGGCTGTCCACGGGCGCGGCGGATGCGCGGCCGCCCATGGGTGCGCTGTAAGCAGGGGCACCGTAATCGCCGGCACCATCCCGCTTGGAATCCCCGAAATAGACGTTGTCGGCCACGACCTCGGCGCTTCTGCGCTTGCCGCCTTCCTTATCCGTCCAGTCCCGGATCTGCAGCCGTCCCTCCACCACGGCCATACGGCCCTTGGTGAAGTACTTGCTGACAAATTCCGCAGTGCTGCGCCAGGCAACCACGTCGATGAAATCCGTCTCCTTTTCGCCGCTCTGGGACTTGAAGTCCCGGTCCACGGCCAGGGAGAAAGACGTGACAGCGGTGCCGCTTCCGGTGCGGCGCAGCTCGGGGTCACGGGTCAGACGACCCATGAGGATGATTTTGTTCAGCATGGGAATGCCTCCTTATTCGCCCTTGCAGACGATCAGGGAACGCATGATGCCGTCGGTAATCCGCAGCTTACGATCCAGCTCCTTCGGGAAGGAAGGCTCGCTGGTGAAGCTCATCAGCACATAGTAGCCATCGTTCTTGAAGTTGATGGGATAGGCCAGCTTGCGGCTGCCCCACTCTTCCACCTCAACAGCGGAACCATTCTGCTCAGCCAGGGTCTTGAAGTTGTTCACCAGAGCGGCGATACCCTCTTCCCCCTGTGCAGGGTCGATGATGTAAACGACCTCATAATTGGCAGAAACCTTTGCCATGATTGCACCTCCTTTTGGACAAATGGCCCTCATCTCAAAATGAGAGCAAGGATATGCCCGCAGACTGCGAGCTTTATTATTATATAGGAATTTGTGGGAAAGTCAAGGAATTTTTTCGATTTTTTTCTGATTTTCATTTCCTTTCCATGGAAATTATGGTATGATGCAGACAAATTACAGCGCGCCGGAGGCGGCGCGCAGAGAGGAGTCAGCCATGAATCTCAGTGAGCTTTACCGGGGCCTTGCCCACATTGCCGTCTATACCCGGGACATGGACGAGAGCATCCGGTTCTATGAACGCATCGGCGGCGCATTGCGCCAGAAGGACGTGATTCCCACGCCCGAGGGGGACAAGAAGCTGTGCCTGGTGGAATTTGCGGGCTTTTTGCTGGAGCTGATCCAGCCTCCCGTCCCCGCCCCCATGGACGAGGGCAACATTCCTCACATCGCCGTATATGTGGACGACGTGGACGCAGCGGCCGCAGCCCTCCGTGAGGCCGGGGTGGACTCGTTCATGACGGAGCAGAAAGTGGTGGTGCCGGGTCTTTTTGGCGGGCTGGAAAACTGGTTTTTCACCGGCCCCTCCGGCGAGCAGATCGAGCTTTTGCACATGCTGTAAAACAAACAGGACGCCTTTCGGCGTCCTGTTTGTTTATTCCTGGATGTACTGGCGCACCCGGTACACGGCGCCCACGTCCTCCTCGCAGATCTTGCGGCAATGCTCGATCTCCTCAGAGGGGATAGTGTCCACCACGGTCATCATCACCGTGGGCACATACGCCTTGACCCGCCGGGCAAAGTCCAGCATGGCCTCATAGGCTCCGGGAAAATTGGGGTGGCACAAGGCGTCGTACTTTTCCGCCGTGTCCGTGTTCAGGGAGATGGACACCATGTCGAACCGGCCCGCAAACTCCGGGGCGATGTCCCGGCCATTGATGATGCTGCCGGTGCCGTTGGTGTCCATGCGGGTGAAAATCTTCGTGCCGTGGGCTTTCATCCGGTCGATGACCCAGCAGATGTCATCAAAGCGGTAGGTAGGCTCTCCAAAGCCTACAAACACCAGCTGGCGGTATTTCGTCAGATCCCGGCCCTCGATGGACTCCAAGATCTCCTCCTTCGTGGGCTCCCGCTTGAGCCACAGATTGTGGGTATAGATGCTGCCGCCGGAGCCGTTGTGGCGCAGGCAGAATTCGCAGTTGAAATTGCAGCGGTTGGTGGGGTTTACATAGAGATTGTCCCCGTATTCATAGGTGATGGTAAAACCCTTTTCCATGTGGTTCACTCCTTATATCATCAATCCAAGCTGTCCAGATGAAAATGATCCAATGTAAATACTCCGTCCTTATAAGATACATCCGCAGAGAGTCCCGCCACATACCATCCGTCGGCGTAGCCTTCGGCTGTGATCCTGGCGGTCCCCAGGCAGCAGATCCGTCCGTCTTCCACACGAAAACCAATGGCGTTGCCGGTGTCCATGCCTGTGATCAAATCAGGGTCCAGGAAATCCAGCTCTTCACCGATATCACAGAGCTCCCGGCCCAAAACAGCAAATACTCGGCCTTCCGCTGTCTGGACAGACAGTTTCCGGGAAAACTGCTCCTGCCACAAATCATTGGGAAAGCAATAATCGTACAGGGTCCCGTCCTCATTTTTGTCCACGATGTGGAGTTGCTCGACGGAGACCCCGGTGCCGCTGCCGGAATAGCAGACCACCGCCAGTTCTCCGGCGCCGTCGCCGTCGGCATCCACCTGCCAGAGCCGGGGATCCACGGTGCGGGGCGTCCGGTAGGGCCAGTCGAATTCCGCCAGGGCGTCTCCCCACTGCAGCAGGAGCCGGTCCTCCCCGCCGGCCAGGCCGTAGAGGGCCGCATCCGTCGTCCGGGCCAGCTGGGCCACCGGCTCCGCCGCCTGGTCCCAGTCCCGCAGCCCCCGGAGCTCCGTGGGCAATTCCCCGTCTTCCGTCCAGGGCCGCCCCTCCGTCACCACGGCGGGGGCGGAGAGCGGCTCTGCCGGGACGGTCTCCGGCAAATCGGCGGAAATATCCCCGGCGCAGCCGGTCAGCAGCACCGCCAGCAAGATAGCCGCCCCTTTCATTCCTTTCATTCCGCTCACTCCAATCCGTACAGGCGCTTGCCGTTTTCCAGCGTGATTTCAGCCATTTTCTCCGGCGTTACGCCCTTCCACGATGCCAGCGTTTCGATGACATAGGGCAATAGGCGGCTGTCGTTGCGCTTGCCCCGGAAGGGCACCGGCGTCAGATAGGGGGCGTCCGTCTCCACCACCATCCGCTCCAGGGGCGTGATAGCTGCCACCTCCGGCGCCCGGCGGGCGTTTTTGTAGGTGATGGGGCCGTTGAACCCCAGGTACCAGCCCCGCTTCAAAAGCTCCTGGGCCATCTCCGGGCTGCCGGAAAAGCAGTGGAACACGCCCCGCAGTGCCGGGTATTCCCGCACGATGTCCAGCGAGTCCCCGTGGGCCTCCCGGTCGTGGATGATGACAGGCAGGTCCAGCTCCAAGGCCAGTTCGATCTGCCGCCGGAACACCTCCTTTTGAAACTCCCGGGACGGGTTTTCCGGCCAGTAGTAGTCCAGGCCGATCTCCCCGATGGCCACCACCTTTTCGTGGGCGCACAGGGCCCGGATGGCGTCAAAGTCCGCGTCCGTGCAGCCTTCACAGTCCTCCGGGTGGATACCGACGGCGGCGTACACATGGGGATACTGCTCCGCCAGGGTCACCGCCTGCCGGGAGGAGGGCACGTCGCACCCGGGGTTCACCACCAGCTCCACCCCCGCCTCCGGCAGGGAAGCAAGCACTGCATCCCGGTCGGCATTGAACGAGCCGGAGTCGTAATGGGCGTGGGTATCGAAAATCCGCATAAGTCACCTCGTTTTCCGCGGCGGCGCCGCGGGTTTTTTATCGTCTTTTTTACAGTCTGTATTGTACCACGCCCCGCCTAAATGAACAGGGCCAGAAGAAAAGAAAAACAGCATCCCAGCGGGATGTTGCCGCAAAACACAGCCGCACCTTCCCGGCGCGGATGTCTCCGTTTCTCAACAAAAAACAAAAAGGACATCCTGACGGATGTCCGCCCCATCCGGCCCTGCGGCCCGGCCGGGGCCCACGTTTCCGCCTCCGGCGCAAACGGATCCGATCCAAAGCGAAAGACACCCCTCCTGGGTTTCTTTCGCAGCTTTCTTCCTTCCCGACGCGGATGTCTCCGTTTCTCAGCAAAAAACAAAAAGGACATCCTAACGGATGTCCTTTCTATTTCGTTCAAGAAACGATCAGCCCAGCTTGTTGAGCTTCAGGGTCATGGCGCTCTTGCGATGCGCAGCCGTGTTCTTGTGCAGAACGCCCTTGGCAACAGCCTGATCGACTTTCTTCACTGCAACCTTGTAAGCGCCATCGGCCTCGGTGCGATTGCCTTCTGCGGCAGCAACCTCGAACTTCTTGATGGCGGTCTTCAGTTCGGATTTCGCGGCCTTGTTGCGTGCGTTTCTCACTTCACCGATCAGAACGCGCTTCTTGGCAGACTTGATATTCGGCAAACCAAACACCTCCTTAGGCA
>NZ_URDP01000069.1 GCF_900546705.1 uncultured Oscillibacter sp. | reverse complement strand
CGACCCGGACATGATGTGGCTGACCACCATGAACCCGGAGACCCGGCGGCTCATCCGGGTCATGCCCGAGGACGTGGCCGCCACAGCGGAGGTCTTTGACCTGCTGCTGGGGGACAATCTCCAGGGCCGCAAGGACCACATCGCGGAGAACGGCTACAAGTATCTCGAAATGGCGGATATTTCGTAATTGTCTTCGGCCTGGCAACTAGCTGGTGCGATATGGTCCTGCGGCCGAGCGGATGCGAGAGCCGCCGCGCGCAAGCGCGCTATGAAATCGTCTGCCGCGCAGAGGCATATGCGCCGCGGCTGCGGCGCGGATGCCACATCGCGGAGAACGGCTACAAGTATCTCGAAATGGCGGATATTTCGTAAGAAGGCAGTGCCTGACCGGGACAGCGTGCAGAAGAGGAGGCGGATCACCGTGACGGGAGAGGAGCTGCTGTTTTTGCTGCTGGGCGGCGTGTGCTTTGTCTATCTTCTGGGGCTGGGCCTTGCTCTGGTCTGCACGGACCTGGGGTGCGGTATGTTTTTTTATTACAAGGATGGCGGTATCTACTCCTGCAAGACAGACCGCCGCCTGACGGATGACACCCCCGCGAACCGCCGCCGCATTTCCCGCGGGATGGGCCTTTTTTTGATTATCATGGACTGCCTGGCGTTCGGCGTACTGGCTGCCGTGCGATTTTTCTGATGCCGGAAGGTTTGCCGGCGTTCCCGTTTTATGAGAAGTTTTCACCGGAATCTATTTCCCTGCCCGGCGCGGGGAAACGAAAAGGAGGAACCCATTATGAAACGCATCCTCGCTTTGGCACTTTCTCTGGTAATGGCCCTGACACTGTGCGCTCCCGCCCTGGCGGCGGCCCCCGAGCGGCCCGGGTGGGTGAAGGATTGGGAGTATACGGTCTTTGAGACGGGCGACGTCTATACCGGTGAAACCTGGCAGATGGTGGAGCGGCTGCGCTCCGACGCGGCCGCCGGGAACCTCCAGCCCCAAAAGGGGGATGACCGGTATGAGGACTGGCTGGCGGGAGAAAAGTCCAGCGCGACGGCGGCGCTGCAGTTTGAGCTGGGCCTTATCGGCATGCAGTACACGCAAAATGCCGGCAAGCGGGCGGCCGTGATGCAGGCCCGGCGGTACTTCTCCCTGGCCCAGGACAGCTATCTGGACGAGGGCGGCACCCGGAACGACGCCACATATAACCTTCTGACGCTGTGGTACCTGCGTGCGCGGATGGTGGAGTGCAGCCCGGAGAGCAAGCAGACCTTCTCCGGACTGAAGCTGCAGGAATTTCTGGCCCAGTCCGGCTACACCATGGCCCAGTTCCGGGACTGCCCGGTGATGGATCTGGTGACGGAGGCGGATTGGGCGGCCATCCAGGAAAACCTCCCTGCAGAGCAGGAGGCGGCGAAAGAAGCCAAGACCCGGGCCAGCGTGACGCTGGACGGCAACCGGATCGACACGGAGAACCTGGCCCGGGTGGTCAATGGTCGGACCATGATCCCCGTGCGGTGCCTGGCGGAGCAGATGGGCGCCGACGTGTCCTATGACAGCACCCTCAAGGCCGCCCGCATCGTCCGGGCGGGGGTGGAGATCATCATGCCCATCGGCAGCAAGACCTGCACCGTCAACGGCGAGCCCTTCCAGATGGATGTGGCGCCCTACATCGAAAACGGCCGGACCATGATCCCCGCCCGGTATGTGTCGGAGCTATTCGGCCAGAACATCCAGTGGGTCTCCGAGACCCGCACCGCCGCCGTGACGGAGAACAAGTCCCTGGCGGGGGACACCAACCTGGAGCAGTGGGCCATGGCCATGGGCGCGTATCTGGGCGCTGTCAACAACGGCGGCCGGCTGATCTTCGGCGGCAAGGGCCGGGGCATGTCCTACGGCATGGACGCCATCGGCCAGCCCTCCGCCGCGGGCACGATCTATACGTATGAGTGGGCCCGGTATCTGCTGGAGGACAGCTGGAGCATCCATGACCGGGCAGAGCTCATCGAGACCGTGTGCGCCATGACGGTGGCCGGGCACAATGCAAGCTTCCTCCACGACGTGAACATGATCTCCTCCATGACGGACGCGCAGTACCGTGCCCTGCTCTCCCAGGCCGCAGGCATGGACATCTACATGTTCCCCTACACCAAGGCCCTGGGAGAAAAGTGGGGTGAGCGGGGTATCCTCTGCTGGGACCTGTTCCGCATGAGCAACCTGGTCCAGTGGGGCTACGCGGCGGGGTATCTTACCTATCCGGAGGCCCTGGCGCTGCTGGAGCCTGCGGCCACGGCCCTCCATGACAATTTTTCCAGCTGGGAAGAGGCCTGCGAGAATTATCTGGACGGCTACAACTGGTGGGCTCGGGAGGACGCGGGGAGCAAGGACCCCTGGACCGTGACCCGGGGACCGTATCTGAAAAATCTCATGGAAAAGAACGAGGACCTGTTTGACGACGCCCTGTTCCGCACACCGGTCAAGGGCGTGGCGGGCCTCAGCGCCCAGGCGCTGCTGGAGTCCGTGCAGGCCGCTTCGGCGGCGTGAGAGATGCCCGGGGCTCGTCGCCCCGGAGAGAGTGAACAGCCGGCCCGCCGGGCCGTACAATCAAAAAAGGAGTGAAGAGTCATGAAGCGCGTGTTTTCCTGGATGCTGACGCTGGTATTGGCCCTGACGCTGTGCGTTCCCGCCCTGGCGGAGGAGTCCGTCCCGCTGTGGCAGGAGTATGGCTGCACATCGGAGGCGGAGTGTGTGGAGCTGTGGTTTGGCGGAGACCAGGCGGCGTACGACGCCGAGGTGGAACAGCGGCAGGCCCGCCAGCAGTGGGAGGCGGACATGGCCGACGAGATTGCCGCCTTTGACCCGGACGCCTATTGGAGCTCCGGAGAGTGCTGGATGGCTGACTACTACGACTCCAAAGAGGCCTTTATGGAAGAGTGGCTGCTGGAAACGGAGGAGGACTTCCGCGCCTGCATGCTGGAGGACTGGCTGGACAACCAGTGGTGGGACTACTGGAACGCCCATGAGACGGAGCGGCTGCGGGCCCAGTTGGGCGGCGTGGCCGGCGAGACCGGCATCATGCTGGACGGTAAGTTCATTGTTTTTCCCAACGGCAAGCCGGAGGTGACCGACGGACATACCATGGCGCCCTGCCGGCCGCTGCTGGAAGCCTTTGGCGGCACCGCAGCCTATGAGGGCGACACGCTGGTTTGCCGGGCCGGAGACGTGACGGTGCGGCTGCGTCCCGGCAGTGCCTCTGCGGAGGTCACGGACGCCAGCGGCACCCGCACCGAGGACATGGGCGCTGCCTGCTATACCCGCGGCGGTGATACGTACATCCCCGTCCGCTTCCTGGCCGGCATCCTGGACTGTGATGTGCTGTGGGATAGCCGGTATGACGCGGCGGTGCTGCTGCAGCGGGACAAGCTGATCGCCCAGGCGGACAGCCAGTTCACCGTCATCAACCGGCTTTTGACCGCCCTGGCCCGGGAGAGCGGCAAGAACTACCAGACGAAAGTGAAGCTGGAGGGCCAGCTGACGGCGCTGGACTCCATCAACGGCGACAAGACCTACCGCCTGGGAGCGGATATGGAGATCCTGCAAAGCGGTACCACCGTGCAGCTGACCGCCAAGCTCCAGATGACCGGCCTGGAGAAGCTGTTGGCAGGCGCATATGTCGATGAAACCACCGCGCAGATGTGGAAGGCTCTGTCGGATTCGGAGCTGGAGGTTATCTACGACGGGGAAAACGGAATGCTGTATGTGAAGCTGCCGGCACTGGAGCTTTTGAGTTACGGCATGTACGCCGACGGCAGCTGGCTGGCCGTGCCCGTTGCCGCCGGAGACATGGAGCAGATCACCTCTGTGGGCCAGCTGCTCTACGAGAGCGTGTTTTCCGTCTACGGCGGCCAGTACGCCTACGGTGACCCGGCGCTCATGTATCAGGAGCTGGAAAAGACCGTGAAGGAAGCGGCTGCCTATATCGGTGACGGCTGCTTTGCAAAGAGCGGAGGATACCAGGTGCTCCATTACGGACAGGAGGAATACGAGGCTGCTTTGGCGGAGACCTACGGCGAGGACTACGTGGACTGGGCCAATGAGTTCGAGCAGCTGGATCTGGAGCTGAAGGTAGCCGAAAGCGGCAGCGCCACTTTCCGGGTGTTGGTGCAGAACCGGGACCAGACGGGCTTTGGCTCGGTGGTGCTGGTGGATGCCCAGGGCACCCTCTCCCCCGCCCGGGTGAACATGGATCTGCTGGTGCGGATGAAGAATCAGTTTGACCTGGCCCTGAGCTACACGGCCGTGACAGCCGTGACGGACCAGGTGCCCGCCTCCGCCCCCGGCGACGGCGAGACAGTCATTGACCCCTATGAGGGCTACATCGATGGGGTCACCCCCGAGCCCATGGAGGACGCGGCCGCTTGACGGCCGCGTTTCCTCCGGCGGCAAATTTTAGATTGCAGGTAAGGATCAGAGAATTATGCCAAAAAAGAAGCAGCCGGAGGAGACCCGGCACAAAGCGACAAACCCCAATGTTCTGGGACTGAAAGCGGCGGTGGTGGAACAGCCCATCACCGACACCCTGGAACTGAACTATATGCCCTACGCCATGAGCGTCATCGTCTCCCGGGCCATTCCGGAGATCGACGGCTTCAAGCCCTCCCACCGCAAGCTCCTGTACACCATGTACA
>NZ_URDP01000068.1 GCF_900546705.1 uncultured Oscillibacter sp. | reverse complement strand
CCTCGGGCCACTTTTCAAAGTCCACGTCGTGGAGCAGGCCCACGGTGGCCCAGAAGTCCGCCTCGTCGGCGTACCCCAGCTCCGCGGCGTACCAGCGCATGACGCCCTCCACCGTCAGGGCGTGCTGGATGTGGAAGGGCTCGGCGTTGTACTTTTTCAAAAGCGCCAGGGCGGAAGAACGGTCGGGACATGCTTTCATGATAGTCGCTCCTTTGTCAAAATAAATTGCGGAAAATTTGCTCACGTCTCCCGGGGATCGGGGTCGCCGTCCAGGGTGACGAAGTAGTCGTAGTAGGGAAGCAGGAAGGCAAAGCCCTGCTGGAGATGGGCCACGATGTCCCGGCCGAAGAGCTCGTCGGTGAGCTTGTCCTGGTGGGTGATGGAAAAGGACTTGGCCTGGTACCAGGGGGCCAGGGCGGGCCGGGAGGGCGCCGAGCGGGGACGCTTGTAGTCCTCCGTCTCCAGGGTGAACTCCGTCTGGCGCTCCAGATCCCGGGTCAGGCGCTCCATGGGCTTCGGGTCACGGTCCATGCGGGCGCGGAGCTTGGCCATGGTGAGGGGCCGGGCCATGTAGTACCCCAGGCCGTAGCTCCAGCCGTCGGGCCCCAGCTCGAACCAGAAGGTGGGGTGGGCCGTCCACTGCTCGGCGGGCTGCTCCACGCAAAACCACAGGTGGTCTTTGTAGGGCCCCCGGCCGTGGAGCCGCCGGGCGTCCCGGTAGATGCGGGTCACCTTGCGGATGAGGCCCAGGTTCGGCCGCTGGTGGGCCAGAAAGTCGTAGAGCTCGTCGGCCAGGGCGCACATGGGCTGGTAGAACTGGGTGAGATAGGTCTGCTTGTGGGCTTCAAACCAGCCCCGCTCGTTGTTGAAGCGGATGCCCCACATGAAGTCCACGGTCTCGTCGGTAAATCCGGTAAACATAGTGCCTCCTGATGCGGAAAGTGGTATCGGCAAAAGGGGCGGGCACGCGGCCCGCCCCCATCATGGGAAACCTCAGCCCTCCGCCTGGGCGGCCGCCACGATGAGCTTGACGCAAAGGTCGTAGCCCAGGGTGCCGCTGTCCAGCGTCAGGTCGTAGTTGTGGCTGTCGCCCCACCGCTTGCCGGTGTAGCGGGTGTAGTACGTATGGCGGCTGGCGTCCTTTTTGGCCATGAGCTTTTGGATCTCCGTGGCGTCGGTGCTGCCGATGAGCTCACTGACCCGGACGGCCCGGTGCACGTCGTCGGCGTGGATGAACACGTTGATGCTCTCCATGCCCGCCTCCCGCAGAAATTCGTCGGCGCAGCGGCCCAGGATCACGCAGGGCCCCTGCTGGGCAAACCGCAGGATCACCGCCTTCTGCACCTCGTGGATGGCCTCCTGGGAGTCCCGGTAGTAGGCACTGGAGATGGCGCACAGGCTCCGGAAAAACGAGTCCGCCCGGGAGCTGTCCTCCTGCTCCGTCTCCACCACGTCCGGGTCGAACCCGCTGGCCTTCACGGACTCCCGGAGAATGTCCTTGTCGTAAAAGGGGATGCCCAGCTGCTGGGCCACCTGCTGGCCGATGGAGTGTCCGCCGGCGCCGTATTCCCGGCTGATGGTAATGATCTTGTTCATCCTATGTGCCTCCGTTTCCCCGCAAATCGGTTCCTGGGCACATCATACCATATCCGCCTCCCCGGCGCAACGAAAATCTCAGCACCCCAGGCTCCGCTCCAGCAGGGCCGTCAGGGTGTCGGCGGTCTGGTACTCCCGGCGGCTCAGGTCCTGGAAGATCCGGGCAAGACACGGGTCCGAGGAGCCCTCGGCGGCCCGGGCGTAGTTGAAGCCGGCGCAGGCGGCCTGGTGGTAGTGCTCCCGCAGGGCCGGGCACCAGGCGCCCTGCCGGGGCACGGGACGGCACAACGGCGCCGGGCGGCAGGTGCCGGTGATGAGGTAGTACACGGCGGCGAGCTGGCGGCTGTTGGCGTCCTCCCGGGCGGCGGCCTGGCGCAGCTGCTGCCGGGCCCACACGGGGGCCTGCCGGGCCAGAGCCGTCAAAGCGCGGCACCGGGACGCGGCGTCATCGGCAAAGCCGGTGATCACATCCAGCATGTCGGCGGCGTCGGAGCCCATGCAGCACGGGTCGGTGATAGCGCCGGGCAGGGCGGACACCGGCCCGAAGCTCCCGCTCTCCGGGGCGGCTGTCTCCGCCGGGACCTGGGGCGCGGCGGACGGGGCGGGGGATGGCGGTGCCGCAGACGGGGCCGCCTGGGACGCGGGGGCTGGGGATGCGGGGTCGGACGCGGGGACCGCTGCGGGGGCGGCGCACCGGGGGCCGGAGGCCATGGCGGGGACGGCGTCGTCGGCAAAGGGCTCCATGCCCGGGGCCACCCGCTGCCACAGCCGGGCACTGCGCCGCAGGTCCAGCACGGACGGGCGATCTTGTTCCATAAAAAGTCCCTCCTTTTCTCCACAGTATATGCGGCGGGAAAAAATGTGTGATTGTTGCAGGCGCAACAGGTAAAAAACGACGGTTCCGGGTAAAATATCCTGGGAAAAGAGGCGGGGTCCGTTGCATTTATCTGCCGATTCTGCTAAAATAGACAAGCTGTGAGCATTTTTCCCGAAAAGGAGGTTTCGTTCCATGCTGGAACTGAAGCACATCAGCTATACTGTCCAGGAAGGGGACAGTACGCTGGGTATTTTGAATGATATTTCCCTGACCATCGACGACCACCGCCTGGTGGTGTTCACCGGCCCCAACGGCGGCGGAAAGACCACCCTGGCCAAGATCATCATGGGCCTGGTGAAGCCCACCTCCGGCCAGATCCTCTGGAACGGCCGGGACATCACCGACCTGGGCATCACGGAGCGGGCGCGCCTTGGCATCAGCTACGGCTTCCAGCAGCCCCCCCGGTTCAAGGGCCTGACCGTCCGGAACCTGCTGACGCTGGCCAGCGGCGACGAGAAGCTCTCCAAGGACCGCTGCTGCCAGTATTTGACCAAGGTGGGCCTTTGCGCCAACGACTATCTGGACCGGGAGGTGGACGTGTCCCTCTCCGGCGGCGAGGTCAAGCGCATTGAGATCGCCTCCATCCTGGCCCGGAACAGCCAGCTGATGATTTTCGACGAGCCGGAGGCGGGCATCGACCTGTGGAGCTTCGCCCGGCTGACGGAGACGTTTGAACAGATCCACGCCGACGGCAACGCCACCATGATTATTATCTCCCACCAGGAGCGCATCATCTCCCTGGCGGACGAGGTCATCGTGGTGGGCGACGGCGCCATCCGCCACCGGGGCACGGCCCAGGAGATCCTGCCCCAGATCCTGGCGGACACCACCGGCGGCTGCCCGGTGCTCATGACGAAAGGAGGTGCTGCGAAATGATGGAAAACGAAGTGGATCGCGAGCTTCTGGAGAAGATCGCGGACATGCTGGGCAAGCCCGTGGGCGCCTTCAACATCCGCAAGGACTGCGGCTGTGACGGCCGGGAGTCCACGGAGCACATCAAGATCGACAGCAAGACCGACGGCAAGAGCGGTATCGACATCCACATTCTCGACGGCACCGTGGGCGAGACGTGCCACATCCCCGTCATCATCACCAAGCCGGGCATCCAGGAGACGGTGTACAACGATTTCTACATCGGCGAGAACTGCAACGTGGAGATCGTGGCCGGCTGCGGCATCCACAACTGCGGCGACCAGGACTCCCGCCACGACGGCATCCACACGTTCCACGTAGGCAAGAACTCCCACGTCCACTACACGGAAAAGCACTACGGCGAGGGCGACGGCAAGGGCGGCAAGATCTTCAACCCCCAGACCATCGTCTACCTGGACGAGGGCGCTTCCATCCAGATGGACACCACCCAGATCCGGGGCGTGGACTCCACCAAGCGCTATACGAAGATCGTCTGCGGCAAGGGCGCCGAGGCGGTGGTCACCGAGCGGCTCTTGACCCACGGGGACCAGGTGGCCGAAAGCGACATGGAGATCGACCTGGAGGGCGAGGACGCCAAGGGCCGGGTCATCTCCCGGTCCGTGGCCCAGGACAATTCCTCCCAGGTGTTCTATCCCCGGATGGTGGGCGACGCCAAGTGCTTCGGCCACGTCCAGTGCGACTCCATCATCATGGGCAACGCCAAGATCAAGTCCATCCCCGCCATCACCGCCAACTGCACCGAGGCGCAGCTGGTCCACGAGGCGGCCATCGGCAAGATCGCCGGCGAGCAGCTTTTGAAGCTGGAGACCCTGGGCCTGACCGAGGAGGAGGCCGAGGACTGCATCCTCAAGGGCTTCCTGGCCTGAGACAAAACGAAAGAGCTCCGATGCATGGCATCGGGGCTCTTTTTTTCGCGCCGGGCAGGGGGGAGCGGGCCCCGGGACGGTCTGCCGGGGCGGAAAAAACGGGCCGCCGCGATTGCGGCGGCCCGAAGGGCTCACTCCATGGAGATGATATAATAGTAGACGGGCTGTCCGCCGGAGAGGACGGCCACCTCCGCGTCGGGGCAGGCCTTTTCAAAGACGGCGGCGGCCTTCTGGGCGTCCTCCTCCGTCACATCCTCGCCGAAGTACAGCGAGATAAAGGAGGATTCCTTTTCCCGGGCACTGGCTGCCAGATTCTCCAGCAGGGCGTCCAGGCTGCCGTCGGTGCCGAAGAGCTTGCCCTCCATGAGGGCCAGGTAGTCGCCGGCCTTGATGTCGAAGCCGTCGAAGTCGGAATCCCGGGCGGCGTAGGTGATCTGGGCGGTGGAGACGGTGGACAGGCTCTCGGTCA
>NZ_URDP01000067.1 GCF_900546705.1 uncultured Oscillibacter sp. | reverse complement strand
TACGACAAGTGCGTCTCCTGCGGCATGTGCCTGGTGAACTGCCCCTTCGCCGCCATTGCCGACAAGAGCCAGATCTTCCAGATCATCAACGCCATCAAGCGGGGTGAGGAAGTCATCGCCTGCGTGGCGCCCGCCTTTGTGGGACAGTTCGGTAAGGACGCAACACCGGCCAAGATCAAGGCCGCCATGCGGATTCTGGGTTTCCGTGACGTGGTGGAGGTTGCCATCGGCGCCGACCTGTGCACGGTGGAGGAGGCCCACGACTTCCTGGAAAACGTCCCGGACAAGCTGCCCTTCATGGGCACCAGCTGCTGCCCCGCCTGGTCTGTCATGGCCAAGAAGCTCTTCCCCCAGTTCAAGGACTGCATCTCCATGGCTCTGACGCCCATGGTCATCACCGCCCGCATGGTCAAGAAGGATCACCCCAACGCCCGTATCTGCTTCATCGGCCCCTGCGCCGCCAAGAAGCTGGAGGCCAACCGCAAGTCCGTCCGCTCCGATGTGGATTTTGTGCTGACCTTTGAGGAGCTCCAGGGCATGTTCGACGCCAAGGACATCAACTTTGCCGCCATTGAGCCCGGTCCCGATGACAATATGGATGAGGGTACCGGTATGGGCCGCGGCTTTGCCGTCGGCGGCGGCGTGGCCGCTGCTGTGGTGGAGGCCATCAGCCACATCGATCCCGACCGGGAGGTCAAGATCGAATACGGCGACGGTCTGCGTGAGTGCCGCAAGATGCTCATGATGGCCAAGGCCGGCAAGAGGAACGGCTATTTGCTGGAGGGAATGGCCTGCCCCGGCGGTTGTGTGGCCGGCGCCGGCACCATCACCCCGGTCAAGGAGAGCGCCGCCAGCGTGGAAAAGTTCAAAAATGCCGCGCCGGAGATGAGCTGCGTCACCAGCCCCCATCTCAACCGGCTCAAGGATGTAGAGGAATAATCCGGCTCCTTTCAACAGCCTCCGCCCAATGGGCGGAGGCTGTTTTTTTCTGCGAAAATCTCTGCGTCCCGCACAAAATAAGACAAATCTGTCCTTAAAAGCTCCAAATTTTCCAATATTTTCTTAAAAAATTTCTTGAGCAGCGAAGTTTTTTCCTAGAACTTCGAAGAATTTTCTATCGTTTTTTCCACTTTGCAACGGTATAATGTGAATATCTCCGAATGGACGACCCCGGTCGGGGCCGTGGAATTCAAAATTTATTAGGAGGAACCAGAATGAAGAAGCTTTTTGCACTTGCCCTTTCTGCCATTATGGTGCTGGGTCTGCTCTCCGGCTGCGGCAGCCAGGAAGAACCCGCCGGTGAGGGCGGAGAGGAAACCCCCGCTGCCAGCGAGCTCAACGTCGGTGTGTTCTATTACAACTTCGCCGATGCGTACATCACCACCGTCCGCAACGAGATGGATGCCAAGCTGACCGAGGCCGGCATCACCTATCAGGATTATGACGGCCAGAACAACCAGGCCCAGCAGCTGGACCAGATCAACACCGCCATCACCAACGGCGCCAACCTGCTGATCGTCAACATCGTGGAGACCTCTTCTCCCGACGCTGCCCAGCAGGCCTGCGATGCTGCCAAGACTGCCGGCATCCCCATCATCTTCTTCAACCGCGAGGTCTCTGACGACGTGGTCAACAGCTACGAGCAGTGCGCCTTCGTCGGCACCGACGCTGCCGAGGCCGGTCACATGCAGGGCGAGATGATCGGCGATTACCTGCTGGAGAACTACGACACCGTGGATCTCAACGGCGACGGCACCATCACCTACGTCCTGTTCAAGGGTCAGGAGGGCAACGCCGAGGCCGAGTACCGCACCCAGTACGCCGTGGAGGACGCCAATGCCAAGCTGACCGAGGCCGGCAAGCCCGAGCTGTCCTTCTATGATCCCAACAACTCCTCCAAGTACCTGGTGGATACCACCGGCGCCTGGTCTGCTCAGGCTGCCACCGACTACATGACCACCATTCTGGCTTCCAACTCCGAGGCCAACGGCAACATGATCGAGCTGGTTATCGCCAACAACGACGGCATGGCCGAGGGCGCCATCTCTGCTCTGCAGGCTGCCGGCTACAACACCGGTGAGGAAGGCTCCAAGACCATCCCCGTCTACGGTGTCGACGCCATGGACTCTGCTGTCCAGAAGATCGAGAACGGCCAGATGACCGGTACCGTCAAGCAGGACGCCGCCGGCATGGCCTCCACCATCATGACGCTGGTTGAGAACGTGAGCTCCGGCGCTGAGCTGATGGCCAATACCGATAGCTACAACGTGGACGAGGGCGTGGCCAAGATCCGTGTGCCTTACGCCATGGTTACCGGCTGACCCAAAGGGTCGCCCCAACGCTGAGCAACAGACGAGCGGGGCTGTCGAGCGCGACAGCCCCGCTCCCTTCCATGGGAGCTTCTGCCTGAGCCGTGCCCGCCGGGCAAGGCTGAGGCAGGAGCCCCGGATCGAAACAAAGGCAAAAGGAGGAGAAAACTATGGATCAGCCGGCATTGCTGGAAATGCGGGGGATCACCAAGGAGTTCCCCGGCGTCAAAGCCCTGGACGGCGTGTCACTGACCGTCCGCCCCGGCACTGTCCACGCGCTGATGGGAGAAAACGGCGCTGGCAAATCCACGCTGATGAAGTGTCTGTTCGGCATCTATTCCAAAGACAGCGGAACCATCACCCTGGAGGGCCGGGAGGTCAACTTCAAAAGCTCCAAGGAGGCCATGGAAAATGGCGTGGCCATGGTGCACCAGGAGCTCAACCAGGCCCTGACCCGCACGGTCACGGATAACCTGTGGCTGGGCCGCTACCCCAAGGTGGGCGGCATCATGGTCAGCGAGAGCACCATGCGCAAGCGCACCAAGGAGATCTTCGACCAGCTGGAGGTCCACGTGGACCCCAGGGCCATCATGTCCACCCTGCCCGTTTCTCAGCGGCAGATGGTGGAGATCGCCAAGGCCGTCAGCTACAACGCCAAGGTCATCGTCTTTGACGAGCCCACCTCCTCCCTGACGGAGACGGAGGTGGAGCACCTGTTCCGCATCATCAACATGCTGCGGGACAAGGGCTGCGGCATCATCTACATATCCCATAAGATGGAGGAGATCCTCCGCATCAGCGACGACGTCACCATTATGCGCGACGGCCAGTGGGTGGCCACCCGCCCCGCCAGCGAGCTGACCATGAACGAGATCATCCGGCTGATGGTGGGCCGTGAGCTGACCAACCGCTTCCCCCCCAAGGACAATGTCCCCGGCGAGGCCATTTTGGAAGTGGAGAACCTGTCCGGCAAGTATACCCGCCTCAAAGAGGCCAGCTTCCAGCTCCATAAGGGTGAGATCCTGGGCATCGCCGGCCTGGACGGCTCCGGCCGCACGGAGGTACTGGAGAACCTGTTCGGCTCCATGACCAAGGGCAGCGGCACCATCCGCCTCCACGGCAAGGAGATCAAAAACCGCAATCCCCGGGAGTCCATCAAAAATGGTTTTGCCCTGCTGACGGAGGAGCGCCGTGCCACCGGCATCTTCGGTATCCGGGACATTCTGGACAACACGGTCATCTCCAACCTCAAAAGCTACCTGATGGGCGGCATCTGCCTGTCCGACAAGAAGATGCGCGAGGACACCGACTGGGCCATCAAGGCCATGCGCATCAAGACGCCCAGCCAGAAGACCCAGATCCGCTCCCTCTCCGGCGGCAACCAGCAAAAGGTCATCATCGGCCGCTGGCTTTTGACCAAGCCGGAGGTGCTGCTGCTGGACGAGCCCACCCGCGGCATTGACGTGGGCGCCAAGTATGAGATCTATCAGCTGATCATTGACCTTGCCAAGGAGGGCAAGGGCGTCATCATGGTTTCGTCCGAGATGCCGGAGCTGCTGGGCGTGTGCGACCGGATTCTGGTCATGTCCGGCGGCATTCTGGCCGGCGAGGTGGATGCCAAGAACACCAGCCAGGAAGAGATCCTGACCCTGGCCGCCAAATATGTGTAATAGAGGGGGACAACACCTATGAGTAAGGAATCCAAAACACTGGAAAAGGGCGCCAAGGCCGCGGCCAAGCAGCCCCTGACCGCCCGGCATGTGGGCGATATGATTCTCAACAACGCCCTGATCATCATTATGATCCTGGCAGTCATCTACATCGCGATTGTCAATCCCAACTTCCGCAAGCCCGCATCCATCATCAATATCCTCTCCCAGACCTGCGCGTATCTGCCCGTGGCTCTGGGCGTGGGCGGCTGCATTGTGCTGACCGGTACCGACCTGAGCGCGGGCCGTATCGTGGGCCTGACCGCCTGCATCTCCGCTTCCCTTTTGCAGGCCGTGGACGCGGCCAGCAAGATGTGGGTGAATCTGACCCCGCCGCCCGTCATCCTGGTGCTGCTGCTGGCCATGCTCATCGGCGGAGCCATCGGCGCCTTCAACGGCTTCTTCGTGGCCAAGTTCAAGCTGCATCCCTTCATCGTCACCCTGGCCAGCCAGCTGATTATCTACACGCTGCTGCTGCGCTACGTCAACGCCGGCAACAACAACGGCATGGCCATCTCCGGCCTGGACAAGTCCTACTCCAGCTTCATTACCGGCTCCGTGCTCAAGATCGGCGGTACCCCCATCCCCAACTATGTGTGGATTGCCCTGATCTGCACCGCTGTCATGTGGTTCGTCTGGAACAAGACCACCTTCGGCAAGAACATGTTCGCTCTGGGCGCCAATGAAGAGGCTGCCCGGGTCTCCGGCGTCAACGTGTTTGCTACCAACATCATGGTCTTCGCCCTGGCCGGCGCCATGTACGCCGTCACCGGC
>NZ_URDP01000066.1 GCF_900546705.1 uncultured Oscillibacter sp. | reverse complement strand
GCCCAGGACGTGCTGGAGGACATGGACGGCAAGATCGAGGGCGTGGTGGACGGCGGTCCCTGCGCGGTGGGCGTGGAGTCCACCATCCTGGATTTGACCTGCACGCCGCCCCGGCTGCTGCGACCCGGCGGACTGCCCCTGGAGGACCTGGAGCGGCTCATCGGCCACATCGATGTGGACAAGGCGGTGACCCGGGCTCTGGGGGAGGGCGAAAAGCCCAAGGCCCCGGGCATGAAGTACCGCCACTACGCCCCCAAGGCCCCGGTGACGGTGGTCACGGGCGCGCCGGACAAGTCCGCCCGGGAGATTCTGCGCCTGGTCAAGCCGGGAGACGGCGTCATCTGCTTTGACGAGTACGCCCACCTCTTCGCAGAGCAGGAGGTGCACACCCTGGGACCCAGCGGCGACAAGCTGGCCCACTCCCAGCGGGTGTTTGACGCCCTGCGTACCTTTGATAACAGCGGCGTCCAGGAGATCTACGCCCAGTGCCCGGACAACCGGGGACTGGGCCTGGCGGTGGGCAACCGGCTGAAAAAGGCCGCCGGCTTCCACGTGATCGAGGCGGACAGCACCAAGGTGGTGCTGGGCCTGACCGGCGGCACCGGCGCGGGCAAGACCAGCGCCCTGCGGGCCATCGAGTCTCTGGGCGGCGTGGTCATCGACTGTGATGCCCTCTACCACGACATGCTGGAGCACAACGAGGACATGCGCAACGCCATCCATACCACATTCCCCGGAGTGTTCAGCATCGACGGCAGTCTGGACCGCCAGCGGCTGGGCAAGGAGGTCTTTGAGGACAAGGACCGCATGGAGCAGCTCAACGCCATTGTCTACCGGTTCCTGCGGCCGGAGATCAGCCGGCGGCTGTCCCAGAGCGACGCGGGAATCTACGCCATCGACGCCATCAATCTGCTGGAGAGCGGCGCCGGGGAGCTGTGCGACCGGACAGTGGCCGTCACCTCTCCCCTGGAGCTGCGGGTGCGGCGCATCATGGCCCGGGACGGCATCTCTGAGCAGTATGCCCGGCTGCGGATCTCGGCCCAGAAGCCCGACGAGTACTACCGCAGCAAGTGCGACTGCGAGCTCAACAACGGCGCGGATACGGCGGAGGCCTTCCAGCAGGAGGCCCGGGAATTTTTTGAACGGCTTATCGAAGACGTGAAGGAGGAAAAGGCACATGGAAAAGCCTGATGTCAAGGAACTGAAAAAGCAGCTGCTCTCCGACCGGAAAAACGGCTACGACCGGCTGGATGAGGCGGCGCTGACCCATATGGAGGCCTATTGCCGGGATTATATGGCATTTTTGGATGCCGGAAAGACCGAGCGGCTGTGCGCGGCGGAGACGGTGCGCCTGGCGGAGGAGAAGGGCTATCGTCCCTTTGCGCCGGGCATGGAGGTAAAGCCCGGGGACAAGGTGTATGTATGCAACCGGGGCAAGGCGGTCATGCTGGCCCACATCGGCCGGGAAAGCCTGGACCGGGGCGTCCAGATCGCCGCGGCCCATATTGACTCTCCCCGTCTGGACCTCAAGCCCAATCCCCTTTATGAGGACACGGAAGTGGCCTATCTCAAGACCCATTACTACGGCGGGCTGCGCAAGTATCAGTGGGTGACCATTCCCCTGGAACTGCGGGGCGTGGTGGCACGGAAGGACGGCACCCGGGTGGAGGTGAACCTGGGCGCGGACCCCGGTGACCCCAGGCTGGTCATCACGGATTTGCTGCCCCACCTGGGCATGGAGCAGGGAAAGAAGCCCCTGAGCGAGGCGGTTCCCGGTGAGACGCTGAACCTGGTAATCGGCAGCCGTCCCCTGGGAGACGAGGAGGACACCAATCGGGTGAAGCTGGCGGTCATGAAGCTGCTTTATGAGAAGTACGGCTTTACGGAGGACGACTTCACCTCCGCCGAGCTGGAGGCGGTCCCCGCGGTGAACGCCTGTGACATCGGTCTGGACCGCTCGCTGATCGGCGCCTACGGCCACGACGACCGGGTGTGCGGCTACGCGGCACTGCGGGCGCTGCTGGACCTGGAGGAGACGCCGGAGCGCACTGCTGTGTGCATGCTGGCGGACAAGGAGGAGATCGGCTCCGACGGCGTGACGGGCATGCAGTCCGCTGCATTCGATACGTTCATGGAGGATCTGTGCGCCGCCCAGGGCGTGGCGCTGCGGCATTGCTATGCAAACTCCTTCTGCCTCAGCGCCGACGTGACGGCGGCTTACGACCCCGATTACGGCGAGGTGTACGAAAAGCGCAACGCCGCCTATGTCAACTACGGCGTGGGCCTTTGCAAGTACACCGGTGCCCGGGGCAAGTCCGGCGCCTCCGACGCGGACGCTGAGACTGTGGCCTATGTCCGCGGCCTTCTGGACCGCTGCGGCGTGGTCTGGCAGATCGCGGAGCTGGGCAAGGTGGACGCCGGCGGCGGCGGCACCGTGGCGGCCTATATGGCCAACCGCAACATCACCACGCTGGACGCGGGCGTGCCGGTGCTGAGCATGCACGCACCCTTTGAGACGGTGGCCAAGCTGGATTGCTACGAGACGTATCGGGCCATGAAGGCGGTCTACCAGGCGGAAAAAGGCGTACAATGAGGACAGAGGGCGCCCGGCCGGCAGGTCGGGCGCCCTCTGTTGGGCAAATTGCCCACAGGGAGCGGACGAAGCTCCTTGGTGTTTTCTGGATTATCCAAAAAAATTTTCGCTCTTTTCGTTGCAAGGGCGGTTTTTTTTTGCTAAGATGGACAACGTAGATGGACAAATGACCGTAGGAGGAAAACAAAATGGCCAGAGAGATTAAATACTACATCGTGACGGCGGACGCGCTGCCGGAAATTTTTATCAAAGTGGCGGAGGCCAAGCGCATGATGCAGACCGGAGAGGTGGACACCGTGGGTGCGGCCACCCGCCTGGCGGGGATCAGCCGCAGCGCATTTTACAAGTACAAGGACTCCGTACAGCCCTTCAACGACATGAAGTCCGAGCACATCATCACCTTTTACGCCATGCTCAAGGACAACGCGGGCATTTTGTCCCGGGTGCTGACGGTATTCGCATCCTCCGGCGCCAACATCCTCACCATCAACCAGAGCATCCCCACCAACGGCTGCGCGGCGGTGACCATCTCCGCGGAGACCTCGGAGATGGAGGAGTCTTTGGAGCAGCTGATGAGTGATGTGTCCAGCCTGGACGATGTCATCAAATTTGAAATTCTGGCTGGCTGAGCAGGAAAGGACAGTAGAGAGATGATTCAAATCGCAATTATGGGCCTTGGCACCGTGGGGACGGGCGTTGCCAAGGTAGTGGCGGAAAACGCCCGGCAGATCGAGCACAAACTGGGGGAGCCGCTGCAGGTCAAAACCGTCCTGGTACGACACTTCAAGGACGGCCCCTACCGCCAGCTGATGACGGACGACTTCGGCCGCATTGAGCACGATCCGGACATCCGGGTGGTGGTGGAAACCATCGGCGGCGTGGAGGCCGCCTATGAATACACCCGCCGGGCTCTGGAGGCAGGCAAGCATGTGGTTACCGCCAACAAGCAGCTGGTGGCCGAGCGGGGCTGCGAGCTTTTGGCGCTGGCCCGCCGCCGCGGCGTAAGCTACCTCTTTGAGGCCAGCGTGGGCGGCGGCATCCCCATTTTGCATCCGCTGACCCAGTGCATGGCCGCCAACCGGATCGACGAGGTGTACGGCATTCTCAACGGCACCACCAATTACATTCTCACCCGCATGGTGTGCACCGGCGCTTCCTTTGCCGACGCGCTGCGGGAGGCCCAGGAAAAGGGCTACGCCGAGGCCGATCCCACGGCGGACGTGGAGGGCATCGACGCCGGGCGCAAGACCTGCATCCTGGCGGACCTGGCCTTCGGCCGCCAGACCGACCCCGCCGCCGTGCCCATGGAAGGCATCAGCGGTCTGGATCTGCGGGACGTGAAGACGGCGGCACGGGCGGGCTACCGGGTCAAACTGCTGGGCCGGGCCGTGCGGCTGGACGGCGGGCGGCGCAGTGCCTATGTTGCGCCTCACCTGATCCGGGAGGATACGCCTCTTGCCAACGTAGAGGACGTGTTCAACGCGGTGGTGGTGCGTGGCAACGCCACCGGTGAGGTCATGTTTTACGGCAAGGGCGCCGGCGCGCTGCCCACGGCCTCCGCCTGTGTGGCGGATGTGATGGAGGCGCTGCAGTCCAGTCCCCGCCGGGAGGAGATCGGCTGGAACGCCGATACCGCCGGCTTTGCGGACCCCGAGAACCTGGACAGCCGCTGGTATTTCCGCGTGGAAGATGGACTTGCGCCGGTGGCAGCGGCCTTTGGAGAGGTGGAAGTGCTCTCCGAGGAGGACGGTACCGTATTTCTGACGGAGAAGATCTCCGGGCGCGAGGCGGCCCGGAACTCTGCCGGACTGAAAGTGACCGCCCGCATGCGTGTGCTGGACTGAGGTACGCTCCGGCGGCTGCCGGCATACCATGAACAGGGGGACGCAAACCAATCTGAGGCAAAGAAGGAAACACTATGAGTTTGATTGTACAAAAATTCGGCGGCAGCTCCGTCCGGGATGCCCAGCGCATCCGCAACGTGGCCGGTATCATCGCGGAGACCTACCTGGAGGGCAATGACGTGATCGTGGTGCTCTCTGCTCAGGGCGATACCACCGACGACCTGATTGCCAAGGCGGAGGAGATCAACCCCCACGCCTCCAAGCGGGAGATGGATATGCTGCTGTCCACCGGCGAACAGATCTCTGTGGCGCTGTGTGCCATGGCCCTGGAGGCCATGGGGCTGCCGTGCGTATCGCTGACGGCCTGGCAGGTGGGCATCCAGTCCACCGGCGTCCACGCTGACGCCCGCATCAAGCGGATTGACTCCGAGCGGATTCAGTCGGAGCTGGACCAGCACCGGATCGTTCTGGTTACCGGCTTCCAGGGCGTGGACCGGCAGGGCGACGTGACGACTCTGGGACGAGGCGGCTCTGATACCAGCGCCGTGGCGCTGGCGGCGGCGTTTCATGCAAAGCTCTGCCAGATCTATACGGACGTGGACGGCGTCTACACCACCGATCCGCGCATCGTGCCCAATGCCCGCAAGCTGGACGAGATCACCTATGACGAAATGCTGGAGCTGGCCAGCCAGGGCGCCCAGGTGCTGCACAACCGCAGCGTGGAGCTGGCAAAGAAGTTCCGGGTGAATCTGGAGGTGCTCTCCAGCCTGGAGCGCAAGCCCGGTACGAAAGTCAAGGAGGTTACAAAAGTGGAGAAAACCAATATTGCCGGCGTGGCAAAGGACGTGAGCATCGCCCGCATCGCTCTGGTGGGGCTGCAGCATAATCCCGGCGTGGCATTCCAGGTGTTTGACCTGCTCAGCCGCAACAACATCAACGTGGATCTGATTTTGCAGTCCATCGGCCGGGAAGATACCAAGGATATTGCATTTACCGTACACAAAAAAGATCTGGAAGAGGCGGAGCGGCTGCTCAATGAGCACAAGGAGACGCTTCGGTTCGACCACCTGGAGCCCGACGAGGCCATCGGCAAGGTATCCATCGTGGGCGCGGGCCTCATGAGCAACTGCGGTGTGGCTGCCAAGATGTTCGAGGCCCTCTATGAGGCGGGCATCAACATCCAGATGATCAATACCTCTGAGATCCGGGT
>NZ_URDP01000065.1 GCF_900546705.1 uncultured Oscillibacter sp. | reverse complement strand
TCGGCGATGGTGCCGATGGCAGCCAGGGTGCAGTACCGGGCGAACAGGGCGTCCTCCCGGCTCTCACCGCCCAGGGCCAGCACCAGCATCAGCGCCACGCCCACACCGGCCAGGTGCTTGAAGGGGTAGGGACAGTCGGAGCGGTGGGGGTCTACCACCGCGGCGGCGGCGGGGAGCGTCTCCTTGCACTCGTGGTGATCCGTGACCACCACGTCCATG
Source organism: uncultured Oscillibacter sp. (assembly GCF_900546705.1). GTDB lineage: Bacteria > Bacillota > Clostridia > Oscillospirales > Oscillospiraceae > Oscillibacter. Next base: position 5,518 of record NZ_URDP01000065.1, on the reverse strand, counting down.
CCCAGGGAATTGGCGTAGTCCACCTCTTCGTTGCCGGTGATGCCGCAGTCCACGGTGACCATCAGCGTGGCGCCCTGGTCCCGCAGTCCCCGGATGGCGTCCCGGCTGAGGCCGTAGCCGTCCTCGATGCGCCGGGGAATGTAGCGCAGGCAGCGGACGCCGCAGCTTTGCAGATAGTCCCGCAGCAGCACGGTGGAGGTGATGCCGTCCACGTCGTAATCACCGAATACGGCAATGGTTTCTTTTTGACTGATGGCCCGCTGGATCCGTTCGACGGCCTTGTCCATGTCCTTGAGCAGCATGGGGGAATAGGTCAGCTTTCGGGACCGCTCCAAAAACTCCGCGGCGGCCTCCGCCGTGGTAATGCCCCGGGCGGCCAGCACCGTGGACAGCAGGCAGGGGTATCCCGCCGAGCGCAGAAGGGCGACATCCCGCTCATCCGGCGTGCCGATATTCCACTTTTGAAACTTCACGGAAAGCACCCTCCTTTCATGTATGTGCAATGCGCCAAAATAACTATTCTATTATAGCAGATGGATAAACCAAGGTAAAGAAAAAATGTGAGCGCAGCCCCTGTATTCCCGGGCAATTTCCGCCATTCGACAGGGTTTATTTGACGGAAGTGCCAAATTTTGATACAATAGCAGCCGTGAATTTTTCACGAAAAAGGAGACAAGTTCATGAAAAATCGTTTTTGCCGATTATTCTCCGGCCTTCTGGCCGCGGCGGTGGTACTGTGCGCAGTGCCCCGGGCCCGGGCTGCCGGCTTTGCGGACGTACCGGCAGACAGCTGGGCGGCGGAGGATATTTACCGCTGCGTGGAGCTGGGCGTGCTCCAGGGGCAGAGCGCCGACCGCTTCGGTATGGGCCGACCCATGACCCGCGCCGCCTTCGTGGTGTCCCTGTGCCGCCTGTCCGGTTGGGAACTGGTGACGCCGTCCGCTCCCACCTACCGGGATGTGCAGGACCCGGATGTCTGGTATTATTCCGCGGTGGAGACGGCCTATGTCCACGGGGCCATCACGAGCCAGACAGATACCTTCCGCCCGAATGACCCCATCACCCGGGAGGAGCTGGCTGTCATGCTGGTGCGGACCCTCGGCTACGGCACCATCGCCGGCCTTGCCCAGGACCTGCCCATGCCCTTTACCGATGTGGAGACCGGCGCCGGGTATCTGGCCATGGCCTATGAGCTGGGCATTGTCAACGGCACGTCCAAGACCACCTTTTCCCCGGAAAAGGCCGCTACCCGGGAACAGGCGGCCGTCATGCTCATGCGGGTATATGACGCCTGCCATGCCGCGCCTTCTCTGGTGGGCGTGTGCTCCGGCGACGGCAGCGGGGACTGGAGCGGCTATACGGCAGTGGCCCTCACCGGCGGCCGCATTACGTACGGCGGCACAGCTCAGGTGAACCGGCCCGCCGCGGAGCGGGAACAGGCCTTTGAGCAGGCGGTCCGCGCCGCCGGGGCCAAGGCGCTCCTGCATGTGACCGCCGCCGGTACAGTGCTCAGCCACAGCGCCGGGGAACTGGCTGCGGCCGTGGCGGAGGCGGTAGACGCCGGCGGCTATGACGGTGTTTACCTGGATCTGCCGGCCCGGAGTCAGCAGGATCAGCAGGCGCTGACGGCGCTGGCCCAGGCGCTGGACGGAAGTCTTGGAGAAAAGCTCCTCTATGTGGCGGCCGACGCCCCCTCCTGGGATGCCGGTACGGAGCCTGCGTATGACTACCGGGCTCTGGGACAGGCGGCGGACTGTCTGGTGGTGCGGATCGCAGCCTATGAAAAGGAAGTAGGCGGCGCTGTCACCGCCCCTATGGAGCCGCTGGAGGAGGTGTACTACGCCCTCTCCCGCCTGAGCGGGGACGTGGATGAGAGCCGGCTGTGTCTGCTGCTGACCACCACTGCCAGCGCCTGGGAAAACGGCCGGGAGCGGACGCTGCCCGGCACGGAGGTGGAGACAATGCTGGCGGAGGGTGCCCATTCCTACTATGCCCAGCGCTATGCCTGCTCGTATCTGATGAAGCAGGAGAGCGGCGGGACCACGACAGTATGGTATCTGAACGAGCAGAGCGTGCGGGAGCGGGTGCGTATGTGTGCGTTTTTTGGAGTGAACCGTGTGTGCCTGAGCGACACGGACGCGGCCTCCCAACTGTTTTGCGCGGGCCTTCGATTGGACTGAATAAAGCAAAGAGGCGGGCCTCAGGCCCGCCTCTTTTTTGCAGATGGGAAATTACAGGAACTTCTGCATGCCGTCCGTAGCGGCGGAAGCATCCGCGCTGATGCAGACGGTGAACTTGATGTTGTTCTGCTCGCCGAAGCGATCCAGCCAGTTCACGAAGTTTTCGGTATCGCTGCCCACTTCCCCGCCGACGATCTTGAGCAGATTGTCGATGAACACGTGGGAAATGTCGTAGTTGCCCGCATAGAGGCCGCTGATGAAGCCGCGCAGCAGATCATAGCTGTTGAGTTTATATTCCTGGGCGTCGATCAGCCGGATATGATAGTGGATATCATAAGTCAGGTTCCGGGAAGCCTCCACGCAAACCACGTTGCCGGGCTCGTCCTTCGCCGCGTTGTTGATCAGTTCGATGAGCCGCTTGGTCTTGCCGGAGCCCTTCACGCCCATAATAAGTCTGACCATAGTCAATCACTCCTGTCAAATAGAATCGCCGGGGGGATAATTATCCTGTGTTCAGCATAGCATAAGATCGCGTAAAAAACAATGCAAAAAAGCAAGTTCAATCTTTGTTTACAATAGGCATTGACAATACGCGTTCACTGAGCCAGCTTGGCCTCCAGCTCTGCCCGGCGATCTTCATAGCCGGGCTTGCCCAGCAGGGCGAACATGTTCTTCTTGTAGGCCTCCACACCGGGCTGGTCGAAGGGGTTCACGTCCAGAAGATACCCGGACAGTCCGCAGGCGTACTCGAAGAAGTAGATGAACTGACCCAGGGCCCGGGGGGTCTTGCCGTCGGCCTCCACGATAATGTTGGGCACGCCGCCCTCTGTGTGGGCAAGCAATGTGCCCTCCATGGCCCGGTCCCGGATAAAGTCCATGCTGGTGCCGGCCAGGAAGTTGAGACCGTCGCCGTCGTGGGCGTCGGCGGGCACGGTCAGCTGGCTGTGGGAGGCGCCCAGGCGCACCACCGTCTCGAACATGAGGCGGCGGCCCTGCTGGATGTACTGGCCCATGGAGTGGAGGTCTGCGGTGAACTCCACACTGGCGGGGAACAGACCCTTGTCGTCCTTACCCTCGCTCTCGCCGAAGAGCTGCTTCCACCACTCCAGCATGAAGCGGAAGGCGGGATCGTAGCAGGCCAGCAGCTCCACGGAGCGGCCGGAGCGGTAGAGCTCGTAGCGGATGGCGGCATAGCGCCAGGCGGGGCAGTCGAAAGAGGCGTCGTTGCACCGCTCCATCATCTCGGCGGCACCGGCCATGAGTTCGTCAATGTCCACACCGGCCACGGCGATGGGCAGAAGGCCCACGGCGGTGAGCACGGAGAAGCGGCCGCCCACCTCATCGGGCACCACGAATGTCTCCCAGCCCTCGGCGTCGGCCAGGGACTTCAGGGCGCCCCGGGCCTTGTCGGTGGTGGCATAGATGCGGCTGCGGGCGCCGTCCTTGCCATACTTTTTCTCGAGAGCGGCCCGGAAGAACCGGAAGGCCACGGCGGGCTCGGTGGTGGTGCCGGACTTGGAGATGACGTTGACGGAGAAATCCTGATCCTCCACCAAGTCCAGAATCTCCTGCAGGGCGTCGGCGGACAGGCCGTTGCCGGCGAAGTAGATGTTGGGGGTATCCTTCTTCTTGAGATTGTAGTTGGGAGAGCACAGGCAGTCGATCACACCCCGGGCACCCAGGTAGGAGCCGCCGATGCCGATGACCACCAGGGCCTTGGAGTCATGGCAGATTTTGTCTGCGGCGGTCTTGATGCGGGCAAATTCGGCCTTGTCATAGTCCCGGGGCAGGTGCACCCAGCCGGTGAACTCACCGCCCAGGCCGTTTCCGGTCTGCAGCATGTCATGGGCGCGCTTGAGCCGGGGAGCCAGCGCCGCCTCATAGGGCATGGGCAGGAAGGATTTCATATGGAACAGCTTTACATCCAGCATGGTAAACAAGTCCTTTCTTATGTAATGGCGCGAACGCCATGCTATAAAAAGTATAGCATTCCCGCCATGGGACAGCAAGAGAAAACCGTCGTACGGGGCCGAAATCCATCACCCGCCCAAAAACGCGGTCCGCAGCAGCCGCGTGAACATCTGAGAGAAGGTGATGCGGTCCACGGACTCGCCTGCCACGATGGGAATCTGGGCCACCGTCTCCTCCCCAGCGGTGACGGTGAGAGTACCCAGTACGTCGCCCAGAGCTACCGGCGCGGCCACGGTATCGGCCAGTGTGACTGCCTGACTGAGCTGAGAGGCCTTTGCCTTCTCCAGCAGCAGCGTGGCCCCATCGCCCAGCACCGGCTGTACGGTGGCCTGGGTGCCCAGCTCCACGGGAACGGGCGGCAGCGCCTCCTGGGGCACGATCGTCTCCAGGGAGTAGGTGGAAAAGCCGTAGTTCAGCAGGGCCTTGGCGTCGTCGAACCGCTGGGCGGAGGTGGGCGCCTTCATGATGACGGCGATGAGCTCCATGCCGTCCCGCTCCGCTGTACCGGAGAGGCAGTAGAGGGCGGAGTCGGTGGAGCCGGTCTTCAGGCCTGTGGCACCCTCGTAGAAGCGGATGAGCTTGTTGGTGTTCACCAGCTCGGACTTCCCGCCCCGCAGGGAGTCCATCCAGATGGTGGTGTAGTTGCGGATGTCCGGGTGATTTAAAATCAGCTCCCGGCTCATGAGGGCGATGTCCCAGGCGGAGGTGACGTGTCCCTCTGCAGGCAGGCCGGTGGCGTTTTTGAAGGTGGTGTCGTTCATACCCAGCTCCGCTGCCCGCTGGTTCATCTTTTCCACGAACGCCTCCTCGCTGCCGGCCACAGCCTCCGCCAGGGCCACGGCGCAGTCGTTGGCGGAGACCACGCACACTGCCTTGAGCATGTCGTCCACGGTCATCTGCTCGTTTTCCTCCAGCCAGATCTGGCTGCCGCCCATGGAGCAGGCGTGGGCGGAGGCGGTGATGACCGTGTCGTAGCGCAGCTGCCCGGCGTCGATGGCCTCCATGGTCAAAAGCAGGGTCATGACCTTGGTGACGCTGGCGGGCTCCAGCTTGGCGTGGGCGTCCTTTTCGTAGAGCACGGTGCCCGTCTCCTTTTCCATCAGCACCGCCGCAGGTGCCGAGACCTCCAGGGCGCCTGCGCTGGTGGAGAGCAGCAAGGCCGCGCACAGGGCCGTTAAAAATCGCTTCATGTCCATTCCCCCTTGCAGCAGTGGTACAGTGTATGTGCGGTCGGGGCAGTTCATGCCACGACATTTTTCGTGTTGCATTTCGGAGAAAGGTCTGGTATAATACCTCACAGGCTCGCGGCTATAGTTCATCGGTAGAACGGCAGCTTCCCAAGCTGCATAGGTGGGTTCGACTCCCAT
>NZ_URDP01000064.1 GCF_900546705.1 uncultured Oscillibacter sp. | reverse complement strand
CATTTGCTTTTTTCGCACATTACGCTGCGCCCTCCTGTTCTTTTCTGCAAAGGTCGATGACCTTCTGGCACTGGTCCATCTCAAATCCGCCAATGTGTACCAGCCGCTCGGGAAGCCCCATCTGCCTGGCCAGCCACTGGTAACCCTTGGTACGGCTCATGCCTTTGTGTTTCCAAAAGGCGTCAAAGACCTGGTGAGTCTCTATTCGCTTGAGCCGCAGAGTCTCGTTGGCCACATGGCCCAGGGCCCGCGTCGTGCCCTTGTGGCATCCGACCCGGGCATTGCAGTTCTGGCACTGGTAGATATACTCCTTCTCCAGGCCCAGGCGCTTGACGGCGGAGCCGTAGACCGCCCTGGCAGGCACAAGGCGGATCACGCCGCCACAGTAGCGGCAGATCTCCGAACGCTCCAATGACATCCCTCCTTATGCGGCCGTCTGGACCGCTTTTTTCTGTTCTTTTTCTTCCTTTGCCCGAAGCAGCGTGGGCTTGCGCCGGGACATCTGCAGGCACACCAGTTCATCAGTGCGCATGACCAGCACCCCGTTTTGTCCCACTTCCAGCATCAGTGTGCCGCCAAGGGCGGCCAGGCACTGGGATAGCTGGCGGGCATTGTACCAGTATTCGCCTTCCGGCGCGCCGGACAGCGCCACGACCTCCATGTCACGTATGGACGAGCAGTTCGCACCTTCACAACGCACCCGGATCCGGTTGCCCGCAAAACTTAGGCTGAGCACGCCGTAGTCATCCGCTACCACGGAGATAGCGGAAACCGCATCGTAGAGCGCGGCGGCGTCCGTGAGAATGGTAAAGGAACTCTGTACGCTCCTTAGCAGCAGATCGTCGTCTACATGCTCCCCATCCAACAGCCGAGCGGAAAACAGGAAGTCCGTCTTCATGAATACCACACTCTTGCCGGTGGTGCCCACATCCAGTTCATCCCTGTTGCTCACTAGGCGGGCCAGTTTATTAAGAGACGCAGCGGGAATCAGCAGGCTGGCTGACGCCTCACCCCGGCTGTCCCCCTTGGCGGAAACAAGACGGGAGCCATCGTAACTCACCGCCTTCAGGCCGTCGCTGACGAAAACCAGTTTGACGCACCGCATGGTGGGCTTGCCCTCATTTTCCGAGGCCGCGAAGATCGTCCGGGCTGCCATGTGGGGAATATTTTTGACCGTCACGGTGTCCTCCGGGAAGGGGATCTCCGCACGGGGATAATTGGATACGGACAGGACAGGGATAGTATAGTGGCATGAGCCGCTTGTGATCTCAGCTTGCCGCCCGTCCTCACCCTGGAGGGAAACAGTCTCGCCGCCCAGGACCCCCAGCATATTGGCAAAGAGTTTTGCATTGATGAGCAGGGCTCCTGCCTCCATGACCCGCGCCGGCATACGCAGCTCCAGAGCCACCTCGTTGTTGGTGGCCGCCATAGTCAACTTGCCGTCCTCGCCACTTTCCAGCAGCACACACCGCAGTTCGTCCATGGTGGCCTTGCTGGGGACAATGCTCTCTGCCGCTTTGGCAAGGGACAGGGCCTCCAGTCGGTTCATGGTGATCTTCATGCCGCTGCCTCCGTTTCTGCACAGACCTTTTCAATGAGAGCATTGACACAGTCAAAGATCTTGTCCGAGCACCGGCCGCCCTTTCTGGTCCGGTATCTCAGGTCGCTGCAGCGGCCATTTGCAATTCTCAGGCTGATCAGTTTCTCGTTAATCCATCCCTGGGTACGGAGGGGGACTTCCACCCCGTACAGCCGCATCAGATGGTTGACAATGGCGTAACTGCCATAGCCTCCGTCCTCCCGGTACAGCCGGATGTCCTCATTATCCAGCACGCCCTCATGCTTCAGTACATGGATTGCCTTTTGAATCTGCTCATTCGCCTTTCGGTTGGTCTCCTCGCGTTTCCGTTTGTGTTCCTCCTCAGCCTTTGCCTGCAGAGCCGCACGCTCTGCCTGTTTCTTCATCCGGTACTTGGCGGACAGTTCCCTGCACAGATCGAGTTCATCCAGAGCTGCCGCGCCGATAAAATCGGGAAAAGTCTCACCGCCGTTCCCCTTGGCTTCCAGGTAGGTGGAAATATGTCCATCCACGATCTTCTTAATGTAGTCGACCTGGTGTTCGGGAGCGCTCCCGAGACGGCGGATTGCCTCACTCTCGATCTCCAGGGCCTTGGGAATCTCCACGGTATAGGCCTGCTCGGCCTTGTGGAGCTTGTCGAAATGCGCTCTGCGTTCTTCTTCGCCCCCATACAACTCCACAATGGCAAGTGGATCGCCGCAGTGGTTGACCAGGTCGTACTCGGTCATTCCCAATGGTGCCAGATACCCGTGGAGTTCCACATAGAGCAGATGCTTGTCGTTTTCCGCTCGAGGATAATCTCGGTCAGGGATGCCGCTGCCGTGCCAGAGGCGGTAGGCGTCCGTGCCGTTGGAAACCTCACGCTCGAAGACAGCCCGCATTCTTTTGCCGTCCGCATTGAACATATTGCAGTAAAACAACGGTCTCATCAGTTTCGCATTTTCCAAAATAATTCCTCCAATCAGAATCGTTTTTCTCATGCCACAAAATCAAAGATGGACATTTGATTTTTGTCTACTACGGTCTTCCTTGTTCGCTTGGACTTCTGTGACTTCTCCAGGATCGCCGCCAGTTCTGCAGCCTTTTCGGGGTCGATACGCCTTCGGGGTTCTGTGGGTTCTGGCAAAGGTGCGGACATGGGGGCGGACTCAGTGAACACCGTTTCCCGGAGATCACGCGCCGGCGGATCTACCGCGGCTTCGGACTTCTCTGCGGCGCTTTCCGCCTGCGGCTCGCTCCGCCCGGGGTTAATAATGGCCATCTTCTTGAAGGCGGATGCGATGTCCTCCACATTGTCCCGGATGCCCAGCATCAGTTCCTTGGCCATCTGGGAGGTCATGTCCTGCACATCGCTCATGGCCGCCAGGCCCTCCTCGGTGAAGTTGCCCTCGATGATGCCCGCCACCGCCAGTTTGGATGCCATGAGTTTCATGGCCTTGTGCTGCATGGTGTCCTTGTAGTAGAGCAGATAGACCTCCACCCGGGGCGCCGTCTGGTTGATGCGCCAGGAGCGCCGGGACGCCTGCCGCAGCGTGAACAGTTTGTAGCCCATGCTGTAGAAGACGAGGGTGGTGAAGGCGTTCAGGTCGAGGCCGGTCTCCACGAGGCTGGGATTGGTGATGAGCACCTGCAGCCCGGCGGAAAGGCGCTTTTGCACCCACTCCTCCCGGGCGCGGGGGCGGATCTTCTCGCTCATGATCTCCGTGCGGTAGCCCGCCCCGGTCAGCAGTTTCAGAAGTTTCTGCTGGGAGTCGGTGCGCGTCCAGCTGGTGTAGACCAGGACCCGCTCGCCCTGTGCCACCTTGCGCCGCACGATGTCCAGAACAGCCTGCTCTTTTGCGCCGACGGTGTCAAAATCGCCCATGTCCAGCGGTTCTACCAGCGGTTCTCCGGAGTCCGGGTCCAGAATAGGCGGCTGGTCATAGGGCTGGTCCGGGTAGGCGGTGAGCAGATTGAGGTAGGCCGAGAGGATGCGCCTTGCGGCCTTTCCGCCTGTTTTCAGGATTTTCCGCAGGATGCTCTCGATGCGCCTGTACTCCTCGGCGACCTCCTCTTCCATATCCAGCGGGATCGGGATCTCCTCATAGTCGGGAAGGTCCTTGCCCATATCCGACAGGGAGAGGAAAGCGGTCTGCTCCAGCAAAAACCGGGAGTAGACCAGCGGGGAGACTCCGGGCAGCTGCCTGGTTCTCGTCTTTCGCCTGTGGGCCCTGCGGTTGACCGCATAATCTTGCTCGTCCTCCTCATAGGTGTTCTCCACCACGCCGTACTCCGCGTCAAATTCGGCGGGGGCGCTGTAGGGCTTGCCGTCCTGCATCATAAGGTCGGGGCAGACCCGGTAGAGCAGGTGGAAGATGCCGGAGGAGTAGCCGTTGATGAGGGTGGCGGTCATCCCGATGACCCGGTCCGCCACAGAGAAGATCTCCGCCATGGCGTCGCCCTGGCCGCTGTCGTTGTTGTACTCGTGGAGTTCGTCCACAATGCAGCCGTCAAGTTTCCCTTTGTACTTGCGCTTGATGTAGGCGCTCATGGGATAGCGCCGGCAGGCCCCCACGGTGGGGTAGTACCCATCCGGGTTTTCCGCGACCGTCCGGATCTGCTCCAGCGTCGGCTCATGCTTCGTCTTCGTAAGATGCTCCGCCGCAAGGCGGCGGTGGATCCAGCCATAGGCGCCTAACTTCACCCACTCGCTGGCATGGCCGGGATTGACCGGCGCCCAGAGGAGGCTGCCGCAGTTGCCGCACTTGTGGTTTTTGCGGTTCTCCGTGCGGAAGAAAAACTGGTTGACCTTGCCCGTGTACCGGATGCCGTCCTCCGTGAAGGACGCCTCAATGGGCTCCAGGCAGTCCGGGCAGAGATACGCCTTCTTGTGCCGGTTCCAGATCACGGCGGGCCGCTTCATGTAGCCGTCCCGGGCCTTCTCCTTGGAGATGATGGCGTAGATGCTCCTGTCGCCCTTTTCGTACAGGTCGTAGAGCCGGTCCAGTTCCGTGTTGCTACGCACCACCACGCCGGCGGTGTCCGGCAGGGTCTCGCCGATCTCCCGCGCCCATTTGTTGGCCACATGGGAGGGGCACAGGATCACATTAAAAGTCTTTTGCAGCCCCCGGCCGGCCTGCTCCGCCCGCAGGGCGTACACGGCGGCCATGGCCGTGGCACCGATCTTCGTCTTGCCGGACCCGCACTCTGCAACAATAAAGCCGCACTTGTGCTTTTGCAGTTGGCGCTTCACCGCCTCGGCCACGGCAAGTTGGGCATCGTAGAGGGAATAGCCCGCGTGCTTCCGGATATAGTCGTTCACAGCCAAAATCTCCGGCGAGAGCGGCTCGCTGGCCGGGTCGAAGAGAGGCTGGAACTGCCCGCGGATGCGCTCGGCTACCGTTACGCCGAAGGTGTTCAGGTAGCCGGTGACATTCTCCACGCCGTCAAAGCCGTCCGGGTCGATGACCGTCCCGGGGATGGAGATGGCCCCGCTTTTGAGGCCGTCCTCCACCACGGAGATGATGTTGGAATCATCCTGCCGGCAATACAGCACCCAGGCGTCCAGCTTCTCCCGCAGGGAGATGACCTGGAGCCGTTTCAAAATTCCCCGGCGCTCCAGTTCATCCAGCACATAGTCCCGAAACTCCGGGATCAGCGGCACCGATGTTTTCCGGTCCACCTCTTCAAAGAGGCGGTCCCTGTCGTTTTCCGGACAAAAGATGATGCACTTGCGCGGTGGCAGGTCCATTTTCTCCTGTCCCTCTTGCTCTTCATCCCCCTCTTCGCCGCTTTCGGGGGCCTTCGTCTTCTGGTCATCGTCAATGGCCAGAAGCGTCGCCTCGGCATACACGCCGTCATGGGTGACCTGCCGGCGGTACCGCCTGGCCTGGCTTTCCAGCCATAGGGGACGGTCACCCATATTGGCGTCCAGAGTCCCACCGGCATAGATGGCGTCGGCAAGGCCGCGCACCATCTCCGGGTAGCCGCCGAATCGGACGGCGCGGAGGATGTTCCTGTGGGGGCCTTCCCGCTCATAGACGATGGTATCCGCGTATGCGGACAGGCGCACCTCCTGGGAGGCGTTGTAGTAGCTGACTGGGATCAGCCTGCTCTGACTGCTCATTTCATATTGAATCTCCTTTCCGCGGCGGACAAAAAAAGACCGCAACCGCCCATATGGGCAATTACGGTCTTCTTGGTCCT
>NZ_URDP01000063.1 GCF_900546705.1 uncultured Oscillibacter sp. | reverse complement strand
CGGCTGACCAAATGGTCAGCCGGCTCTCTCTTTTAAGGCTCAGGCGGCGCCAAGCGGGCGCAGCGTCAGACGAGCCCAGACAAATCCGGTCAGGGCGGGCCAGAAAAACGTCCAGAGAAACGACAGGCCCAGAAACCACGTGGGGAAGACGAGCAGGACACCCAAAGGGACTGCTGCCAGTGCCAGTACGGCCAGTGCCCGGGGCAGACAGCCAATCCCCAGAATCAGGGAGGACTTCCACAGGGCAGAAAAAGACCGGGCGGGGTCCCGCCAGATCAGCGGAGGGAGAAATACCGCTGAGAGCAGCAGGCAGAGGGCGAAAAAGAAAAGGGCGGCCCAAAAAATGATCCGCAGGGTGGGCGGGATTGCAGCGACTGCCTGAGTGTCCAGATATAAAAAGTAGGCGGCAGCCAGGACAGCCAGCGTGCAGGGTACGGACCGGCGGAAACAACGGCGAAACTGGGAAAAAAAGCACCGTACCGGTGCCGTCTCTCCCCTGGAGAGACCGGCCATGGCTCCGTACAGGGCGCAGGCGGAGGCGCCGGCAGTAAACACGGGCAGAGCACAGATCACCGTAAGAAAGCTGAGCACGAACCAGTCCATCAGGGTGGACAGTCCCCGCATCAGCGGGGTATCCGGATCAAAAAGACGGGACATTGGATTCTCCTTTCTCCTCGCCGGCCAGCAGCTGCCGCCGGTATATCAGCAAAAACACGCAGTGTACTCCCAGCGTCAGCACCCAGGAGATGGGATAGGACCAGTACAGGCTCTCGATGGTGCCCACAGCGGCAAACACCGTATACAGCCACACCACCCGCAGCCCGCAGGCGCCGATGAGCGTGGTGACGGTGGGGTTGAGGGATTTTCCAAGGCCCCGGATGGAGCCGCAGGCCGTCTCCATCATACCGCCTACCCACTGAAACTGACTGATGGCCAGAACCCGTACGGCGCCTGCGGCCATGACGGCCTCATAGGAGTCGTCCGTGGGCTTGATGTAGATGCCCAGCAGTTGGGTCTGGAACAGACGCAGGAGGGCGCACAATACCACGCCCAGCCCCACGGTCAGCCCCATGCAGATCCAGAAAACCTGCACGGCCTGCCGCATTTTGCGGGCGCCGATGCTCTGGCTGGTGAAAGTAATGGCAGCCTGATAGAACGTGTTCTGGGCGGTGTGGATAAAGTTCTCCAGCCCGGAGGCCGCGGTGTTGCCGGCAATGACGGCTGCGCCGAAGGAATTCACGGCGGATTGGATCATCACATTGGCCACGGAGAAGATAATGCCCTGCAGCCCGGCGGAGAGCCCGACCTTCAGCATCAGGCCCGCCTTTGCCGGATAGAAGCGGATTTTCCGCAGATCCAGCCGGCAGATGTCCCGGATGGTACAAAGGCGTACGGTGACCAGCGCGGCGGAAACCACCTGAGAAACAGAGGTGGCAATGGCCACACCCGCCACATCCAGATGAAAGACAATGACAAAGAGCAGGTTCAGCCCCACGTTCAGGGCGCCGGAGATCACCATGAAGACCAGCGGATAAAAGGTGTCTCCCACGGCCCGCAGCAGGGCACTGCCGAAGTTGTAGACCACCAGGGCGGGAATGCCCAGAAAGTAGATGCGCAGGTATACGGTGGAAAGGGGCAGTACATCTGCCGGGGCGCCTGCCAGACGCAGCAGCGGCGGGGAGAGAAAAAATCCGCATGCGCCTGCCAGCAGTCCCAGAATCACACTCAGCAGCGCAGCACAGTGGACCGTTTCAAACAGGGCTCCGGCGTCGCCGGCACCGTAGTCCCGGGCGGCCAGGTAGTTGGCACCGATGGCCACGCCGGTAAACAGTGTTACCAGCAAAAAGATAATGGACGATGTGGCACCCACGGCAGCCAGGGAATTGCTGCCGGCGTAGCGCCCGACAATGACGGAGTCGGCGGTGTTGTAGGCCAGCTGCAGGATGCCTGTGAGCATCAGCGGAATGGAAAAGCGAAGGATCGGCGCCAGCAGAGCCGGGCCGTGTGAAAGACGCAGAGAAACATGTTTCAAGCAGATTCCTCCCGGCATACACGGGGTCCCAGAACCCAAAGTAATTAAAGACAGTATTGCAGATGAGAAAATAAATGTCAATACACATAAAAATTCTTCGATTTTTGTCAAAATATATAGGTAAAAGTGCACATATGCGTTTTGCGTAAAGAAACGGATACTGCGGATTGCAATTTTGCGTAAAATGTTGTTTCAACACAACAAAAGTAAAATGTTTCAGAAACAAAAATGCAAAATCCGGGAAAATCTCTGGCAAAAAAGATATATTGACAGCAATTTTTTGCCCGATTATAATCGAAAAAAACAAGATATTTTCTTATTTACCCCAAAATTTTGTTAAAGAAATAATAAATTTTGTTTCAGAAACAAAATGGGAGGCGCCTATGAAGATCACCGTTCGCAAGATTGCGGAGCTGGCAGGGGTTTCGCCGGCGTCCGTTTCCCGCTATATGACCAATACTGAAAATGTCAGCGCGGAAATTGCCGGAAAAATTGAGAGTACGCTGGTGGCACTGGACCAGGAGCCGGCCGTGCGTCGACCGAAGAAAAAACTCATCTTGATTCTGCTGACCCACCTGCGTTTCGATTTTTACAGCCGCACGCTGGCGGAGCTTTTGGAACGGGAGGAGGACGGCGAGTATTCATTCATGCTGCTACGCTACAATCCCTACACACCGGAGACTGTCCGCACTTTCGTCAACCGCATGCATCCGGCGGGAGTCGTCTACTTTGAAGAGGAGATCGACAGTGAGATCCTCCACTATCTGCAGGGCTGCGGTCTGCGCACGGTGATGTGCGGCGGCGTGGCGCTGGATCATCAGTCTGACCGTATTCATGTCAACGACATTGCCGCCGCCTATGAGGGAACACGTTATCTGCTGGGCCTGGGCCATCGGCAGATTTTGTTCCTCTCCGACGACGAACGCAAGATCGGTGCCGGATTCCAGCGGATCACCGGCAGCCGCAAGGCGATGGAGGAGCAGGGACTCAGCCTGTCGGAGGAGCAGATTATCCGGGGCGGCGTGACCTATGAGGCCGGCTATACGGCCATGGAGACGGCGCTGGCGGAGAACCGGCGTTTCACGGCGGTATTTGCCTTCAGCGACGAACTGGCTGTGGGCGCCATGGCGGCGCTGTACGATGCCGGACTGCGGGTGCCGGAGGATGTATCCGTTCTGGGCTACGACGATCTGACCATCGCCACCCGGGTGCGGCCCGCCCTGACCACGGTTCACCAGCCCATTGGGGCGTTTGTGGAAAAGACACTGGAGCTGTTCTCACAGCCGCCTCAGGCACTCCACGCAGAAATTTTGCTGCCGCACTCCATTGTGGAGCGGCAGAGCTGCCGCCGGCTTCAGGGCTGCGGAGAGGAAAAACAACGATGATTTCCCCAATATGGGGCGAACACAATAGAACGATAAGGAGAATGGTTATGAAAAAGAAACTCACAGCAATGCTCCTGGCCGCCGTCATGGCACTTTCCGCAGCGGCTCTGACCGGCTGCGGCGACAGCGGCAGCGGAAACTCCGACGGTCCCGTCAGCCTGACGCTGTCCCTGTGGGACGAGGCCCAGCTGCCGGTGATCCAGGAAAACGTGGACAGCTTCAACGCCGCCCACGAAGGCGAGATCCAGGTCACCATTGAGCAGATCCCCTGGGACACCTACTGGACGAAGCTGGACGCCTCTCTGGAGACCAACGAGGCACCTGATGTGTTCTGGATGAACACCTATGCGGGCAAGTACGTGGACGCGGGTGTCCTGGAGCCTCTGGACAGCTATATTGAAGCCGACGGCATCGACATGAGCGCCTATGCCCAGGGCCGCGTCAATGCGTTCAATCTGGGCGGTAGCCAGTACGCCATGCCCAAGGGCCTGGACACGGTGGTCGTGGCCCTGAACACGGAGCTCTTTGACCGCTATGGCGTGGAGCTGCCTCAGGACGGCTGGACCTGGGATGACATGCGCGCCATCGCCACCTCCCTCAAGGATGCCATCGCAGCCGCCGGCGGCAGTGAGTATCCCATCGTCATGGAGCTGGACGCCCAGCCCTCCTGGATGAACTTCCTGTATCAAAATGGCGGCAACTACCTCAGCGAGGACGGAAAGACCTGCGGCATTGCCCTGCCCGAGTCCAAGGACGCCGTGCAGCAGGTGGTGGACCTGATGGATAACGGCCAGATGGCCCCCTACTCTGTGCTGACGGAGACCAAGGGCACCGATCTGTTCATCTCCGGCCAGGCGGCCATGGTGTTCATCGGCTCCTGGAAGTCCAGCGTACTGGAAGGCAGCTCCCTGGCCCAGGCGGGCAATGTGCAGCTGATCCAGATGCCCGCCATGGCGGAGAACAACTACACCTGCATGGGCGGCCTGGGCTACTCCATGTCTGCCAGCTGCCCCAACAAGGACGCGGCTTGGGAGTTCATCAAGTACATCACCGGTGAGGAGGCCCTGGCCCACGAGGCTGAGTCCGGCATTGATATTCCCGCCTACCTGGCGGCCCAGGAGGGCTATGTGGCCAACTTCAAGAATATCAACGCCCAGGTGTTCATGGATGCCTCTGAGACCGGCTTTGCCTATCCCTCCAACGGCAACATGGACTGGGTTGCCACGGTGAACGACGCCATGCAGGCTGCGTTCGGCGGCATCAAGCCTGTGGACGAGGCCATGGACGAAGGCGCCGCTGCCGCTCAGGCTATTTTGGACGAAGTGTTCGGCTGAGCATTGATCTGCCCGCTGCGGCGGTCCCGTCCGGGGCCGCCGCAGGCAGAGTTTGCCGGACGAAAAAGCGCGCTTTTGCACCCGAAAATGAAAGCGCGGTTTTGTGTCCGGAAAGCACTGCGCACTGCAGAAAGGTCAATCGGGAAAATAGGAGGACAGGCCATGAAAAAACAGGAACGCCGGTTCAACAGGTGCCGGCGCAATGAGATGTGCACTGCATACGCGTTCATCCTGCCCATGTTTGCAGGACTTGTCATTTTCAGTGTGGTTCCCTTCATTCAAAACATCCTCTACAGCTTTCGCAAGATGGGCACTTTTGGAGACGGCACGTTTGTGGGGCTGAAAAACTACCGGGACCTGCTCTCGGACGAGACGTTCTGGCTGGCACTGAAGAACACAGCCTTTTATGCTGTGGTGGGCGTGCCCCTGGTCATCATCTTCTCGGTGTTTCTGGCACATCTGCTCAATAAAAAGATCCGGGGCCGCACGCTGTACCGGACGCTGATGTTCATCCCCGCCATTACCATCCCCGCCGCCATCGGCATTTTGTGGCGGTGGATCCTCAACTATCAGTACGGTATTTTCAACTGGTTCTTGGAAAAACTGGGGCTGCCGCGGATCTCCTGGCTGGGAGACGTGAAGTATGTACGCTGGGCCATCATCCTGGTGGTGGTTTGGTCCATGGTCAGTTACTATGTCATCATCATGCTGGCGGCCATGCAGGGCATCGACAGCTCTTACTATGAGGCGGCCCGGCTGGACGGGGCCACCAACCGGCAGATGTTTTTCAGAATCACGCTGCCCATGCTCACGCCCATGATCTTCTTTTCGGTCATCATGGTGACCATCGGTATTTTGCAGATTTTTGATTTCATCTACCTGATGGTAGACCGGGATACGCTGTCCTATACCTACAGCATGAGCCTTGTGACGTACTTCTACGAGTGCGCTTTCAACAAGAGCAGCATGCGCGGCTACGGCGCTGCCATCTCCGTGGTGCTGGCAGCCATCATCATGGTCATTACCATCATCCAGATGATCGGCAAAAAATACTGGGTCAACTCCGATCTGTAAGTCTGCAAATAAAAAGTCAATAGGAAACTGAGTAAATTTGCAGACGCAGG
>NZ_URDP01000062.1 GCF_900546705.1 uncultured Oscillibacter sp. | reverse complement strand
TGTTACCACATCTTGTGTGTACTGTCAAGTACTTTTTTCATTTCCTCTCTGCCGCAGTGCTCACCGCGGCGACAGCTTGATTAGATTACCATACCCCCCTCCTTTTGTCAACTACTTTTTTCAAGTTTTTTAATATCCGGCTTCTTTTTCACTTATATCGTCCGGATTCGCCGTTGCTACACTATATAATATAGAAATCCTCTGGGCAAACCCGGGGCAGCAGTGTTATAATGTCCTACATCACGAATGGTTATTCCCATATAGGAGGGATTCTTTGCTGATTCACCGCTGTGCCGCTTCTTTCGGGCGGCTTGAAAACGAAACCATGGAGCTTCGGCCGGGGCTGAACATTCTGCAGGCCCCCAATGAAACCGGGAAATCCACCTGGTGTGCCTTTCTTCTGGCCATGCTTTACGGGATCAACAGCCGGGAGCGAGACCGGGCCGAGACACTGGCGGATAAAAACCGCTATGCCCCCTGGTCCGGTGCTCCCATGGCCGGGCGCATTGACTGCCGCTGGAACGGGCGGGATATTACGCTGATGCGGGCCACCCGCCGCCAGGGCACGCCCATGGGGGAATTTCGGGCGCTCTATACCGGTACCGGCGACGCCGTTGCCGGGCTGACCGGGCAAAATTGCGGAGAGACACTGCTTGGCGTGACCCGGGAGGTCTACGAGCGCAGCGCCTTCATCCGCCAGTCGGGACTCCTGGTCACCCAGGACGCGGAGCTGGAGCGGCGCGTTGCCGCACTGCTCTCCTCTGGAGAGGAGGACGTTACATTTTCCGAGGCATCCGCCGCGTTGAAAAAGCAGCTCAACCGGCGCCGCCGCAACAAGTCCGGTCAAATTCCAGAGCTGGAAGCTCAGCTGACGGAACTGAAGGAGCATCTGGAGGCTGGACGCGCGCTGGCCCGGCAGCTGGAACAGCTGCGCACCCAGGCGGAGGAGCTGCATGCCAGAGAGGCTGCTCTGACCGAAGAGCTGAACGGCTGGGACCGCTGGGAGGCAGTTCAGCGTTCTCAGTCCCTGGAGCAGCTGCGCCGGCAGGCCGACACGCTGGAGAACCAGGCGGAGGCGCTGCGCCGGCAGCTGGAGGCGGACCGCATTCCGGGCAACGACGTCATTGCCCGGCTGCGGGGCGCCATTGTCAATCTGGAAACCGTCCGCAAAAGTCTGGACAAGGCTCGGGACGAACGGGACGAGGCCATGAAGGCCGTACTGCGGGCGGAGGACGCCGTTGCCGGGAACCTTTTTGCCGGGCAGACCATTGAGCAGGTATCCCGGGAGATGACCCACCCGCCGGAGGGCCGCCCCTCCTATACAGGTGCCGCGGTACTGGGGATAGCGGGCTGTGCTGCCGCAGGGGGCGCCGGCTGGCTCGGTCAGGGACGCCTGGGGCTTCTCCCCGCTCTGGGCCTTGCCGCCGCCATTGTGGTCCTCACCGTCTGCGGCGCATGGGGGCTCGTCCGGTCCGCCCGCCGCAAGGCACGGCTGACTGCTCTGACCAAGCGCTACGGCACGGCTGACCGGGCCGAAATCGACCACATGGCAGATACGTATTACGCCCTGTGCCGGGCCCGGGACGAGGCGCAGGAAACCCTGCGGAGCAAATCGGCCACCGCCGATGCCCTGTACACCTCTCTCAGTTCCAACGAACAGGGGATTTTGCTGGAGGTGCGGCGCTTTGCCCCCGCCGCCTTTGATATTCCCACCGCCGATGCCCTGCTGCGACGGTGTGCCCAGCGCCGGCGGGAGCTCAGCGAGGCGGAGACCGCCGCCCGGGAAGCCGCCCTGCGGCGGGACGTGCTGACCCAGCAGGGCGGCACGTCCGGTTCCGCCGCCTCCTCCGCTCGCCCCACCCGGGAGCGGGATACCATCCGGCAGGAGCTGGCCGGGGTGCAGCGCACCCTGGCCGATGCCCGCTCCGCTGCCGATCAGCTCTCCGGCAGGCTCCAGGCCTCCGGCGATCCGGTGGTTCTGGAAAGCCAGATCCGCACCCTTACCGCCCGGCGGGAGGCACTGGAGGAGGAGTATGCCGCCCTGGAGGAGGCCCTGGGCGCCCTGGAAACTGCCAGTACGGAGCTGCAGGGGCGTTTTTCCCCGGCTCTGGGACGCCGGGCCGCGGAGATCTTTCATGCGCTTACCGGCGGACGCTACACCGGCGTGGTGCTGGACCGGGACTTCCATCTCTCCACCCAGGCCGACGGCGACCAGCTCTACCGGCGCGCCGGCTTTCTCTCCGTCGGGACGGCGGACCAGCTCTACCTGGCCGTTCGCCTGGCCATCTGCGACCTGGTGCTTCCCGAAGAAGAGGCTCCCCCCCTGGTTCTGGACGACGCGCTTTCTGCCTTTGATGACGACCGCTGCGCCGCTGCGCTGGCCTATTTAAAGGAAGAGGCCAAAAAGCGGCAGATCCTGCTGTTCACCTGCCACAGCCGGGAAGCGGAATTTTTTGCCGGAGACGGGGAAGTTTCCGTTCAGCGGTTGACGGCATCGCCGCGGCAGGTATAAGATAGCTGTACCGTATGCAGATTAACTACGCGAAAGCGAAAAAGGAGATTACACACTTATGAGCGAATGTACCCACAATTGCTCCACCTGCGGTGAAAACTGCGGTGAGCGGCAGGAGCCTCAGTCCCTCCTGAAAGACCACAATCCCGCCGCCAGAGTCGGCAAGGTATACGGCATCGTCTCCGGCAAGGGCGGCGTGGGCAAGTCCATGGTCACCAGCCAGCTGGCCGTCACCATGCGCCGCCGGGGCTATGCCGTGGGCGTGCTGGACGCGGACATCACCGGTCCCTCCATCCCCAAGGCCTTCGGCATCCACGGTCAGGCTCTGGGCAGCGAACAGGGTCTCTATCCCATGGAGTCCCGCACCGGCATCCAGGTCATGTCCACCAATCTGCTGCTGCCCAACGAGACCGACCCGGTCATCTGGCGGGGTCCCGTCATCTCCGGCGTGGTCCAGCAGTTCTGGACCGACGTGCTGTGGAACTGCGACTATCTGTTCGTGGACATGCCTCCCGGAACCGGCGACGTGTCCCTCTCCGTGTTCCAGTCCATTCCTCTGGACGGCATCATCGTGGTGGCCTCTCCCCAGGAGCTGGTGAGCATGGTGGTGGAAAAGGCCGTGAAGATGGCGGAGATGATGGAAGTGCCCATTCTGGGTCTGGTGGAGAACATGAGCTATGTGACCTGCCCGGACTGCGGCAAGAAGATCTACCTCTTCGGCGAGGGCAAGACCGCCGAGGCCGCCCAGCGGCACAAGCTGCCGGTGCTGGCGGAGATGCCCATTGACCCGGCACTGGCCGCCCTGGCCGATGCGGGCGACATTGAGTCCTTCCAGGGCCAGTGGCTGGACGCTGCGGCTGACAAGCTGGAAAACAAATAAGCCCCGGCCGCGCTGTGTTCGCCCACAGCGCGGCCTTTCGCGCATTTTGTCCGCCATGCCAAGACCTTCCGGGGAGAGTTTTTTCTTTTTGTGGGGAAAAACAGTTGCAAATCCACGGATTATTCGAGATAATAATGCAAAGTCAAGTTTTAACGGAGTTCAAACAGAAAAACAACAAATACTGAGGGGGATATTGTACATGCAGGAACTGAAAGAGCGCATTGTCAAAGAGGGCAAGGTGCTGCCCGGCAACATCATCAAGGTGGACGGCTTTTTGAACCACCGCATTGATACCGCGCTGATGAGCCACATCGCCGAGGAGTTTGGCCGGCATTTCAACATGGATGAAGTCACCGTGATCCTCACCGCCGAGGCCAGCGGCATCGCTCTTTCCGCCATCGTGGCCCAGCATTTCGGAAAGCCCATGATCTTCGCCAAGAAGGCCAAGAGCGACAACATCGAGGGTGGCCTGTATCAAAGCGACATCTTCTCCTACACCTATAAAAAGAAGGTCACGCTGCTGGTTTCCAAGGAGTGGCTCTCCGCCGACGACAAGGTTCTCATCATCGACGACTTCATGGCCAACGGCGAGGCCATGCGGGGCCTGTGCGACATCGTCACCGCCGCCGGCGCTACGCTGGTGGGCATCGGCTGTGCCGTGGAAAAGGGCTTCCAGGGTGGCGGTGACCGTCTGCGGGCCGCCGGCGTGAACCTCAAGTCCCTGGCCATCATCGAGTCCGCCGAGCCCGGCCACATCGTTTTCCGGGACGAGGACTGATCTGCGGGTACTGTCTCCCGCCCGCCTGCTTCCGCACGGGCTTCACCGCGGCGAAGCGGGCGGCGCGGATTGTTCATCAGCCACTTTTGATAAAGGAGGAACCCACATGTCTCACCAGACCGTTATCGTGCTGGACTTCGGCGGCCAGTATAATCAGCTGATCGCCCGCCGGGTCCGCGAGTGCGGCGTTTACTGCGAGGTCAAGCCCTATACCACCCCCATGGATACCATCCGGGCTATGAACCCCATCGGCATCATCTTTACCGGCGGCCCCAACAGCGTGTACGATCCCAAGTCCCCCCAGGCGGACCCCGCCGTGTTCCATCTGGGCGTGCCCATTCTGGGCATCTGCTACGGCTGCCAGCTGCTGGCCCACAACCTGGGCGGCAAGGTCGTCGCCGCCACCGAGGACTCCGCCCGGGAGTACGGCAAGACCGACACCTACTTCGACACCTCCTGCAAGCTCTTCAAGGGCCTGCCCCAGGAGAGCATTACCTGGATGAGCCACGGCGACTACATGGAAAAGGTGCCCGAGGGCTTCACCCTGGTAGCCCACTCCGATGCCTGCCCCAACGTTGCCATCTGTGACGAAGCCCGGGGCTTCTACGGCGTACAGTACCACCCGGAAGTCAACCACACCCAGTACGGCACCGCCATGATCCGCAACTTCCTCTACGAGGTCTGCGGCGCCAAGGGCGACTGGACCATGGGCGACTACAAGGAGACGGCCATTGCCGCCATCCGGGAAAAAGTGGGCAACGGCAAGGTGCTGCTGGCCCTCTCCGGCGGCGTGGACTCCTCCGTGGCCGCAGCTCTGGTAGCCGAGGCCGTAGGCAATCAGCTCACCTGCGTGTTTGTGGACCACGGCCTCATGCGCCTCAACGAGGGCGATGAGGTGGAGGCCGCTTTCAAGAAGTGGGACATCAACTTCGTCCGGGCCAACGCCGAAGAGCTGTTTTTGAGCAAGCTGGCCGGCGTCAGCGATCCCGAGCGCAAGCGCAAGATCATCGGTGAGGAGTTCATCCGGGTCTTTGAGGCGGAGGCCAAGAAGATCGGCCAGGTAGACTATCTGGTCCAGGGCACCATCTATCCCGATGTCATCGAGTCCGGCGCCGGCAACGCCGCCGTCATCAAGAGCCACCACAACGTGGGCGGCCTGCCCGACTACGTGGACTTCAAGGAGATCATCGAGCCGCTGCGGATGCTCTTCAAGGACGAGGTCCGCAGCCTGGGCCGCGAACTGGGATTGCCGGAGTATCTGGTCATGCGCCAGCCCTTCCCCGGCCCCGGTCTTGCCATCCGGGTCATCGGTGAGATCACCAAGGACAAGCTGGACACCCTGCGCCTGGCAGACTTCATCTTCCGGGATGAAATCGCCAAGGCAAAGCTGGAGGGCACCATGAACCAGTACTTTGCGGTGCTCACCAACATGCGCTCCGTGGGCGTCATGGGCGACGGCCGGACCTATGACTATACCCTGGCCCTGCGCTCCGTCACCACCACCGACTTTATGACTGCCGACTGGACCCGCATCCCCTACGACGTGCTGGATCGGGTGAGCGTGCGCATCGTCAATGAGGTGCCCCACATCAACCGCATCGTTTACGACATCACCAGCAAGCCCCCCGCAACCATTGAGTGGGAATGATTTCAGAAGCCCGGAAAAGCCTGATATAACTGGGTTTTTAGGGGTTTAAGACCCTCCGTGGCAACGATTTGGCAACATTTTTTCATTATTCATAAAAAGAGAGCTAACTGATTTTGATTAGTCAGTTAGCTCT
>NZ_URDP01000061.1 GCF_900546705.1 uncultured Oscillibacter sp. | reverse complement strand
CCGGCGCCAAGGTGCTGGGCCCCTTCACCGTGGGGGACAACGCCCGCATCGCCGCCGGCGCCGTGGTGCTCACCGCCGTACCCGCCGGGGCCACCGCCGTGGGCGTGCCCGCCCGGGTGGTGCGCATGGACGGCGTGCCCGTCCGCTACGCCGACTCCGTGGACCAGATCCACGTGGAGGACCCCGTCCGCCGGGAGCTGGACGGCCTCCGGGAGCGCCTGGCCCAATTGGAAGAACTCGTGGAACATCAGACCCATACAAAAGAAAGGACTGCCTGAATATGTATCTTTACAACTCAGCGACCCACAAGAAAGCGGAATTCACCACCCACACGCCCGGCCATGTGGAGATGTACACCTGCGGCCCCACGGTCTATCACTTCGCCCACATCGGCAACCTGCGCTCCTACATCATGGAGGATGTGCTGGAGAAGTACCTGCGCTACAGCGGCTACGACGTCAACCGGGTCATGAACATCACCGACGTGGGCCACCTGAGCTCCGACGCCGACACCGGCGAGGATAAGATGCTCAAGGGCGCCAAGCGGGAGCACAAGACCGTCATGGAGATCGCCAAGTTCTACACGGACGCCTTCTTTGACGACTGCCGCAAGCTCAACATCAAGCGCCCGGACGTGGTGGAGCCCGCCACCAACTGCATCCAGGAGTATATCAAGATTGTGAAGAAGCTCCAGGACACCGGCTACGCCTACTTTGCCGGCGGCAACGTGTACTTCGACACCAGCAAGCTCGCCCGGTACTATATCTTCAACGACCACGACGAGGACGATCTGGCCGTGGGCGTCCGGGAGGGCGTGG
Organism: uncultured Oscillibacter sp.; assembly: GCF_900546705.1. GTDB lineage: Bacteria > Bacillota > Clostridia > Oscillospirales > Oscillospiraceae > Oscillibacter. The sequence goes on along the minus strand of NZ_URDP01000061.1, from coordinate 5,297 downwards.
AAGAGGATGTGAACAAGCGCAACAAGAACGACTTCGTCCTCTGGTTCACCCAGTCCAAGTTCGAGGACCAGGCCCTCAAGTGGGACTCTCCCTGGGGCGTGGGCTATCCCGGCTGGCACATCGAGTGCTCCGGCATCTCCCTCAAGCACAACGGCGAGTACCTGGACCTCCACTGCGGCGGCATCGACAACGCCTTCCCCCACCACACCAACGAGATCGCCCAGTCCGAGAGCTACCTGGGCCATCCCTGGTGCCCCCAGTGGTTCCATGTCCACCACCTGAACACCGCCACCGGCAAGATGAGCAAGTCCAAGGGCGAGTTTCTGACCGTTTCCCTGCTGGAGGAAAAGGGCTACGACCCCCTGGTCTACCGGCTCTTCTGCCTCCAGTCCCACTACCGCAAGGCCCTGGTGTTCACCTGGGAGAACCTGGACAACGCCAAGACCGCCTACGAAAAGCTCATCGCCCGCATCGCCGCCCTCAAGGAGGGAGACGGCGCTGTGGACGAGGCCGCGGCGGAGCCTCTGCGGGCAAAGTTCAAGGCGGCCCTGGACAACGACCTGAATACGTCCCTGGCGGTGACCGCCCTCTACGACGTGCTCAAGGCCAAGACCAACGACGCCACCAAGCTGGCATTGCTGGGCGAATTTGACCAGGTGCTGAGCCTGGGCCTGCTGGACCACGCGGCCGCCAAGCGTGCCGAGGCGGCCAAGACCGCCGCCACTGCCACCGCCGGCGGCTACACCGTCACCGGTGAGGGCGACCCGGAGGTGGACGCCCAGGTGCTGGCCCGGGCGGAGGCCAAGAAGGCAAAGAACTTCGCCGAGGCCGACCGCATCCGCGATGAACTCAAGGCCCAGGGCATCGAGATCACCGACGTGCCCGGCGGCGCCGTCTGGAAGCGCATCTGAAGACCATGCTGAAAAGCGGAGCGGCAAAGCCGCTCCGCTTTTTTCTTCCTGCCCGGCCCACTCTTGACAGACAGGGGGAAAACGGGTACTATAAACGTCGAACAAGCCAATATACTGTGTGATTTTGGGGAAGGGCGGCGTGGTACATGGAACTGAACCGGGCGGTGGGGGAGAACATCAAGCGCATCCGCAAGAGCAAGAAGCTGAGCATGGAGCGCACGGCGCCATCGCGGGCGTGTCCCGCAGCATGCTGGGCCAGATCGAGCGGGGGGAGGCCAACCCCTCCGTGGGCGTGGTGGGCAAGCTGGCCCTGGCGCTGAAGGTGCCCGCCCAGGTGCTGCTGGAAAACGACGCCTTCGAGCCGCTGGAGCTGGTGCGGGAGCTGGACACCAAGCCCGTCCGGCTGGACGGGGGCAAGGTGGTGCTGCGGCCCTCCTTCCCCTACGACGAGGTGACGCGGCAGGAGACGTTTTTCCTGGACCTGTACATCAGCGGCCGCTACGCCCCGGAGCCGTCGGTGCCCGGGTGCGTGTGCCAGGCCACGGTCATGTCCGGGTCCGTGAAGCTGACGGCCCAGGACGAGGACTTTCAGCTTCTGGAGCGGGACGCCCTGCGCTTTGCGGCGGACCGGCCCTACCGGTTCGAGAATATGACCAATTCCACGGCCCGGCTCCATCTGAGCTACCGGTATTTGAAATAAGGAGGAGTTCCATGCATATCCGAACCGCCGTACAGGCGGATCTCAAGGCCCTGGCGGCGGTGGAGGCCGCCTGCTTTCCCCCGGCGGAGGCGGCGGACGAGGCGTCCATCGCCCGGCGCCTGGCGGTGTACCCCAACCACTTCTGGCTGCTGGAGGACGGGGACACCCTGGTGAGCTTCGTGGACGGCATGGTTACCGATGAGCCGATCCTCCGGGACGAGATGTACGACAACGCATCGCTTCATAACGAGCAGGGCGCCTGGCAGATGATCTTCGGCGTCAACACCATCCCCGCCTACCGGCGACGGGGCTGCGCGGGGCAGCTTCTAGAGCGGGTGGCCGCCGACGCCCGCTCCCAGGGCCGTAAGGGCTGCGTGCTCACCTGCAAGGAGGCCCTCATCCACTACTACGCCTCCTTCGGCTACCGCTGCGAGGGGGTGTCCGCCTCCACCCACGGCGGGGTGGTCTGGTACGACATGCGGCTGACCTTTTGACTTTTCAACAACGGATTGTGGAAAACGCCCCGGGATGCTCTGCATCCCGGGGCGTTTTTTCCCCGGCGCCGGTCACCGCAGACGGGGCCGGAGCCGCCGGCTCACCGCCACGGCCAGGGCCAGCTTCACAAGGTCCGGCACCACGTAGGGCGCCACGCACATGCCCAGCGCCGCCCCCAGGCCCATGGGGCCGGTGGTGCGGGTGTAGAGGGCCAGAAACCAGGCGGTGCCGAAGGCGTAGCACACCGCAAGGCCCGCGATGCAGCCGGCAAACACCACCGGCAGCGACTCCCCCAGCCAGGCGGTGGCCAGCCAGTACACGGCGGCGCAGAGCAAAAAGCCCAGAATGTAGCCGCCGGTGGTGCCCAGCAGGGCACCCGGCCCGCCCCGGAACCCGGTGAACACCGGCAGTCCCACCAGCCCCAAGAGCAGATAGGCCCCCACGGCAAAGGTGCCCCGGCGGCCCCCCAGGGTGGTCACCGCCGCAAAGACGCCGAAGGTCTGGAGCGTGAAGGGCACCAGAGGCGCCGGCATGGGCACCGAAATCCAGGCGCACACCGCCATCAGGGCGGCAAAGAGCCCCATATACGCAAGATCTGCCGTTTTCAGCCGCTGCACCGTCATCATGCAATTCCTCCCAGGTAGCAAACATGGGGACATGATACTACGGGAAAGGGCGGTTGTCAACCTTATGATTTATTAAGGTTAACAATTCCGGCAAAGCAAACCGCGGAGCAGAGCCCCGCGGCGTCTTTAAAGATGGGTGTTGGGACACACCTGCCGGATCTTGGCCTGAATGGACTTGAGGTCCAGGAAGGTCTCCGGCCGTTTGGAGAGGTCCCGCAGCAGGGCGGAGGGGTGGTAGATGGCGGTCATCCAGACGCCCTTTCGCTCGAACCACCGGCCGTGGTCGGCGGTGATGCGGAAGTCCTCCTGGATGAGGGCCTTGGCGGCGATACGGCCCAGGCACACGATCATCTTCGGCCGCAGCAGCGCCGCCTGCCGCCGCAAATACCCGATGCAGGCCGCCTGCTCGTCGGCCTGGGGGTCCCGGTTCCCGGGGGGACGGCACTTGACCACGTTGGCCACGTATACCTTCGTCCGGTCCAGGCCGATGATCTCCAGCATATCGTCCAGCAGCTGGCCCGCCGGACCCACAAAGGGCACGCCCTGCTCGTCCTCCCGCTGGCCCGGGCCCTCGCCCACCAGCAAAATCTCCGCGTCCCGGGCACCGTCCCCGAACACCACGTGGGTTCGCTTTTCGCAAAGGCCGCAGCCCCGGCACGCCAGGCACTCCGCCTCCAGACGCTCCCAGCTGTCCTCCATGGCGCGCCTCCTTTCTCGTTTGCATGTCTGTTTGGGATGAGAGATTCAGTATACCACACCCGCCGTCCCGGCGCAACGGAGGATAGTCCGCCGCCCCGCGGGGCACACTGGGACGGGAGGGATGCGCGTGGTATTTCTGCATTTTGTCACATACAGTTTTCTGGGCTTTTTGCTGGAGGGGGCTTACGCCGCCGCCACCGGGCAGGGGCGCTGGGACCGCCGGTGCTGTCTGCTGCCGCTGTGCCCGGTGTACGGGCTGGGGGTGCTGGCGGTGCTGGCGTGGCCCCAGGCACTGACCGGCGGCTTTTTTGCCCGGGCGCTGTGGGGCGGCGCCGCCGCCACGGCGGTGGAGTACGTGGTCCACTGGGCCTATGAAAAGGGCCTGGGGGTCCGCTTCTGGGACTACGGCGCCCAGCGGTGGAACCTGGGGGGACGGGTGTGCCTGCGGTTTTCCCTGGCCTGGGGGGCCCTGGCGGCGCTGACGCTGCCGCCCCTGGAGGCGGCGGTGGAGCCGCTCCTGGCCGCCGTGCCCCCCGCCGTCACGTTCTGCCTGGTGCTGCTGGCCACGGCGGACGGGGTGTGCACGGCCTATGTGCTCCGGCGCACCGGCGACATCGCCCTGCTGCGCTCAGGACTCTTTGCCCGTCCGGCGCTCCAGCCAGCAAAGGAGGTCCCGGTAGACGGCGTCCCGGCCGTCCTCGTTCAAGATCTCGTGGCGCATGCCCGGGTAGAGCTTGAGGGTGATGGACTTCACCCCCGCCCGGCGGAAGGCCCGGGCTGCCCGGCGCACGCCCCGGCCCGCGTCGCCCACCGGGTCCTCGGCGCCGGAGAGGAACAGCACGGGCACGTCCGGGTCCATGCGGTGGAGGTTGGCGGGGCGGGTGATGAACCAGATGCCCCAGAGCATTTCGCAAAAGAGCCCCACGGTGGGGTCCCCGCCGCACAGGGGGTCGGCCAGGTAGGCGTCCACGTTGGCGGTGGAGGCGGAGATCCAGTCCACGCCGGTGCGGTTGGGGGCGAAGCGGCGGTTGTAGGCCCCGAAGGCAAGGCGGGTCACCAGGTCGCTCACGCCGGTGGGGCCCACCCGCCGAAGCTCCCGGTCCGCCAGGGCCCGGGCGGCGGCTAATGTGGGGCCGGTCATGTGGCCCGTGCCCATGAGCACCGCCCCGTCCACCTGTCCCGGGCAGCGGATCAGGTCCGTGCGGGCCAGGAAGGAACCCATGGAGTGGCCCAGCAGGATCAGCGGCACGCCGGGGAACCGGGCGCGGATGTGCTCCCGGCACACCCGCAGGTCCTCCGCCGCCCACACCCAGCTGCCCCGGGGGCCGAAGTACAGCCGGGGGGCGCCGGGCAAAACGGAGGCCCCGTGGCCCAGGTGGTCGTGCCCGGCCACCGCGAAGCCGTGGTCGGTGAGAAACCGGGCCAGGGGCTCGTAGCGGCCGATGTGCTCGGCCACCCCGTGGCTGAGCTGCACCACGCCCACCGGCGGCACGTCCGGCGCCCACACCACCGTGTGGATGGGGGTCTTGCCGTCGGCGGAGCGGAAGATAAATTCACTGCGAACCATGGAAACGAGCACCTCCGTATGGTATAATTCCCTTATTCTATCAGCATCATAGCACAGCCGTCCGGGAAAAGCCAGACATTCCAATCGCTTCGGGGCGGACGGCGGCCGGAGCGGGGAAGGAGCAAGTCCATGGAAACTTATGTGATGGCACTGGACCAGGGAACCACCAGTTCCCGGGCCATTTTGTTCAACCGGGCGGGGGGCATCGTCTCCCGGGCCCAGCGGCCCTTCCGCCAGATCTATCCCCAGCCCGGCTGGGTGGAGCACGACCCCATGGAGATCTGGGACACGGAGCGGCG
>NZ_URDP01000060.1 GCF_900546705.1 uncultured Oscillibacter sp. | reverse complement strand
CGGGTGTAGAGCTGCCAGTCGGGGTTGTCCTCGATCATGCGGATCTCCTGGCCGATAATGCCCTGCTCTTTGGCCACGCTCTCCTCCGTGAAATAGGGGATGGACACAAACGAGAGCAAAATCTCCAGATTCTCAGCAAAATGCGTGGTGGAATCAAAGTAGTACCCGGTCAGGGCATTGGAGGTGAAGGCGTTGGGCTCGGCGCCGTTTTGCGCCAGGCGCTGGAGGGCATTGCCGTCCTCCGTGTCGAACATCTTGTGCTCCAGGTAGTGGGCGATGCCCGCGGGGGTATCCAGCCACTTGCCGTCCAGCTGGAAGCGGGTATCCATGCCGCCGTAGCGGGTGGCAAAAAAGGCATAGCTGCGGGCGTACTCGTCCTTGGGCACCACACAGATCCGCAGTCCGTTGGGCAGCGTCTCCCGGAAGACGGCCTCACCCAGCCGCTCGTAATAGGTTTGCTTCATTGGGCGGCCTCCTCCTTTCCCTTGAGAAAATACACCGTGTCCAGCTGTACCTGCTCCATGGCCTCAATCACCCGCTCCACGGTGACCGCCTCCACCTGCCGGGCCAGCAGCTCCGGCGTCTCATCCTGGCCGGTGGCCGCCTGGCCCATGTAGAAGTTCTCCAGCTTGCCCTGAGAATCCCCCATGGAGACGTAGGCGTTGCGCAGCACGCTGCGGGCGCTGTCCATCTCCCAGGGCGCAAGATCGCCCTGCTGCACAGCCCGGAGCTGAAGCATGATCTCGTCGTAGGCCTTCTGGTAGTTTTCAAACTCGATGCCGGAGGAGACGGTGATGATGCCCTTTTGCCGGTGGTACACAGAGGAGGCAAAATAGCACAGCGACAGCTTCTCCCGCACGTTCAAAAAGAGCTTGGAATTGCTGCTGCCGCCGAAGAGGGCGTTGCCCACCAGCAGCGCCGGCACATCGTCGCTGCCGCAGGAAAATCCCATGGACAGCTTCCCCTGGGTCACATCCATGCTCTCTTCCACATAGCGGGGCTCCGCCGGGGCGCTGTGGGGCACAGTGGGCACGTTCTCGCAGATGCCGTCTCTGGGCAGGGCGGAAAACGCTTCCCGCAGGGCGGCCTCCACCCGCTCCAGCGACGCGCTGCCGCAGTACAGCAGTTCCAGGCGGCTGGTGGAGATCAGCTGCCCGTAATGGGCATAGAGCTTCTGGGGCTGGAGGCGGGATGCCTCCTTCTCCCGGCCCAGCCGGCTGATGCCGTAGGGCTCCCCGGCGCACATCTCCTCCAGCAGCCGGGCATCGGCATAGTCCCGCTTGTCGTTGACCTGGCTGCGGATGGCGTCGATCAGGTTGGCCTTCTCGCTTTCAAAATAGGCGGGCACAAACCGGCCGTGGTGGGTCACCGGCGCGCAGATCAGCTGCCCCACCAGCTCCGCCACCGGCTCTAAAAGCTTCTCCCCGCCGGGGACAAAGCTGTCGTCGATAAAGCTTGCCACAAAGCCCACGCACTGGGTCTCGCCCTTTTTCCGGACGGTATAGTCCACCCGGGCGCCGTAAAGGTGATCCAACCGGGCGGACAGGGCCCCCAGGTCCGGATAGGACACGGTGCCCCGCCGCAGAACCGCCGCCAAAAGGGCGTTGGCGGCCACAGTCTCCTGCCGCAGCGGCGTTACAAACTGGGCGGAGAGGAGGCTTGTCTTGAATTTTCGGGCCGGCAGATACGTCAGATGCACACCGTCGGCCAGCTGCTTTGAGATGACTTGCAAGGTCTCAGCTCCTTTCCGTGGAAGCATGCTTCCGCGAAAGTATTTCGATACATGGGTGATATTATAGTATAACTCGTCCCATAATTCAAATTCTTTCTTCTGCTGTAAAAAAGAGGCGGCCGCAAAAGCGGCCGCCTCTCTTACTCCAGAATCCGCAGCAGATTCTCCCGGGCGATCATGTCCCGTTCCCGGCGGCTCACCCCCAGCTTCTCCAGAGCGTCCAGCAGAGACTGCGCCCCTGCGGCGCTCTCCAGGCCCCGGGCTCCCTCGTTGCCGGGGCCCATGTACTGACAGAAATCGAAGCCGCAGCAAACATGCTCCACCCCCATGACCTCCGCCATGTGGGCCGCGTGCAGGGCCAGGGTTTCCACACCCTGACGCGCTCTCTCCCGGTGGACAAAGGCGTAGTGGGCATTGAGCCCCACCACGCCGCCGGTATCCCGGATGGCCCGCAGCTGATCGTCCGTCAGGTTCCGGGGCACGTCGCAAAGAGCACGGCAGTTGGAGTGGGAGGCGATGACCACGCCGCCCTCCAGACCCACCACGTCCCAGAACCCCCGCTCGTTGAGATGGGATACGTCTACCACCATGCCCAGCCGGCGCATCCGGGCCACCGCCTGCCGCCCCAGGGCCGTAAGGCCGTGCTGGGGATCTCCGCCCACACCGGCGGCCAGGGCATTTTCCTCGTTCCAGGTGAGCATGCCCATCCGGGCACCGAAGGCGGCGTAGCGGTCGATCCAGCTCAGGTCCTCCCCGGCCACGGCCATGCCCTCCACGCCCAAAAAGGCGTACCGCTTCCCGGCAGCGCATGCTGCCCGGGCCTCCGCCGCCGTCCGCACCACCGTCAGCCAGGGGCACTGGGCAAACTCGGCCCGTGCACAGTCCATCATCTTCTCCGTCCGCGCCGCCGCGGTGCGGCAGTCCGTGTCCCGCCAGAACGTCTCATGGGCTGCCGAGGTCCACAGGGAGAGCACCATCCCCTCCACGCCGCCCCGGCGCAGATCATCCAGGTGGCAGCGCTCCAGCACATGATCCTCGCCCCGGAGGCGGCGCCGGGTTACATCGTACAAAAGGTCGGAATGTCCGTCAAGAATCACACACTTCTCCTCTCACGCTCCCAGCAGTCCTCCCACCAGGATGCCCAGATAAGTACCGATCACATAGCCGAAGGTGCCCACCAGCATCACCGGTCCCACCAGGGCGCTCCAGCCCTGGGAAATGGCCATGCCCGCGGCGGTGGTAGGACCGCCGATGTTGGCGTTGGAGGCCAGGATGATGTCCTCCAGATCAAAGTGCAGCAGCTTGCCGCCCACAAAGCAAAACAGCATGTTCACCGCCACCATGATGGCCGTGAAGGCCAGCAGCAGCGGCGTCTTGTGCAGGATCTCCGCAATGGAGGCCGGCACGCCGATGACGAACAGGAACAAATAAATAAGGTAGGTGCCGATCTCCTGGGAGCCGCTGAGCTTTTCCACCTGATGCTCGCCCCAGGTAGCACAGGCCATGGACACGGTGGTAATCCACACGTACTCGCTGCCGAAGAACGTGTTGAGCATGTGCAGCGCCACGCCCGTATCGGGGATGAGGGCACTGAGGGCCCCGGCAACCAGCTTGGCCGCCCACACCACCGCCCCGGCATAGGCGAAGTTCATGGCAATGTCTTTCAGGGAGATGTCCTTGCGGCTCCAGTAGGCCGCCGCCTGGGTGCGGGCCTCCTGGCTCTCCCCCTCTTTTTCCACACGGTCGATGTGGGGATGGGGAAAGCGGCGGCGGAAAAAGCCCATGCCTGCAATGACGATCAGGGCGAAGAAGTACAGCGCCATGAGCAGATTGTCCGCCACGGTGGCCGCCGCCTTGATCTCGCCCACGTCGAACTCCTGGGCCAGGGCCGCAAAGTTCACGCCGCCTCCGATGTAGGAGCCGGTCATCATGGCCGCCACGCCCTCCAGTCCCGGGATGTACGGATGCAGCAGGGCGTAGGCAAGGAACGCACCTGCCACCGTGCCCGCCGAGCCGATGAGGAAAATGACCAGCATGCGCCCCGTCTCCTTCCAGATGCGGCGCATGTTGCACTGGAGCAGCAAAAGAGGGATGCCCAGGGGCACCGCGTAGCCCCAGATGATATCGTCATACAAGGGACAGCTGGTGGGGATGATCCCCAGGTTGGACGCCGCCAGGGCGATCAAAAGGGCGATGATGGCGCCGGAGATCTTGGAGGCCCAGGTGTAGCGCTGTTCCAGATAAATGGCCAGGGCCACCGACGCCAGAAGCAGCGCCAGCAGGGACCAGGTGTCCTCCGGCGCAATCAGCGTCGCCCGGCCCAGAGCCTCTTGAAAAAGGTTCGTCAGCATAAGTTTATTCCGCTTCCTTCCTGTTTGACACACAATTTTCCACCAGTATAAGCGGTTCGGCATCACTGTGCAAGTCTGCGCAGAATTTTTCTCAGGAAAACGAAAAAATGTTTTGTTTTTTCCCTTGACTTTTTTCCCAATTTCCTGTAAACTATCTCATATTGTAAAGGCGGACAACTTTACAGAAAGGAAGCTGCTCATGAAAAATCAGACCTATCGCATGACGATGTTATACGATTTTTATGGGGAGCTTCTCACCGAGCGGCAAAAAGAGTTCTTCGACCTCTATTATAATGAGGACCTGTCCCTGGCCGAGATCGCGGAAAACGCGGGCATCTCCCGTCAGGGTGTCCGGGACGTGATCGTCCGGGCGGAGGGCATCATGCAGGAGGTGGAGGACAAGACGGGCCTGATCCGGCGCTTTGAGGCGCTGCGGCCCCATCTGGACGCCATTCAGGCCGCCGCCGAAGAAATCCGCACCATCAACTACCGACTCTATGAGGATCAGCATCTGGCCGAGCTTGCTCAGCGCATTGAGCGCGAGGCCGCTGCGTTAAAGGAATGAGCCATGGCATTTGAAGGACTGACTGAAAAACTTAATGCCACGTTCAAGCGCCTGCGGGGCAAGGGCCGCCTGACGGAAAACGACGTCCGGGAGGCCATGCGGGAAGTCCGCCTTGCCCTGCTGGAAGCAGATGTGAGCTATAAGGTGGTCAAGGAGTTCGTCTCCACCGTCACGGAACGGGCTGTGGGCACCGATGTGCTGGACAGCCTGACCCCCGCCCAGCAGGTGATCAAAATCGTCAGCGAGGAGCTGACCAATCTCATGGGCGGCGCCGGCAGCAAGCTGACCATGGCCAACAACGGCCCCACCGTTGTGATGATGGTGGGTCTTCAGGGCGCCGGCAAAACCACCACCACCGCCAAGCTGGCCGGGCTCATGCGCCGGCAGCTGGGCAAGCGGCCGCTGCTGGCCGCCTGTGACGTGTACCGTCCCGCCGCCATCGAGCAGCTCAAGGTGGTGGGCGGACAGCTGGATCTGCCGGTCTTTGACGAGGGCCAGGGCGATCCCGTGGTCATTGCCGAAAACGCCATCCGCCACGCCCGGGACCACGGCAACGACATGGTGTTTCTCGATACCGCCGGCCGGCTCCATGTGGATGAGACCCTCATGGACGAACTCAAACGCATGAAAGCCGCCGTTCATCCCAATGAGATTTTGTTGGTGGTGGACGCCATGACCGGCCAGGACGCCGTCAACGCCGCCTCTGCATTTGACGAGGCGCTGGGCATCGACGGCGTGGTACTCACCAAGCTGGACGGCGACGCCCGGGGCGGTGCGGCGCTCTCCATCCGGGCCTCCACCGGCAAGCCCATCAAGTTCGTGGGCACCGGTGAAAAGCTGGATATGATCGAGCCGTTCCACCCCGACCGGATGGCCTCCCGTATTCTGGGCATGGGCGACATGCTCTCCCTCATCGAAAAGGCCCAGGCGGCCTATGATGAAAAGCAGGCCGCCAAGCTGGAGGAAAAGCTGCGGAAAAACAGCTTTACCCTGCAGGACTACTACGATCAGCTCCAGCAGATTCGGGGCATGGGCGATCTGAGCCAGATTGCCGGCATGCTGCCGGGCGGTCTTGGCAAGCAGCTCTCCGGCGCCACCATCGACGAAAAACAAATGGCCCACACAGAGGCCATCATCCTCTCCATGACTCCTCAGGAGCGGGAGAACCCCCAGATTCTGGGTGCCAGCCGGAAAAAGCGCATCGCCGCCGGCTGCGGGCTGCAGGTGGTGGATGTGAACCGCCTTTTGAAGCAGTTCGAGATGATGCAGCAGCTGACCAAGCAGATGACCCGGGGACGGCTCCCCGGTATGAGAGGCCCCAAGCTGGGCTTCGGCCGCAAAAAGCGGTCCCGCTGAGATATAGATGCTCTCGCATTTATAGATAGATGACTTAAATGAAATTTTTGGAGGTAACAAACTATGGTTAAGATCAGACTGCGCCGCATGGGCGCCAAGAAGGCTCCTTTCTACCG
>NZ_URDP01000059.1 GCF_900546705.1 uncultured Oscillibacter sp. | reverse complement strand
CCCTCTATGAGGCGGGCATCAACATCCAGATGATCAATACCTCTGAGATCCGGGTTTCCGTGCTGCTGGATGAGGAGGATGTGAACCGGGCCGTCAAGGCCATCCACGCCAAGTTCTTTGACGAAATCTGAGCAATCGCTGCGGCGCAGCGGGATTGCCCGTTCGGGGGTCCCGCTGCGCCGGGTTTACATCAAAGCGGATTCGTGCTACAATAAATCCGCTGCGCGCGGCCCATTGGAACGCCGCGCATACGAAAGAAAGGGGCAGGCCGGAGGCCGCCCTGCAAGGAGGAGACCTATGAACGCCATCGTTACCGTCGTGGGCCAGGACAAAGTGGGCATCATCGCCGCCATCTGCATCCTGCTGTCCGAATACAATGTCAATATCCTGGATATCTCCCAGACCATTCTCCATGGAGCCTTCACCATGGTCATGGCCGTGGATGTGAGCAAGTCCACCGCCTCCATCGGCGAGCTGAGCGAAGCCCTTTCCCAGCTGGGAAAGAAGATGGAGCTTTCCATCCGCATCCAGCGGGAGGAGATCTTCGACGCCATGCACAACATCTGAGGAGGGGACGCTATGCTCAATCAAAAGGAGATCCTCTCCACCATTGAAATGATCGACCAGCAGCACCTGGACATCCGCACCATCACCATGGGCATCTCCCTGCTCAGCTGCTGTGACCCGGACCCCAAGCGTGCCTGCGACAAGGTGTACGACAAGATCTGCCGCTACGCGGAGAACCTGGTACGCACCGGCGAGGACATCGAGCGAGAGTTCGGTATCCCCATTGTCAACAAGCGCATCTCCGTCACGCCCATGGCTCTGGTGGCCGGCGCCAGCGAGACGGACGACTATGTGCCCTTTGCCCTGGCGCTGGATCGGGCGGCGGAGCACTGCGGCGTCAACTTCATCGGCGGCTACTCCGCCCTGGTGCAAAAGGGCATGACGCTGGCGGATGAGAAGCTGATCCGCTCCATTCCCCAGGCTCTGGCCCAGACCCGCTTTGTCTGCTCTTCCGTCAACGTGGGCTCCACCAAGGCGGGCATCAACATGGACGCCGTGGCCCTCATGGGCCGGGTGGTCAAGGAGGTGGCCCAGGCCACCGCCGCCGAGGACGGACTGGGCTGCTCCAAGCTGGTGATCTTCTGCAACGCCGTGGAGGACAACCCCTTCATGGCCGGCGCGTTCCACGGCGTGGGCGAGGCCGAGAAGGTCATCAACGTGGGCGTCTCCGGTCCCGGCGTGGTGTACCACGCCTTGCAGTCCGTCAAGGGCCAGCCCTTCGATGTGGTGGCCGAGACGGTGAAAAAGACCGCTTTCCGCATTACCCGCATGGGCCAGTTGGTGGCCCGGGAGGCCAGCAGCCGGCTGGACACGCCCTTTGGCATCGTGGACCTGAGCCTGGCACCCACCCCTGCTGTGGGTGACAGCGTGGCCCGCATCCTGGAGGAGATGGGCCTGGAGGTGTGCGGCACCCACGGTACCACCGCCGCCCTGGCCCTCTTGAACGACGCAGTGAAAAAGGGCGGCGTGATGGCCTCTTCCTCTGTGGGCGGCCTTTCCGGCGCGTTCATTCCCGTCAGCGAGGATGAGGGCATGATCGCCGCCGCCAAGAGCGGCGTGCTGTGCCTGGACAAGCTGGAGGCCATGACCTGCGTGTGCTCCGTGGGCCTGGACATGATCGCCGTTCCCGGAGACACTCCCGCCGAGACCATTGCCGCCATCATCGCCGACGAGGCGGCTATCGGCATGATCAACTGCAAGACCACCGCCGTGCGGCTGATTCCCGCCCCCGGCAAGACCGTGGGCGACACGGTGGAGATCGGCGGCCTCTTCGGCAGTGCCCCGGTCATGCCGGTGCACCCGGAGTCCAGCGCGGACTTCATCGCCCGGGGCGGTCGGATTCCGGCCCCCATGCACAGCCTGAAAAACTGAGAAAAAGGCCCGCAGGAGTTCCTGCGGGCCTTTTTTGCGGCAAAATGCAGCTGCTTACGGCTGAGCGGCAAACCGGGCCTTGTCCCGGTCAATTTTTTTCTGGTAGCGGTCCTGCTCGGAAAAGATGCAGCCGCAGTACTTCTGCATGTAGAACCCCAGCTCCCGGGCCCGCTGGTTCCCTGCCCGGAAGTTGGGGCGGAAGTCCCGGTAGAGGAACGTGACGCCGTACCGCTCCGCCGCTGCCTGAGCCGCCGCGGCAATGGCCTCGTGGTTTTGGTAGGTGCTGGCAAGCAGGGTGGAGGTAAAGGCGGCGAAGCCATGCTCGGCGGCATAGCGGGCCGTCTCTTCCAGCCGGTGGCCGTAGCAGTAGGCGCAGCGGTGGTCGATGTCTCCGGCCACATGCTCCACGAATTCCCGCAGGCCGTAGTCCTCCTGAACCCGTACCTCCATGTTGATGGTTGGGGCGTAAGTGAGCAGGCAATCCCGCCGGGCCTCGTATTCCTTCCAGGGGTGGATGTTTGGATTGTACCAGAACGCCACCGGCTCAATTCCCTCCGCGCGCAGCGGGTCGATGCAGCTGAGCGAGCAGGGGGCGCAGCAGCAGTGCAGCAAAACCTGATCCATGGATGTTCCTCCCGTTTCTGTGGACAATGTTAGTAATTCAGTATATCACAGTGAGAAAAAAAGGGAAAGAAGAAAGATAAACGATTTCTTAACGATTTCTTTACACACTTGCCGCAATTTGTCAATTGCACATTCCGGGGAAAAAGAGTACAATACACAACTAATGTGGTATCTTGCGGCTACCGGCCTTTTCAGGCTGTGTCAGCGGTTTCCAAAGGAGGAAAAAAGATTGAAAGTCGGCCTTGACGTAGGCTCCACCACGATTAAGTGTGTGGTTTTGGACGATGCAGACCGCATCGTGTACAGTACATATGAGCGGCATTTCAGCCATATTCTGGAGAAGTCGGAAGAGCTCCTGCGCCGGATGGCGGAGCAGTATGTACCCGGCGGAAATGCTCAGCTGGCTATTTCCGGCTCTGCCGGCATGGGCATGGCGGACAGCGTGGGCGTTCCCTTCGTGCAGGAGGTGTTTGCCACCCGGGTGGCGGCGGGACGCCTGGCGCCCGGTACGGATGTGATCATCGAGCTGGGCGGCGAGGACGCCAAGATTCTGTTTTTGACCGGCGGCACGGAGGTACGGATGAACGGCTCCTGTGCCGGCGGCACCGGCGCGTTCATTGACCAGATGGCCACCTTGCTGAAGATGAGCGCGGACGAGATGGACGCCGCCGCCGGACAGGCGCAGAAGACGTACACCATCGCCTCCCGCTGCGGCGTGTTTGCCAAGAGTGATGTGCAGCCCCTCATCAACCAGGGTGCCCGGGTGGAGGACATCGCCGCCAGCATCTACCAGGCAGTGGTGAACCAGACCATCGCCGGCCTTGCTCAGGGGCGGCCCATTACGGGGAACATTCTGTATCTGGGCGGGCCGCTGACCTTCTCCCGCTGCCTGCGCCGCAGCTTCGACAAGACCCTGGGGGTCCAGGGCACCTGCCCGGACAACAGCTTGCTGTTCGTGGCTTTGGGCGCCGCCTTCTATGCCGACCAGACCTTCTCTCTGGAGGCGGTGGCCGACGCCCTCAAGATTCACGGTGCCTCGGAGACCTACCGGTCCCAGCCGCCGCTGTTTGCCAGCCAGGAGGAATATGAGGCGTTCCGGGCCCGGCACGCCAAGGCAACGGTGCCCCGGGTGCCTTTCACGGCGGACTACGCCGCTCCCGTGCACATCGGCATCGACTCCGGCTCCACCACGGTGAAGATGGTGGTCATCGACCAGGATGCCCGGCTGCTGTTTACGGACTACCGGCCCAACCTGGGCAATCCGGTGCCTCTGATCCGGGAGGTGCTCACCAAGCTCTATGAAGAGCATCCGGCTCTCCATGTGGCCTCCGTGACCACCACCGGCTACGGCGAGGACCTGGCCAAGGCTGCTTTCCACGCCGACTACGGCGTGGTGGAGACGGTGGCCCACTTCACCGCCGCCCGGCACTTTTTGCCCAATGTGGACTTCATCATCGACATCGGCGGCCAGGACATGAAGTGCTTCAAAATTGAAAACGGCGCCATCAGCAACATCTTCCTCAACGAGGCATGCTCCTCCGGCTGCGGAAGCTTTCTGCAGACCTTTGCCCAGGCCCTGGGCTACGATGTGAAGGAGTTTGCCAAGCTGGGCCTCTTTGCCGACCGCCCCGTGGACCTGGGCAGCCGGTGCACCGTCTTTATGAACTCCTCTGTCAAGCAGGCCCAGAAGGACGGGGCCACCATTGAAAATATCTCCGCGGGCCTTTCCATCTCCGTGGTGAAAAACGCCATTTACAAGGTCATCCGCGCCGCGTCTCCGGAGGAACTGGGCCGCAACATCGTGGTCCAGGGCGGCACGTTCTATAATGAGGCCGTGCTGCGGGCCTTTGAAAAGGAAATGGGCGTGGAGGTCATCCGTCCGGACATCGCGGGCCTCATGGGCGCCTACGGCGCCGCCCTCTACGGCCGGGGCAAGGCCGGCAGCGGCGCTGTCAGCACGCTGCTTGGCGCCCAGGCTCTGAAGGACTTCCGACAGGAAACCCGCAGCGAGGTCTGCGGCCGCTGCGGCAACAACTGCCAGATGACCATCAGCACCTTCTCCGACGGCAGCACTTACATCAGCGGCAACCGCTGCGACCGGCCCGTCACCGGAAAGGCGGACATCGGCGAGCGCAACCTCTATGCCTACAAGCGCAAGCTGATTCTGGGTTACAAGCCCGTCCCCGGCAAGCGGGGTAAGATCGGCATCCCCCTGTGCCTGAACATGTGGGAGCTGCTGCCCTTCTGGCACACTTTCTTCACCAAGCTGGGCTTTGCGGTCTACCACAGCCCCCTGTCCAGCCGGGACCTGTACCTCAAGGGCCAGGGGACTATCCCCAGCGACACGGCCTGCTTCCCGGCCAAGCTGGCCCACGGCCACATCCACTTCCTCTCCAAGCTGGGACTGGACGCCATTTTCTACCCCTGCATGACCTACAATCTGGACGAGGGCCTGGGCGACAACCACTATAATTGCCCGGTGGTGGCCTATTATCCCGAGGTCATCGCCGGCAACTGCCCGGAGATCAAGGATACCAAGTTCATCTACGACTACGTGGGACTCCACCGCCCCAAGGACTTTACCAAGAAAATCTACGAGTCTTTGCGCCGCCAGTTCCCGGATATCACCCGCAGCGAGGTGCGGGAGGCGTCGGATGCGGCCTATGCCGAGTACGCCCACCACATGTCCCTCATCCGCAAGGAGGGGGAGCGGGTTATGGACCAGGCCCGGGCGGAGGGCCGCCGGATCATCGTGCTGGCGGGCCGGCCCTACCATGTGGACCCGGAGGTGAATCACGGTATCGACACCCTCATCACCCGCTTCGGCGCCGCCGTGGTGACGGAGGACTCCATTTCCAACCGGGTGCAGAAGTTCCCCACCACCGTGCTCAACCAGTGGACTTATCACGCCCGGCTGTACGCGGCGGCCAAGTACTGCTGCGAGCACCGGGACATGGACCTGGTGCAGCTGGTGAGCTTCGGCTGCGGCGTGGATGCCATCACCTCCGACGAGACCCGGGAGATCCTGCAGGCCGGAGGCAAGCTGTATACCCAGCTGAAAATCGACGAAATCACCAACCTGGGTGCCGTGCGCATCCGCCTGCGGAGCCTGTTCGCCGCCCTGGACGAGCAGGACGAGGCAAGAAAGGAACAGTAATATGGAATTGGCGTATCAGGATTATCCCAAATTCACGCCGGAGATGAAAAAGACCCACAAGATCCTCATCCCCAACATGGCGCCGGTGCAGTTCCGCATCCTGGCCGCCGTGATGAAGCAGGCGGGCTACACCTGCGAGCTGCTGGAAAACTGCGGCAGCCAGGTCTGTGAGCTGGGCCTCAAATATGTGCATAACGACACCTGCTATCCGGCATTGCTGGTCATCGGTCAGTTCCTGGATGCCCTGGGCTCCGGAAAGTACGATCTGGACCACACGGCCCTCATCATCACCCAGACCGGCGGCGGCTGCCGGGCTTCCAACTACATCCACCTTTTGCGCAAGGCCCTCAGCAAGGCCGGCTACGGACAGGTACCCGTGGTGAGCCTGAACTTCTCGGGGCTTGAGAAGGACTCCGGCTTCCCCATGACGGTGCCCATGATGCGCAAGCTCCTGGCCTGTATCTACTACGGCGATCTGCTGGTGGCCCTCCGGGCCCAGACGGAGCCCTACGAGACCCACAAGGGCGATGCCGAAGCCATGCAGGAAAAGTGGCTGGATACCATCTGCGGCTGGGTGCTCCAGGACAAGGGCTGGACGGGCCGGGAGATCAAGGCGGCCATGCCCAAGATCGCCCGGGAGTTTGCGGCTATCCCTGTCCACCGGGTGCCCAAGGTCAAAGTGGGCGTGGTGGGCGAGATCTACGTGAAGTACTCTCCCTTAGGCAACAACGATCTGGAGAAGTTCCTGGCCAGCCAGGACTGCGAGGTGAACCTGCCGGGCCTCATGGGCTTTGTGCAGTACTGTGCC
>NZ_URDP01000058.1 GCF_900546705.1 uncultured Oscillibacter sp. | reverse complement strand
TGCTTTCTTTTCGTTACGTTGTTTAATTTACAAGGTACACGCCGTTCCCGGCGGAGTGTTTTTTATTTTACAAAATCTTTTCGGATTTGTCAAGTACTTTTTTCAAAAGTTTTTTGACGAACCGACGTTCATTTGTAAGCTAAAAAACGCTTGATGTCACTGTCAGGGGGATTTTCTCCCCCTCACCGGCGCAGTTACTACCGCGCTGACAGCTTAGTTAGAATACCAGAGGTGCAACGGAAAGTCAACCCGCTTTTTAACCATTTGTTTACTTTTTCTTTATGTTTTCTATTTATTTCCAATTTTATGCCGTTTCTTGTAATAAAATCAATATTTATTATTATTGCAGCTTATATCCAATCTCATATTTTCGTCGCCCTTTCGTCATTTTGGCAAGCAACGCAAAAAGAGGAGAAAGGATTCTTTCCCTCTCTCCTCTTTCTGCGCCGAATGTGGCATGTCAAAAATACTATATATTATATTATATTGTACTATGCTCGGCCGTTTCTTGCCGCTCGCCGGGTACTCACAGTAAGATCGGCTGAATCTGGCGGCCTTCCAGAGCCGCCTCCACCGTCTCCGGCAGCTTCGTAAAGTCAGCGACCAGAGACGACGGCTTTGCAAATGCGCTGTCCTGTCCAAAGGGGACAAAGTAAAAGTTCTTCCGCACCAGCAGCTCTCCGATATTCCGGGCACCGGCAGCAAGTCCGTCATTGCTGGCCATGGCGATCACCACCGGACGCCCGTTGCGCAGATGTGCCTTTGCTGCCATCGTCACGGCGGTGTCTGTAATACCAGCCGCCAGTTTTGCAATGGTATTGCCGGTGGCCGGTGCAATCACCAGCACATCCAGCAATGCCTTGGGGCCAATGGGTTCTACCGAAGGAATGTCGCACAGCACTTCCTGCCCCGTCAGTTCCTCCAGCCGCTCCAGCAGCGCGTCCGATGTACCAAAACGCGTATCCGTATAGGCCGCCGTCTCTGAGACAATGGGAATCACCGTCTCATATTGTTCCACCAGTGCCTCCAGCGCGCCCAGCGCCTTTTCATGGGTGCAGAACGACCCACACACCGCAAAGCCGATCCGTTCCTTTCTCACACACTGTCACCTCGTTCCTCCAAGATATGGTATACCGTATCCCGGATGGCCGCGGCAGCCGTCACCGGCGCCAGTTTACCCGGCAGGGACCGGGCCCAGACCGCCGTGTGTCCCAGCGACTCCGCCGCCGCCAGATCCATCCCCGGCACCGAGGCCAGCTCCACACAAAGGCATCCCGCCGGCAATCGCCTGAGCAATGCCTCATCCAGGATCAGGGAGGGAATCGTATTGAACACCACGGGAAAGTGCCCCAGTTCCTCTGCCAGATCATCCGGCCGTACCGCGGCGTATCCGCAGGCCGCAGCCCAGGCACGGCTCTCCGGCCGTCTGGCAAACGCCCACACATGGGCGCCCAATCCCTGGAGCCGGCGGCACAGCAATGTTCCAATCCTGCCCAAGCCCATGACCAGACAGTCCATTCCCAGCAGCGTCCGATCCAGGTGCTCCATGGCCACCTGAATGGCCCCCTCCGCCGTAATGGCAGCGTTGGCCACGGTCAGTTCTTCCCGGGCAAAGTAATCCACCAGCGTCAATCCCCGGCTAGCGGCTCTTTCCGCCAGAGCAGCATCCACTTTTCCCGCCAGCAGCATCTGTCCCGGACGAAACCGCTCCAGCAGCGCCTCCGGCTGTACCTGCAGGCCTGTGCAGTTGAACCGTCCATCTCCATCCCGCACCGGCAGCGGTAAAATCACCGTCTGTGCCGATTCGGTCTCCTCCAGTGCTCCGCTTTCTCCCCACGCCTCCAGGCCCCAGGTATATACCGTATGTCCGTCCTGCCGCAGCAGCCGGGCAAGCTCCGATTGTCGCCGGTCGCCGCCCAGCACCCCAAAGTACGGCTTCATGTATCATCCCTCCCTGCCACATACTATGGCTGGCAGGCAGGAAAGGTGCACCGGGCACGCCGCTGCTTCAGCGGGTTTCTTCCATGGATTTGCGGGCATACTGCATCAGGGCCGTCCGCTCATTGGCCACAGCCTCATCCAGCACGGCATTCAGCAGCAGCCGCAGCATCTGCCCCACGCCGGCGCCCTTCAGTCCCAGTGCCGCCAGATCATTTCCCCGGACCGCCAGCTGCCGCAGACTCACGCACGCGCCTTCCGCCGCCAGCCCGTCCAGGATCTCCTCTGCCCGGCGGATTTCCCCCAGCAGGTCCTGGCTGGCCTGGGCCAGATTGTCCGCCCGTTTGATCTCCAGCAGCCGCCGCAGGTTCTCCTCTCCCAGCTCCGCCAGGGCACGACGGATCCCCGGCCGGGTCCGCGGGATATTCCGGTCGTGCCAGCGCACCAGACACACGACCGTCTCCGTGGTCCGATTGTCCACCCGCAGCCGCCGCAGCATCTTCTCCGCCATAACCGCCCCCCGCTCCGGGTGCCCGGGAAAGTGGCCGCTGCCGCTTGCGTCCTGCACAAAGCAGCCGGGTTTCCCCACATCGTGAAGCAGCATGGTACAGCGCAGCAGCCGGTCCGGCGGCAGTACCGAGAGTGCATGCAGGGTGTGCTCCCATACATCATAGCAGTGATGGCGGCTGTGCTGGTCAAACCCCACCATGGCTGAAATCTCCGGCCAGAACACCGCCAGCACATCCGGAAACTCCCGCAGAACCTGCGGTGCCCAGTCCCCTTCCAGCAGCCGACTCAGCTCGCCCCAGATCCGCTCCGGCGCAATGTCCGCCAGCAGTATACCGCACCGGTGCAGCGCCGCTGCCGTCTCCGTCTCCGGAGAAAGGCCCAGGCAGGCGGAAAACCGCAGTCCCCGCAGAATCCGCAGGGCGTCCTCCCGCAGCCGCGCCTCCGGCGCTCCCACGCAGCGCAGCACCCCATTTTGCAGGTCCTCCCGGCCGCCGAACGGGTCACGGATATTTCCCCGCCGGTCCATGGCCATGGCGTTGACGGTAAAGTCCCTTCGGCGCAGGTCCTCCACCAGCGAGTCCGTAAACGCCACCGTCTCCGGACGCCGGTGGTCCCGGTAGACTCCGTCCAGGCGAAACGTGGTCACCTCCACCCGCTCTGTTCCCTGCCGGACAGTGACAGTGCCGTGGCGCAGCCCGGTGGGCAGGGAACGACCGTCGAATACTGCCATGGTCTCCTCCGGGCGGGCGGACGTGGTCACGTCCCAGTCCTGGGGTGTCCGTTCCAGAAGCAGGTCCCGCACACAGCCGCCCACGCACCAGGCCTCATAGCCGGCCTGCTCCAGCGTCTTTAAAATTTCCTCCACATACTGCGGTATTCCATTCATGGTTTTCCCCCTGCTTCCGGTTGCTTTTTTTCGTCTGATATACTATAATAAGTTGCTTATGATTATACAATGACGCCTCCGGCAATGCAACGCGGAGGCGATTGAAAGGAAGTTCTTTTCCATGATGAACAATCCTCTTCCCATTCGTGACTTCATCGTTCCCGGCAAGCGGGCCCACCTGGTGGGCATCGGCGGCGTATCCATGTGTCCCCTGGCGGAAGTGCTCAAGGGCATGGGCCTGGAGGTCCAGGGCTCCGACATGAATGAGAGCGAGACGGTGCTCCATCTGCGCTCTTTGGGTATCCCCGTCGCCATCGGCCACAACGCCGACAATCTGGGCGACTGCGACCTGGTGATCCGCACCGCCGCCGTCCACGACGGCAACCCGGAGATCGCCGGTGCTGTCGCCCGGGGCATCCCCGTCTATGAGCGGGCCCAGGCCTGGGGCGCCATCATGCAGCGCTATCCCAACGCTCTGTGCGTCTCCGGCACCCACGGCAAAACCACCACCACCTCCATGTGTACCCACATCTTCATGGCCGCAGAGGCCGACCCCACTGTCATGATCGGCGGCACGCTGCCCCTGCTCCACTCCGGCTACCGGGTGGGCCAGGGCGACACCATCATTTTGGAGTCCTGCGAGTACTGCAACAGCTTTTTGAGCTTCTTCCCCACCGTGGCGGTGATTTTGAATGTGGAACCGGACCATCTGGACTTTTTCAAGGATCTCCAGGACATCGAGCACTCCTTCCACAAGTTTGCCGATCTGGTCCCTCCTGCCGGTTCCGTCATCGTCAACGCCGACAACACCGGCGCCATGGAGTCCGTGGCCGGCCTGAAGCACCCCATTTTTACTTTCGGTCTGGAACAGCCTGCCGACTGCACCGCCGCCAACCTCACGGAGGAGGACGGCCATCCCGTGTTCGACATCATGATTCACGGCCAGTTCTACGCCCACGCCAAGCTCCACGTCTATGGGCAGCACAACGTGCTCGACGCCCTGGCCGCTGCTTCCGCCGCCTATGCCCTGGGTCTGCCCGGCAAGGCCGTAGAGGAAGGTCTTGCCTCCTTCGCCGGCGCCGGCCGCCGCTTTGAGCACAAGGGCACCTACCACGGTGCCGAGCTCTACGACGATTACGCCCACCATCCCGACGAGCTCCACGCCCTGCTCACCACTGCCCGGGGCCTGGGCTACAAGCGGCTGGTGGTGGCGTTCCAGCCCCACACCTATTCCCGCACCGCCAAGCTCTTCGACCGGTTCGTGGAGGAGCTGAAGATTCCGGACGTGACCATTCTGGCGGAGATCTTCGCCGCCCGGGAGCAGAACACCCTGGGCATCTCCTCCGCCGATCTTTGCCGCAACATCCCCGGTGCCGTGTACTGCTCCACCCTGGACAAGGTGACGGAGGCCCTGCGCAAGACCATCCAGCCCGGCGATCTGGTCATTACCGTAGGGGCCGGCGACATCTACCGGGCCGGTGAAAAACTGCTGCAGACGGAGGATTGAGCCGTGTATCTCTCTTCCCTTTCTCACAACACCCGTCCTGAGGGGACGCTGCTGCCCCAGGAGGAGGCGGCGTTTGCCATGCTGGAGCGCCTGGGAATCGACTACGACCGGGTCTCCAGCGACCCGGCGGACAACATGGAAAAGTGCGCCGCCGTCAGCCAGGTGCTGGGCATGCCCATCTGCAAGAATCTCTTTTTGTGCAACCGGCAGAAAACGAAGTTCTACCTGCTGGCCATGGGGCCGGACAAGCCCTTTCACACCAAGGATCTGAGCCATCAGATCGGCTCCGCCCGTCTGTCCTTCGCCCCGGAGGAGGAGCTGTGGAACCTGCTGCACTGTACCCCCGGCTCCGCCACAGTGCTGGGCCTTATGAACGACACGGATCACGCCGTGACGCTGCTCATGGAGCGGGAGGTCTATGAGGCGGAGTATTTCTCCTGTCATCCCTGCATCTGCACCAGCAGCCTCAAGCTGCGCACCGCCGATCTTCTGGAAAAGTTCCTGCCTGCCACCGGGCATACTGTCACCGTGGTGGACCTGTAATCCCGTTTGAATCACCCCCGGCCCGGCCGGGGGTTTTTTCATGGGCATCCAGTTACTTCCCGTCGTCAGCTTTTGATTGCATTTCTTTTAAATCACGTTATAATAATGATGATAAAACGAACTACGGAGGCAAGCGCATGGATATCCACAGCGTTCGTCAGCAGCTGAAAACCAAATCCATCTACGATCTGCCCCTGCGGGTCACCTTCTACGCCCGGGTATCCAGCGAGTCCGACGAGCAGCTCAACTCCCTGGGCAATCAGGTCCAGTACTACGAGACCCTGATCCGGAAAAATTCCAGCTGGACGTACGTGGACGGCTACATCGACGAGGGGCTCTCCGCCGCCACCACCAAAAAGCGGGAGAACTTCCACCGAATGATCGACGACGGGGAGGCCGGGTGTTTTGACCTGATCCTCACCAAGGAGATCACCCGCTTTGCCCGAAACACCCTGGACTCCATCCAGTACACCCGCCGCCTGCTCTGTGCCGGGGTGGGGGTGTTTTTCCAGAACGACAACATCAATACGCTGGACGAGGACAGCGAACTGCGGCTGACCATCATGTCCGGCATCGCCCAGGACGAACTGCGCAAGCTCTCCAGCCGGGTGAAGTTCGGCCACCAGCAGGCCATCAAAAACAAGGTGGTGCTGGGCAACAGCCGGATTTTCGGCTATGTGAAGGACGGCGGACGGCTGGTCATCGACGAGGCCGAGGCCCCCATGGTGCGGGAGCTGTTTACTCTCTACGCCACCGGAGACTACTCCATGAAGCAGATCGAAACCCTCTTCTGGGAAAAGGGCTACCGCAACCACAACGGCAAGAAGATCGCTCACACCACCATGTCCGGCATGATCGCAAATCCCAAATACAAGGGCTATTATGTGGGCAACAAAGTCAAGGTCCTGGACCTGTTCACCAAAAAGCAGAAATTTCTCCCGCCGGAAGAGTGGGTCATGTTCAAGGATGAAACCGGTCAGATCGTCCCGGCCATTGTGGACGAAGATCTCTGGGAGGCCGCCAACCGGGTGCTCCGGCGCCGCAGTGAGGACGTAAAAAACCGCCAGGGCGTGTGCAACCACGCCAATCTTCTCACCGGAAAGCTTTACTGCACCCACTGCGGTGCTGCATACTACCGCCGGGAGTCCGTAGACCGCAGCGGACACAAGAACAGCAAGTGGGTCTGCTCCGGCAAGATCAAAAACGGCGCCGATGCCTGCCCCTCCTTCCCCATTTATGAAGAGGAGCTCAAGCCGCTGCTCTATGCGGTGTTCCAGGAGACGGAGGAGAGCGCTCAGGCTCTGGTGGAAGAGTATATTGAAATGTACAGGTCTCTCTCCGACAGCGGAGACACCGCCCGGCAGGTCTCCGGATTGCGGGATCAGGCCGACCTGGCCCGGAAGAAAAAAAGCAAACTCCTGGGCTACAACGCTGCCGGACAGATCTCCGACCGGGACTTTCTGGAAATGAACCAGGCCTGCGA
Organism: uncultured Oscillibacter sp.; assembly: GCF_900546705.1. GTDB lineage: Bacteria > Bacillota > Clostridia > Oscillospirales > Oscillospiraceae > Oscillibacter. Next base: position 351 of record NZ_URDP01000058.1, on the reverse strand, counting down.
CCGGGAAATCCAGGAGGCGGAGCGGCAGATCTGCGAGTTGGAACAGCAGCAGCTATCCAGAGAGGAATTCCGCAAACACATTGACGCCATCCGCCAGGTGCTCCGGGAAGCCCGGCACGACGCGGCGGACGGCGTCATCAGCAAGGCCTTCGTGGACCGGTATATCGACAAAATCCTTGCCACCCCGGAGGAAGACGGCTCCATGCGATTGCAGATCAAGATCTTCACCGGGGAGACCACGGACAAATACCTGCAGAATCTCAGAAGTCGTACGGGTCACACGTTCAAGAAGATGATCGAGTCCTACGAGAAGTCTCTGTAAAGGCCGCGCAGGACTTCCCCAGTAAAAAG
>NZ_URDP01000057.1 GCF_900546705.1 uncultured Oscillibacter sp. | reverse complement strand
TGCTGCTGCTGCTGGTGGGTGCTGTGTTCATCTACACCCCCGGCGACATCGCCGCCACCCAGGTGTTCCACTTCTCCGGCCTGGCTACCGATCCTACCACCTGGATCATCTACGGCGTGATCTTCGTGTACTACCTGGTTGCCACCATCTTCCCCATCGACGCCATCATCGGCAAGATCTATCCCGTGTTCGGTGCGATCCTGCTGTTCTCCGCCATCGGTGTGTTCATCGGCATGTTCGTCAAGGGCTATCCCCTGCTGAACGTCTGGGACGACTGGCAGGGCGTGGCGCTGAATGCCTTCACTCTGGCTGAGGACGGCAGCAAGGTGCCCTTCAGCTACGGTGAGTACTTCAACGCCCAGCACTTCATCCCCATCTTCTTCATCACCGTTGCCTGCGGTATGCTCTCCGGCTTCCACTCCACCCAGACTGCCATCATCTCCCGCTCCATGAAGAGCGAGAAGCAGGGCCGCATGACCTTCTACAACATGATGGTTCTGGAAGGCTTCATCGCCATGGTGTGGGCTGCCGCTGCCATGGGCGTGTACAACCTGGGCCTGCAGGAGGCCAACGCCGGCCTGGCCACCGGCACGGTCGGTGTTGTCTGCCGCGACATTCTGGGCAACGTGGGCGGCCTGATCGCCCTGATCGGCATCATCGTTCTGCCCATCACCTCCGGCGATACCGCTCTGCGCGGCCTGCGTCTGCAGATTGCCGAGTCCTTCCACATTGACCAGAGCTCCAAGAGCAAGCGCCTGGGTCTGTCTGCCGTGATCTTCGCCCTGGTGGCCGTGATCCTGGTGTTCGCCAAGATGAACTCCAACGGCTTCAACATCCTGTGGCGTTACTTCGCCTGGTCCAACCAGACCCTGTCCCTGTTTGCCTTCCTGGCCATCAGCGTGTGGATGTTCGAAAATGGCAAGAGCAAGTTCGTGTGGGTTCCCATGATCCCCGGTGCCTGGTATACCTTCATTACCATCACCTACATCATGAACGCCAAGATCGGCTTCAATATCCCCTGGACCATCTCCTATGCCATCGGCATTGTGGCGGCCGTTGCCTACGTGTTGATTATCTGCACCTACGGCAAGAAGCGCGCCGGCAGACTGGCCCGCAAGTAAATTTCCCCCTCCCGCTATGATCCCTTCTTATGGGCTCCGCCGCGCTGTCGCGGCGGAGCCTTTCTATATCCAAGCAAAAGGCACCCCAGGCTTTGCCTGGGGTGCCTTTTATATTTGAATCATTGTTGCTTTTCACACAGCAGGTGCAGTGCCTCCACATAGCCGCTCAGACCGTGACCGCGGATGGTGGCGGTACAGGCGGCGCGGATATAGGAGATGTGGCGAAACTCCTCCCGGGTGTCCGGGTCGGAGACGTGCACCTCCACGGTGGGAATGCCCACGGCCTTGACCGCGTCCAGCAGCGCTACGCTGGTGTGGGTATAGGCTGCGGGGTTGATGATAATGCCGTCCACATGATCGAAGTAGGCCTGTTGGATGGCGTCCACCAGGGCGCCTTCGTGGTTGGACTGGAAGAAGCTCACCTCCACCCCCAACTGCCGGGCTTCCTGCCGGACCATTTCCATCAGGTCGTTGTAGGTGGCCTTGCCGTAGATTTCCGGCTGGCGGATGCCCAGCATGTTCATGTTGGGGCCGTTAAGGATCAGAATGTGCACAAAAATCCCTCCAGATGGCCTGAGCGGTTTCCTCCGCCGGACCGTTGTTGTCAATGGCTGTATCCCGGAAGCGCTCGTACAGGGGCTTGCGCGCCTGCCACATGGCGGCAAGATCCGCACCCTGGGAGAGGGGACGGCCGTCGGTGGGCAGGACAGAGAGGTCTCGCAGCAGGTGATAGATCCGGCCGTTTTGCCGCAGGGCATGATAGTTTTCCGGAGTTTTCACCACGCCGCCGCCGGTGAGCAGGATCACACCGGCCAGTTTGCCGGCCTGGGCGGTCTCCTCGCGCTCCAGGGCACGGAATTCAGACTCCCCGCCTCGGGCAAAGATCTCCGGAATGGAGCAGCCGGCCCGCTCCTCGATCCGACGGTCAATGTCCACGGCCTCCCGCCCGGTCAGCGCGGCCAGAGCGGCACCCACGGTGGACTTTCCGCAGCCGGGCATGCCGATGAGAACGATGTTTTCCATTTGACGCCGGAGCATCTGCAAGATCCGCTCGTTCTCCCCGTCGGGGATGGAGCGCTCGAAGAAATGCTCCTCGGCGGCCGTGGCCTGGGCTACCAGCATGGGAAGTCCGTCGGAGCAGGGAATCCCCAGCTCCTGGGCCTGAAGCAGCAGGGCTGTGCGCAGGGGGTTGTAAATCAGGTCCAGCACGCCGCTGCAGCGGGGAAAAGCCGTCAGGCTTACCGGCGCGGCGCCGTTGCCGGGGAACATGCCCACCGGCGTGGCGTTGACAATAATATCCGCATCGGCGTGGCGGGAGAGGTTTTCGTAGTTGTCCGGGCCGGAGCGGGAGATGACCACCACCTCCCGGCATCCCAGCTTCCGGGCGCAGGCCACCGCCGTATGGGAGGCTCCGCCGCTGCCAAGCACCAGGACCTTTTTGCCGGAAAAGTTGATGCCCACCCGACGGGCCGTGTAGCAAAAGCCCACGGCGTCGGTATTGAAGGCCAGCAGCTTGCCCCCCCGGCGCACAATGGTGTTGACGCTGCCGATGGCGGCGGCGTTGGGATCGATCTCGTCGCATAGGGGCATGACCGCAAGCTTATAGGGAATGGTGACGTTGAGTCCTCCAATGGCCTCCTGGCTCAAAAACGGGGCCAGATGTTCCGGTTCCAGCTCAATGAGACGATAGCTGTGATTTCCCAGCGCGTCGTGGATGGGTACGGACCAGCTGTGACCCAGCTTGCGGCCCAGCAGGCCGTAGATTTTCTCCCCCATAGGCTCACACTTCCGCGTAGCTGCCCAGGAACTGGAAGCTCTGGCAGCTGCGTTCCAGCTCCTCCAGCATGGGCAGTACGCCCGGTTCGTGGACGGAGGCCTCCAGCTCCAGGAAGAAGATGAACTCGAAATTCCGGCCGGTGACGGGGCAGGACTCCAGCTTGGTCATGTTGATGCCCAGAGCCGCCAGCTTGGAGAGGATGTCGTACAGGGCGCCGGGCTTGTTTTCACAGGCGATGATGAGGCTGATACGGTTGGCGCCGGCGTAGATGACCGGGTCCTTGGTGATGCAGATGAAGCGGGTGTAGTTGTTGTCGCTGTCCTGGATGTCGTCTTTCAGGCACTCCAGACCGTACAGGCCCGCACAGGGATGGGAGGAGATGGCGGCCACATGCTTGTCTCCCCGCTCGGCCACCATCTGGGCGGCTGCAGCGGTGTTGTCACAGGGCACCACCCGCACGCCGTTGAGGCCCGTCAGGAAGTGGCTGCACTGGCCGATGGCCTGCTCGTGGGAGTAGATCTCCGTGATGTCGGAGAGCTTGGCGCCCGGCAGACCCAGCAGCTCATGGCGGATGCAAAGACGGGTGGAGCGGACCACCGACAGCTTGTGGTCCTGGAGCAGCTCATACACTGCACGGACGGAGCCGTTGGAGCTGTTTTCGATGGGCAGCACGCCGAACTTGCACAATCCGGACTCTACGGCGGAGGCCACAGCCTGGAAGGTCTTGACGTAGACGATGTTGCCCCGGGGCAGCAGCCGATCGCAGGCCACCTGGGAGTTGGCGCCCTCCACGCCCTGGCAGGCGACCAGCCCCGTCTGGGGAAACACCTCGCTGCCGGCGGCCAGAGAGGCCTTTACCTGGGCGGCCACCCGGGTGGGAGAGGAGATGAGCTCCGCCTGGCGGGAGCGGGACAGCTCCAGCAGCGTGGAGAACAGGTGGTAGGCGTACCGCTCCTTGTCGCCGGATTTCTCCGTGACCTTGGCCAGAATCTCCCGTTCCCGCTGCTTGTTCAAAATGGGCTGATGGTGCTCGTTTTTATAGGCGGCCACCTCTTCGGAGAGGGACATGCGCTGCAAGAACAGGTCCAGCAGCTGGTCGTCCACAGTGTTGATCTTTTCGCGAATCTCAGAAAGTTCCATGGTTTCCCTCCAACAATAAATCTAACAGTACGGCGGCGGTGACCGCCTCCACAACCGGGACAGCCCGGTGGGCAATACAGGGGTCGTGACGGCCCCGGATCTGGAGCTCAGTCGTCTCCATGGTGGAAAGACGCACGGTCTGCTGGGGTCGGGCAATAGACGGCGTGGGCTTGAAGGCCGCCCGCAGGACAAGGGGCATGCCGGTGGTGATGCCGCCCAGAATGCCGCCGGCGTGATTGGTCTCGGTGACCACGGTACCGCGGTCCACCCGGAAGACGTCGTTGTTCTCTGAACCGCAGGAGCGGGCGGCGTCGAAGCCGGAGCCGAAATCCACGCCTTTGACGGCGGGGATGCCGAAAATGGCCGCAGCCAGACGGCTCTCCATCCCGTCGAACATGGGATCGCCCAAACCGGCGGGAAGGCCGATGGCAGCACACTCCACCACGCCCCCCAGAGAGTCACCGCCGGATTTGGCGGCCAGAACGGTGGACTGCATCCGCTGTCCGGCGGCATCATTGAGGACCGGGTAGGACTTGGCGGCCACTGTATCGAAAAGGGCCGCTGTGGGATACAGGGGGAAGCGCTCATCTTGTTCCGTGCCCACGGAGAGCAGGTGGGCGCCTACGTGGATGCCCCGCCGGGAGAGGATCTGCCTGGCGATGCCGCCGGCGATGCACAGCGGCGCCGTGAGCCGGCCGGAGAAGTGACCGCCGCCCCGCATGTCCGCCGCTCCGCCCCACTTGACGGCGGCGGTGAAGTCCGCGTGGCCGGGCCGGGGCGTGTCGGTGAGACCGGCATAGTCCGAAGAGTGCTGGTCGGCGTTTTCGATGACGGCGCATAGCGGCGAACCGCAGGTCTTTCCATTTTCCAGACCGGAGAGGAATACCGGTGCGTCCGATTCCTTCCGGGCGGTGGAGAGGGGACTGCCGCCGGGCCTGCGGCGATTCAAAAAGGCTTGCAGCTCCTCTGTGTCCACGGCCTCCCCGGCAGGCAGGCCGTCCACCACCACGCCGATGGCGCGGCCGTGGGACTGGCCGAACACACTGATTTTCAGCAGCTTTCCGAATTCAGAGGACATGGATCTCACCTCCCAGGGACTGATAGACCTCCCAGAAGTCCGGGTAGGACTTTTTGACGCACTCTGCGCCCAAAATCGTTACAGGGCTTGTACAGCCGGTGGCGGCAATGGCCGCCGCCATGGCGATGCGGTGATCTCCTGCGCTGTCCACGGTACCCCCGGCGAGTTTTCCGCCGGTGACCGTCAAACTGTCGGGTCCCTCCTGGCAGTGCCCCCCCAAAGCTGTCAGCATGGCGCAGACCGTGGAGAGCCGGTCGCTCTCCTTCATCCGGAGCCGGGCGGCACCGGTAAAGCGGGTGGTGCCGCTGGCTGCTGCGGCCATGACCGCCAGGGGCGGCAGCAAATCCGGACAGCCGGATACGTTGATTTCCCGGTCACCGGGCCGGGCCAGCCGCCAATAGAGATCAGAGACCACTTTGTCACCCTGGACGGAATGGGGGTTCAGTCCCTGCACCGTCACAGAATTGTTCCAGAAGGCGGCCCCGTACCAGAATGCCGCCTGGGACCAGTCCGCCTCCACAGACCGGTCAAAGGGCCGATAGGCAAAGGGAGAGACCTGGAAGGCGCCGCCCGGGACCTGAGGCTTTGCAACTGTCACGCCGGCGCCCATCAGGGCATCCAGCGTCATGAGGATATAGTCCCAGCTCTCCACAGCGGTGGTGGGGACGATGGTGCTGGGGCCGTCCAGCAGCGGCAGGGCGAAGAGGAGGCCGGTGAAAAACTGGCTGGAGACGTTGCCCGCCAGCCGATATTCTCCCGGCGTCAGCCGTCCCCGGACCGTAAGGACGCCATCTGTTTTCTCAAAAGAGATGCCCTTTTCCCGAAAGAGGTCCAGGTAGGGGCCCTGAGGCCGCTCCATAAGACGGCCCTGCCCGGTGAACACACCGCCTCCGGCTACCGCCAGAGCGATGGGGAGGAAGAAGCGGAGGGTGGAACCGGATTCTCCGCAGTCCAGATGGGGCAGGGATGCTCCGAAAGCGCCTCTGCCGCCGGTGCCTGCGATCTCCAGCGTACCGGGGGTGGTTTCCCGCCAGCGGCCGCCCAGAGCCGTCAGGCACCGGAGGGTGGCCTCCACATCCTGACTCATAGCCACCCCCCGTATCGTGCTGACGCCGCCTGCCAGCCCTGCGGTGATGAGCAGCCGGTGGGCCTGGGACTTGCTGGGCGGCGGCGTCACAGTGCCGGAGAGCTTTTTCGGCGTAATGCGAAGGTCCATGCTATGCCTCCTTTCCGGCGGCAATGAGGCGTTCCAGCTCTGTTACCGGCAGCTTGTGGAGCTGACAGGTGCCGATGCGCCGGGGCACCACGATGGTGATGGTGTCTCCGGAGCGCTTCTTGTCGCTGAGGGCTGCCTGAGCAAGGTCCGCGGCGGAAAAGTCGGTGCCGGTGGGCAGGCCGTTTTTGGCAAGGCAGGCGGCGATGCGCCCGGCAATGGGCTCCTGCGCCCATCCCATGGCCTCGGCTGCCCGGGCCATGACGGCAAGGCCCGCCGCCACCGCATGGCCGTGGGGGATGCAAAAGCCGCTGCATTTTTCAATGGCGTGGCCCACGGTGTGGCCCAGATTCAAAAGCCTGCGCTCTCCCTGCTCGGTTTCGTCCCGCTGCACCACGCCGGCCTTGTATTGAACGCACCGGGTGATGACGTCTGCCGGGGCGGCGGTAAGGGTGCCGTCTTCAAAAAGGGTGAAGAGGGACTCGTCACAAAGGACGCCGGTCTTGATGGCCTCGGCGGCGCCGTCGGCAAATACGTCGGCAGGGAGAGACTGAAGGCAGTCCGTGTCGCACAGTACGGCGGCGGGCTGCAAGAAGGCGCCTGCCAGGTTTTTGCCTGCGGAAAGGTCGATGGCGGTCTTTCCGCCCACAGAGGAGTCCACAGCGGAAAGCAGCGTGGTGGGCAGCTGCACATAGCGGATGCCCCTGAGGTACACGGCGGCCGCAAAGCCCGCCATGTCGCCTACCACGCCGCCGCCCAATGCGGCCACACAGTCGGTGCGGGTCAGATGCTCCCGGGCCAGGAACTCCAGAATGTCGGCCAGGGTGTGCATGGTTTTGCTGGCCTCGCCGGCGGGAAACACATAAGAGACGACGGAAAAGCCCGCGCACTTCAGGCTCTCCAGCACTTCATCCAGGTAGAGGGGGGCCACGGTGTCGTCGGTGATGACGGCCATGCGGCAGGGGACGAGGATATCCCCCAGCAGTGATCCGCACCGGCTCAGCAGGCCCAGGCCGATCTGCACGGAATAGGAGGGGCTGGTGCGGACGGGAATGGTTTGAATGGAGTCGGACATAGGGAAAACTCCTTTTATATAATGTATGGGCCCGGCGGCCGAAGCATCAGTTGCCGCCGGCGGTGGCCTTTTTCTCCCGGCCGTCCCGCAGCAGCGCCCGGAGCCGCTGGGCATCCCGGGCCTTCAGGGCGTCCAGATACTCGTTCAGATGCCCCACCAGCACCTCCAGTTCGCGTGTCAGGTAGTCGGCGTCGTCCAAAAACAACTCCGTCCACATGTCCTCATCCAGCCGGGCCACCCGGGTCATGTCCTGGAAGCTGCCGGCGGAGAAGCCCCGGCG
>NZ_URDP01000056.1 GCF_900546705.1 uncultured Oscillibacter sp. | reverse complement strand
AGGAGGAGGACTCCAGGGAGATGGGCCACACGGCGGTATTGTACCAGAACACCGCCAGTCCGATACCCCGGCGCACGGGGCCGGTCTGATGCTGATATTCCTGGAATTTGCGCAGGTAGTCGATGGCCGCCATACCCTTGTCCATGCACTGGTTGAACGTATCGGTGTACAGCTCGTTTTTGGAGAAATCGTCCCGGTAGCCCATAGGCATCAGGTTCCTGCGGCGGAACTCCAGCGGCGTCATGCCGATGGCCGCGCAGATGTCGTCGATATGGCTCTCCCCTGCGAACATGGCCTGGGGAATACCGTAGCCCCGCATGGCACCGGCGGCCGGGCGGTTTGTGTACACGCTCCAGCAGTCGCACTCCAGATTGTCACAGGGATAGAGCTGGGGGAACGCTCCCATGCCCTTGGCCACCACACCGTGGCCGTGGGAGGCATAGGCGCCCTGGTTGGAAAACGCCTCGAACTTCCGGGCCACCAGGGTTCCGTCCGGCCGCACCCAGGAGATGATGTGGGTACGGATGGCATGGCGGACGCGATTGGAGACGAACGTCTCCTCACGGCTGCATTCCAGCTTCACCAGCCGTCCGCCCACCTTGGTGCAGCACCAGGCGCAAAGAGGCTCGTACAGCGCGTCCTGCTTATTGCCGAAGCCGCCGCCGATGTAGGGCTTGATGAGCCGTACCTTGCCCCAGGGGATGCCCAGGGCCTGTCCCACGATCCGGCGCACAATATGGGGGATCTGGGTGGAGGAAACCACCACTACGCGCCCCGCCTCCATATAGGAAAAGCAGCCGTGGTTTTCAATGTGGCAGTGCTGGACGGTGGGGGTATCGTACCAGCCCTCCACCCGGATGAGGCCCGGCTCCTGAATGGCGGACTGGTAGTCGCCCTTGCGGATGTCCGTGTGGGCCAGGATGTTGCCGGGAAACTCCTTGTGAAGCTGGGGCGCATCCGGCTCCATGGCCTTCTGCACATCCAGCACAAAGGGCAGCTCCTCATACTCCACCTTCAGCGCCCGAACGCCCTGAACGGCAGCCACCTCATCCTCGGCAATGACCACCGCCACCTCGTCGCCGTAATAGCGCACGTGTCGGTTGAGCAGCAGCCGGTCCGCCACGTCCTGATGGGCAGGGTCCGTAGACCAGGGATGCCCCGCCGTGGGGAACGGGAGATCCGGTACATCAAAGCACGTCAGTACCCGCACCACGCCGGGAATGGCCTCGGCGGCGGCGGTGTCGATGGATTTGACATAGCCGTGGGCGATGGTGGCGTGGCAGATCTTGACGATCAGTGCGGAGGAATCGCAAAGATCATCCGTGTACTTTGCCCGGCCGGTCGCCTTGTCATAGGCGTCCACCCGGATGGCGCTTTTTCCCACACTTTTACTCATGGGACATGCCTCCTTCTGGCGAAATGGTTCACATCTGCGTTGACTGAGCGGCACAAATGCGGATATACTGTAATCAGAAAACAGGAAAGGGGGAATTCTGCATGGAACACAACCAAGCCCTGGGCTGTGTGCTCATGGCCGCCGGCAGCGCCCGGCGATACGGGGAAAACAAGCTCTCCGCCGCCCTGGAGGGACGGAGCCTCATCGTGCGGGCCATGGAATCCGTTCCCGCGGAGCAGCTGGAGCGGGTCGTGGTGGTCACTGCCTATCCGGAAATCATGCGCCTCGCGGCGGAATTTCACTTTGCCGCCGTCTTCAACCACCGCCCGGAGCTGGGTGCCAGCCATACCATTGCCCTGGGATTGACTCAGCTGCGGGATCTGGACGGCGTCATGTTCCTGGTCTGCGACCAGCCGCTTCTCCGGCGGGAGAGCGTAGCTGCGTTGGCCGAACTGTGGCGCCGGTCACCGGACAAGATCGCGGCCCTGGGCCATGACGGTGTCCGGGGCAACCCCTGCGTATTCCCCGCCCGGCTGTTTCCCGAGCTGCTGCGGCTGACAGGCGACCGGGGCGGCAGCGCCGTCATCCGGCTCCACCCGGAGCTTCTCACACTGTTGGAGGTACCGGAGCGGGAACTGACCGACGTGGATACCGTCCAGGCCATGGAAGCCCTCCGCCGGGAGGAAGAATCGTAAAAACCGGTCAATCAGCACTGCCGCGGCGAAAAACGCCGCGGCGGCTTTTTTTATTTGCGGCTGTACGGCGTGCCCTCCAGAGGCAGCGACGTGCGGCGGATGCCGTCAAAGCGGAAATAGGCGTCGGCAATAGCAGGCGCCGTGGGGATGGAGGTAATCTCTCCGATGCCGATGGCACCGCAGGCCACGTTCAGCCCGGGCTTCTCCACGATAATGGGCGTGACCTCCGGGATCTGGTTGGCCCGGAACAGTCCCAGTGTACCAAATTTTGCGGTGGGTTTGCAATCCGTAAGCGGATACCGCTCTGTCAGGGCAAAGCCCAGGGACATGATGACGCCGCCTTCGATCTGCCCCTCCACGGAGGTGGGGTTGACGGCTTTGCCCACATCGTGGGCAGCCACGATCCGCTCCACCCTGCCCTCGTCGTTCAGGATGCAAACCTGGGTGGCATAGCCGTAAGCCACATGGCTCACAGGGTTTGGCACCGGTGCGCCCAGGGGGTCGGTCTTTCCAAGATACTCGCCGTAAAACTCCTGTCCCTCAAGTTCTGTCAAGGCCTTTTCCTTCATAGCCTCCACCAGATCCGTACAGGCGCGGCGGCAGGCCTCGCCGGTAAAGAGTGTCTGGCGGGAACCGGAGGTAGTGCCGGAGTCGGGTGCGCAGTAGGTGTTGGACCGCTCGTAGACCACATTGTCCCGGGCAATGCCGGTCTGGGTGCAGACCATCTGGGTCAGCACTGTGCCCAGGCCCTGCCCGATGCAGGAGGCACCGGCGAAAATGTGTACCTTGCCGCCCTCGATCACCAGGCGGCACCGGCCCGTATCCGGGATGCCCACGCCTACGCCGGCATTTTTCATGGCGCAGGCCAGGCCCACATACTTGGCTCCGTCCACATAGGGCTTCACGGCCTCCAGCGTCTCCACAAGGCCCGTGGACGCGTCCACGATCTGGCCGTTGGGCAGCTCCTGCCCCGGACGGATGGCGTTGCGATAGCGGATCTCCCAGGGGGTGATGCCCACCACGTCCGCCATCTCGTTGAGCAGGGACTCGATGCAAAAGCACGTCTGAGTCACGCCGAAGCCCCGGAAAGCGCCGGCCGGCGGGTTGTTGGTATACCAGGCATAGCCGTCGATCTCGAAATTCTGATAGTTGTAGGGCCCGGCCGCGTGGGTGCAGGCCCGCTCCAGAACCGGTCCACCCAGCGATGCGTAGGCGCCGGTATCGGCGGTAACGGTGGCCACTACGCCCTGGATGATGCCGTTTTCATCGCAGCCCAGGGTAAACTCCATATCCATGGGGTGGCGCTTGGGATGAATGAGAATGCTCTCGGCCCGGGTGAGCTTCACCTTCACCGGCCGCTTGGCAAGATAGGCGATCAGGGCAGCATGGTGCTGGACCGTCACGTCCTCCTTGCCGCCGAAGCCGCCGCCCACCAGCTGGTTCTGCACCTTCACCTTGTCGGCCCCCAGGCCCAGCATCCCCATGATCTCATGCTGGGTGTCATAGGCGCCCTGGTCCGTGGAGAGCACCATGACTCCGTCACCGTCCGGATACGCCACGGCGCACTCCGGCTCCAGAAAGGCATGCTCCGTCCAGGGGGTGGAGAAGTGCCGCTTGAGCACATGGCTGGACCGCTCGATGGCAGCCTTGGGATCGCCCCGCTGGATGTGCTTGTGGGCCAGCAGGTTGCCGGAGCGGTGCACCTGCGGCGCGTCCGGCGCCATGGCCTCCCTGGGGCTGCGGACCATGGACAGCTCTTCATAATCCACCCGCACCAGTTCCTTGGCCCGCTGCAAAATCTCCGGTGTCTCAGCGGCCACCAGGCAGATCGCGTCCCCCAGATAATGGGTGATGTCCCCCACGGCGATCATGGTGTCCCAGTCCTTCATCAGGTGGCCCACCTTGTTCTGCCCCGGGATATCGGCGGCAGTATAGACCCCCACCACGCCCGGCAGTGCCCTGGCCTCCTCCGTGTGGATGGCCAGCACCCGGGCGCGGGGGTATTTGCTGCGGACGGCGCTGCCGTAGATCATGCCGTCCAGGTAGATGTCATCGGGATAGATGCCCGTGCCGGTAACCTTCTCCTCCACGTCCACCCGGGGCACCCGCTGGCCCAAAGACCAGTCCTGGGGCGCCGGGGGCACCGCTCCTGCCCGGAACACCTCCGCCGCCAGCAAAATGGCGTCGATGATCTTCACATAGCCGGTGCAGCGGCAGATGTTGTTGCGGATGGCAAAGGCCGCCTCCTCCCGGCTGGGCGCGGGATTTTGGTCTAAGAGCGCCTTGGCGCACATGACCATACCCGGGATGCAGAAGCCGCACTGGACCGCGCCGGCGGTGCCGAAAGCATAGGTGTAGACGTCCTTTTCAAAGTCACTGAGGCCCTCCACCGTCAGGACGGATTTTCCCTCCAGTTTGTCGGTCTGCGGCACACACGCCTTGGTGGGCTTTCCGTCAATGAGTACCGTACAAGTGCCGCAGGCGCCCTCGCTGCATCCGTCCTTGACGCTGGTCAGACGCAGGGTATCCCGCAGATAGCGCAACAGCTTCTGGTTCTTCTCAACACTCACGGTTCGGCCGTTCACGGTAAAAGTCGCCATGGAATCTCCTCCTCGCCGTGCCCAACCCTGGTCCCACGGTCTGTTCAGATTGTTTTCGGAAAGGTCAACCTTTCTATCGATCAATTATACAATATAAATTGAAAATCTGCAACCGCGCTTTGTGCAGTTCGCTATTCTATCTTCAGGATAGCGGTGGAAGCTGCCAGCCTACCACCAGCGCGCCGTTCCGGACGCTCACGAAAGCCCTCTCCTCCAGGATGTGGTTGCTGACGCCCAGAGGAAACTCCGGGGTAAGGCCCGCGTCCTCCAGCGGATACTGGACCCCCCGCTCGCAGATGCCCTCCGCCCGGTCTCCCAGGCAGAAAACGGACAGCAGCCCCCACTCCACCGTTCGTTCCACCGTGATGGACTCGTTCTCGATCACCGTCCAGACGAACTCGTCGTCCTGTAAAAAGCCCCGGGCGCCCCGGCGGCGCAGGTACAGCAGCGTTTGCAGATTGGCCAGCGTGTGGTCCAGGCGCTTGCCGCCGGTGCCTCCGTAGAGGTAAAACTCCGTGCAGCCCCGCTCCAGCCCCAGCTTCACCGCAGCCAGCGTATCCGTATCGTCTTTTTCCACCGGCAGACGGACCACCGCTTCGCCCTCTCCGGGCGCTTCCATGGAGTCAAAATCCCCCAGGATCACATCGGGCACAATGCCCTCCTGCTGACAGATCCGGTATCCCGCATCCGCGGCGATCACCAGGTCGCCGTCCGCGCCGGGCCGGCGGCGCAGGCCGTAAAATGTGCCCGCAGCAAAAATAAAACAGCGTTTCATGGGACTCCCCCTTTTTCCTTCCCCCAAGTTTAGCATGCTTTTCCCCGTTTGACAACAAAGCCGCCCGGTTTTCCCGGACGGCTTTTCCGCGTCAGCGCGGCACTCAGACCTTATTCATCAAAAGCAGGCTGGAATTCTTGTCCCCCGCGATCAGCAGATGGGCATCCTCCTGGAAGCGATACTCCGGGTCCAGAAGCGGGACGATCTCATCGCCGGTCTTCAGCCCCAGAATGTTGACATTGTAGCGGCGGCGGACATCCACCTCCGTTACGGTTTTCCCCTCCCACTCCCGGGGCGTCTCGATCTCGACGATGGCGTATTTGGGCGTCAGCTCAATATACTCGAAGGCGTTTTGGGCGGAAAACCGCATGGCCACCCGGCGGGCCATATCCATCTCCGTGTGGATCACATAGTCTGCGCCGATCTTCTTGAGGAATTTGATCTGCTTTTCCCGGTCCGCCCGGGCCACCACGCACTTGGCGCCCAGTTCCTTCAATGTAGCCGTTACCTCCAGGGAGGTCTGGAAATCGTCCCGTACGCAGACGAAGCACACATCGAAATTCCGCACCCCCAATGACGCGAGTACCTGCTCGTCCTGGCAGTCGCCCACGCAGGCCGCCGTGGCAACGGAGGCCATCTTGGATACACGCTCTTCGTCCTGGTCCACCACCATGACCTCATTGCCCAGCTCTACCAGCCGGGCCGTCAGGTGGTTGCCGAAGCGGCCAAGACCAATTACCAAAAAGGATTTCATGGATTCTCTCCTCTCAACCGATCAGAATTTTCTCCGGAATTTTCCGCAGCTTGGCCGCGGGCCGGTCACGCACCATGGCCATCAGCACAGTCATGCTGCCCACCCGTCCGGCGAACATCATCAGCGTCACCACAATCTTGCTGGCCGTGGGCAGCGTAGGCGTCACGCCCAGCGTCAGTCCCACCGTACCCATGGCGGACAGGGACTCAAACAGCGCCCCGTCCATGGAGATCCCATCCAGACAGAGCACCATGCAGCCGGCCATGCAGGTCATAAAATACATGCTGACCACCGAGAATGCCTTGTAAATATCCCCGCTGTCCAGTCTCCGGCCAAACAGCTCCACATCCTCCCGGCGGCGCACCCGGGCCAGCGCGCTGAGCACCAGCACGGCAAAGGTGTTGATCTTGATGCCGCCGCCGGTGGAGCCGGAACCGGCGCCGATGAACATAAGAATCATGGTCAGAAGTTTGCCGCTCTCGCTCAGTGCCATCAGATCCGCCGTATTGAAGCCGGCGGTACGGGGCGTCACGGACTGAAACGCCGCCATGAGCAGCTTCTGGGACGACGGTACTCCGGCAAAGGCATAGTCCCCCTCCAGAATGTAAAACGCCGCCGTGCCCAGCACCAGCGCCGCCAGTGTACCGGTAAAGGCCACCTTGCTGTGGAGGCGCCATTTGGAAAAGCGGAACTTGTGGGTCAGAATATCGTCCCAGACCAGAAAGCCCAGGCCGCCGGAAATAATCAGCAGCATGAGCACAATGTTCAAAAGCGGCTCCCCGGCCGCCGTGGTCAGGGACGTGCCGGTACCCAGCAGATCAAATCCGGCGTTGCAGAATGCCGACACCGCATGGAATACGGACATCCAGATACCTCGCAGCCCGTACCGGGGGCAGAACCAGAACAGCAGAGCCAAAGCCCCCAGGCCCTCGCACACCGCTGTCACCTTCAGAATCCGGCGGGTAAGCCGCACGATGCCGGCCATCTGCAACGCACCCACCGTGTCCATCAGCACCGCCCGGCTGTGCAGCCCAATCCGGCGGCCCAGCAGCATGGAGATGAAGATGGTCACCGTCATAAAGCTCAGGCCGCCCACCTGGATCAGCAGCAAAATCACCACCTGGCCGAACAATGTGAACTGCGTCCAGGTATCGTAGAGCACCAGTCCCGTGACACAGGTGGCCGACGCAGAGGTGAACAGCGCGTCCAGAAACGGAAGCGGCTGGCCCGAGCGGGATGCGATGGGCAGCGTCAGCAAAAGGCCGCCCAACAGGATGATACAAGCAAAACTCAGCGCCAGATTCTGTACGGCGTTGAGGGAAAAACGGCGTTGCTTCATGGACTCCCCCCGTGATCGACAAAGTGGCTGTATTATACCCCATCCCGACTGCAATTTCAATACAGTACCGCTGCCTGTCCCTCCGGGCGCCCATACAGATTTTGCTAATAATTTCAGCGTGCAAAACCGTCCCGCCCCCCTGATCTGGGCGGCCGGCCTTCTGAGAAGCGCGGAGGTGGGCGGCTATATGGTTTCAGCCGCCGCTGTCAGGATGTCCTCAGCGACGCCATCACCAATCGAATATTGTTTTTCCTCTTTCTTCTCTGCCGGGACGGCCGCAGTTGTCGGCCTGTCCCCGGCAGCTCCTTCATCCGGAAATTTTTTGTTTTTTCTGTGGACAAACGTGCGCATTTGGCGTATACTCAGGGCAATCCCGGGCGATATCTGTTTTATTTATGGCAAACATTAGAATATATAATTTCAAGCAGGAGGTATGTCCCATGACAGAGAGCTATGCCGGAAAGATCAACCGCAAGCTGCTGAAAAAGCGCCGCATCATCAATGCCGCAGCCGGACGGGAGCCTGCGGATCTGGTACTGAAAAACGCATCCTACGTCAATGTGTTCTCCAACGAGATCTGCCAGGGGGATATCGCCGTGGCAGAGGGGCTCATCGTTGGCATGGGTGAATACAGCGGCACGGAGGAGGTGGACTGCGCCGGAAAAATCGTGCTGCCCGGCTTCCTGGATGCTCATATCCACCTGGAAAGCTCCCTGGTCTCCCCTACGGAGTTTGTCAAGGCGGTGCTGCCCCACGGCACCACCACCGTGGTGACCGACCCACATGAGATCGCCAACGTCATGGGCACCGACGGCATTGAGTACATGCTCCAGGCCACGGAGGACCTGCCGGTGGACGTGCGGTTCATGCTGCCCTCCTGCGTGCCGGCCACTCCGCTGGACGAGTCCGGCGCGGTGCTGGACTATCGCAGTCTGGACTCCTTCTACGACCACCCCCGGGTTCAGGGTCTGGCGGAGATGATGAATTTTGTGGGCATCATCGCCGGAGATGATTTGCCGGTGGAGAAGATTGTGGCCGCCCAGGCCCACCACAAAAAAATCGACGGCCACGCCCCCGACCTGCTGGGCAATGACCTCAATGCCTACATCGCCGCCGGCGTCTACTCCGACCATGAGTGCCACGATCTCAACGATGCCATCGCCAAGCTCCAGCGAGGGCAGTTCATCATGATCCGGGAGGGCACCGCCGCCCGCAATCTGGACGCATTGGCGCCGCTGCTGTGTGACAAGTACGCCGAGCGGTGCATGTTCTGCACCGACGACAAGCACCCCAATGATCTGCTGGAAAAGGGACATATCGACTATCTGGTCAAGCGGGCCATTGCTCTGGGCGCCGACCCCATCACCGCCGTCAAGGTTGCCTGCCACAATGCCGCCCGTTACTTCCTGCTCAACAACCGGGGCGCCATCGCCCCCGGCTATCTGGGTGACTTCGTCATCATCGACAACTTCCGGGACTTCAATATTGAGAAGGTATACAAAAAGGGCGTGCTGATGGTGGAAAACGGCGTGGTGCGGGACTTCCCCGCTCCGTCCATCGAGCCCTATCTGGTGGACCGGGCCCGCCACACCTTCCATCTGCCCACTCTGTCCGCTGCGGACTTTGAGGAGACCCGTCCCCGGGGCATCATCGGCATGGTAGGCGGCGAAATCACCACGGTGGACGCCGGCTACTCCGACCGGATCGACGTGGAGTACGACGTTTTGAAAATTGCCGTGGTGGAGCGTCACAAGAACACCCACCACATCGGCATCGGCTACTTGCAGGGCTACGGCCTCAAGTCCGGCGCCGTGGCCACCTCCGTCTCCCACGACTCCCACAATATCATTGTGGTGGGCACCAACGAAGCGGACATGGCCGCGGCAGCCAACCGGGTGGCTGCCCTGGGCGGCGGCATCGTCATCTGGGACGGCGGCGGCTCCGTGGCGGAAGTTCCCC
>NZ_URDP01000055.1 GCF_900546705.1 uncultured Oscillibacter sp. | reverse complement strand
TAGCCCTCCACGCCGTAGAGGATCTTGATCTTGTCTCCGGCGGCGTGCCAGGCGTCCGGGAAGGACTGGGCCACGCCGTGATCGGTGATGGCAATGGCGGGATGCCCCCAGCGGATGGCGGTCTTGATGGCCTCCTTGGTGTCCGTCAGGGCATCCATGTTGCTCATCTTTGTGTGCAGGTGCAGCTCTACCCGCTTTTCCGGGGCGGTGTCCTGCCGTTCGGCGTGGTCGATCACGTTGATGTGGTACGGATTGAGCTGAATATCCTTACCGTCCCAGGTGGGTTCCATCTTGCCCTGGACGCACAGCCACATGCCCGGCTTGATGGCCGTGCCGTACTGCTCCGCCTCCTTGGCGGAGAGATTTTTATGAACGCTGACAGAGTTGGTGTAGTCCGTCATGTCAAAGTGCAGCCGCCACATGCCGGGGCGGCGGGTCTCCACACACTCGGCCGCAAAGACCTTGCCCGCCACGGTGGCGGTGCCCATCTTCAGATTCAGCTCCCGCATGGGGTTGGTGCGGCCCTTGATGGGCTTGCCCAGCAGCACCTTGGACACGCCGCCCCCCTGCTTGTCCTTGCCGGAGGTCGGGGCCGGGGATGCTTCCGCAGGCGCGGCGGCCCGGGGCGCCTCGGGAGCCGTCAGGTGGATCTGCACCTGGGAAAAACCGTACACGCCCCGGATCAGCGTCTCCAGAGCGCGGGTATCCTCTTCGGTCATGGGCGTGCGGGCCGTCAAATCCAGGGAGATGGTCATCTTCCCCTGGTCGATAACGGCGCCGGTAATCTCCGCCCCGGAGAGCTTCAGGCGAAGCTCTCCCGAAAGCTGCAGCTCCGCGAACATATCAAAAAACGGGATGTTTCCTGCCATGATTCCCTCTCACTTCAATCTCTCGTATCTGCGGAACCGCAGGCCGCAGCCCCGTTTTCCGCCAGCCGAAAAGATACGCCCGGCAAGGTGGAAACGGCAGTCCGGCGCGGCCGGGCCGTCTTGCCTCCTGCGGGCGTCTTTTCGCTTTTACAGTTTGTCGATCTCTGCCATCAGCGCGTCTACAAGCTGCTCCTGCGGCACTTTGTAAAGGATTTCCCCCTTACGGAACAGCAATCCCTCTCCCTTGCCGCCGGCAATGCCGATGTCCGCCGCGGCGGCCTCTCCGGGGCCGTTGACAGCGCAGCCCATCACCGCCACAGTGATGTTTTTGTCGCAGTTCATAAGCCGCCGCTCCACCTCCTCGGCAATGGGGATCAGGTCGATCCGGGTACGGCCGCAGGTTGGGCAGGCGATGAGATTCACGCCCTCTTTCCGCAGTCCCGCCGCCTTGAGGATCTTCTTGGCGGCGTAGATCTCCTCCACCGGGTCGGCAGTCAGCGTCACGCGGATGGTGTCGCCGATGCCCAGACACAAAAGGCCTCCGATGCCCATGGCGGACTTTACCATGCCCATGGAAGGCGTGCCCGCCTCGGTGACGCCCAGATGGAGCGGGTAGTCCGTCTGCTGGCTCAAAAGCCGATAGGCTGCCATGGTCAGCGGCACGTCGGAGCACTTGACGGAGATGCAGATATCGTCAAAATCATACTTGTTCAAAAGGCGCACGTGCCCCATGGCGCTCTCCACCAGAGCCTCGGCGGTGACGCCGCCGTACTTGGCCCGCAGCTCCTTTTCCAGGGAACCGCCGTTGACGCCGATGCGGATGGGGATGTTCTTGCGGCGGCAGATGTCCGCCACCGCCTTCACCTTCTCCTCCCCGCCGATGTTGCCGGGGTTGATGCGGATGGCATCGATGCCCCGCTGGGCCACCTCCAGAGCGTACTTGTAGTTGAAGTGGATATCGGCAATCAGCGGGATGGAGATCTGCTCTTTGATCTTGTCCACCGCCTCCGCCGCAGCCTGATCGGGAATAGCCACCCGGATGATCTCGCATCCGGCCTCCTCCAGCTTCTTGATCTGGGCCACCGTGGCAGCCACATCATCGGTCTTCGTATTGCACATGGACTGAATGGAGACCGGGGCACCTCCGCCCACGGCCACCTTGCCCACCATCAGTTTCTTTGTCATGGATTCCTCCTATTACCCCACCAGACGGAATACGTCATGGAACGTCACAAACAGCATAAAGCCCATCAGCACCACAAAGCCCGCTGTGTTCACTGCGGTCATGTACCGGGTGGGCACTTTTCTGCGCAGCAGCGCCATGGAGACGGCATCTACCGCCAAAAAGAGAATGTGGCCGCCGTCCAGTGCCGGGATGGGCAGCAGATTCATGACTGCCAGATTCACTGCCAGCATGGCGGCAAAATAGAACATACTGCCCACGGCCGCGCGGATGCCGCCCAGGGCCTGGGCCTGCTCCCCGGTCTCCGTCATGGACGAGACGATTCCCACCGGTCCGCTCAGGTCATCCACGCCCGCCTGGCCGGTGAAGAGCATCTGCAAGCTCAGCCGCACCACCCGGACAAAGTCCACGGTGTTCAGCCAGGCCATGCGCAGCCGGCTCCCCAACGTGGCCTCCTCCGTAGCAGTCAGGTCCTTGTAGATACCGTAACCCTCATACTGCTCTCCCTCCAGACCGGTATAAGTGCTCCACTGAAGGTTTTCCAGGGAAATTTTCTCTCCGTCCCGCACCACCACAAGGTCCAGCGGCTCGCCCCGGTGAAGGTTCAGCAGCAGGTCCACATCATTGAAAAGATAGACCCGCTCGCCGTTGATGGACCAGAACACGTCACCCGCTTCCAGCGTGGTGCCGTTGTTTTGGGCAAACTCCGGTGCCGTACCGGCAATCGCCGGCACCTGAAACACCTGTGCACCGGCATAGATGCCCAGCAGGATCACAAATCCGGTGAGAAGATTCATCAGCGGTCCGGCAGCGAAGATGATCAGCTGCTTCCACCGGCTCTGGGCGTTCAGCGCCCGGTCGTCGGACGAGTCCTCGTCCTCCCCCTCCATGGCGCAGAAGCCGCCGATGGGCAGCGCCCGCAGGGAGTACTGGGTCTCGCCCCGGTCCCGGCACCAGAGTACCGGGCCCATACCGATGGAAAACTCATTGACCCGGACGCCGCAGAGTTTTGCCGCCGCAAAATGCCCCAACTCGTGAAGCGCCACCAGGACGCCGAAGATCAAAATCGCTCCCAGGATATAAAGAATCGTCATGCACTGTCTCCTAGTTTCAGAAAGCTCCGTCCAGCACGCTCTGCCGGGCCGCGGCATCAGCCGCCAGAATTTCAGACAGGGATGGGTTCTGCACCACGGCCACCTCGCTGCGGGCCTTGGCCACCAGCCGGGGAATGTCGTGGAA
The DNA here is from genome assembly GCF_900546705.1 of uncultured Oscillibacter sp. Taxonomy (GTDB): domain Bacteria; phylum Bacillota; class Clostridia; order Oscillospirales; family Oscillospiraceae; genus Oscillibacter. The sequence goes on along the minus strand of NZ_URDP01000055.1, from coordinate 6,554 downwards.
GCCGATCCGCTCCGCCAGAAAAAGGCCCACCGCCTCTTCGTTGGCGCCGTTGAGGATGGCGCAGGCAGTGCCGCCCTCCGTGGCCGCCTCCTCCGCAAGACGCAGGCAGGGGAACGCGTCCCGGTCCGGCTGGGCGAAGGTCAGGGGCGGACAGGTGAGAAGATCCAACGGCGGTGCCGGGTTCTCCCCACGGTTGGGATAGGTCATGGCGTAGCGGATGGGCAGGCGCATATCCGGTGTGCCCAGCTGAGCCAGCACGGCACCATCCCGGTACTCCACCAAAGAGTGGACGATGGACTGACGGTGGATGACCACGTCCACCTGGGAAAGGGGCAGCCGGTAAAGACGCATGGCCTCAATCACTTCCAGCCCCTTGTTCATCAGCGTGGCGCAGTCCACCGTGATTTTGGGCCCCATTTTCCAGTTGGGATGGCGCAGAGCGTCCGCACGGGTCATCTTCCCCACTTCCTCGTAGGTCATCCCATAAAAGGGGCCGCCGGAGCAGGTCAGAATCAGCCGCTTGATCTCCCGCCGGTCGGCACAGCCCTGGACACACTGGAAAATGGCGGAGTGCTCCGAGTCCACGGGCACGATCTCTGCCCCTGCCGCATCCGCCGCATCCATGACCAGCTGCCCGGCGCACACCAGTGTCTCCTTGTTGGCCAGGGCAATGCGCTTTTTCTCTCCGATGGCAGCCAGTGTGGGCTCCAGGCCCACCATGCCCACCACAGCGGTGACCACCGTGTCCGCCTCCGGTATCACGGCGGCGTCCATCAGGGCAGCGTGACCCCCCAGCACCTTGGTATCCGTGTCCTGGAGCCGCACAGCCAAATCTTTTGCAGCTGCCTCATCGGTCAGCACTGCCAGGCGGGGGCGGAACTTACGCACCTGCTCTTCCATCCGTTCCACGCTGGCATTGGCGGTGAGGGCTGCCACCCGCAGCCCCAGCTGCTCCGCCACATCCAGGGTCTGTCGGCCGATGGAGCCGGTGGAGCCCAAAATCGAAATCGTCTTACTCATAATCCTATCCTATTCCAAAAAGCTGAAAACAATCCTAAAACTACAAGATAGCATCCAGATCAGTATATACCCATGCACACGACCAGCCATACGAAGGGCGCCACGAAGGTCACGGAGTCGAACCGGTCCAGCACGCCGCCGTGGCCAGGCAGAAGGTTGCCGTAGTCCTTGACACCGAACTCCCGCTTGATGACGGAAAAGCTCAGATCACCGATCTGGCTGACGACGCTGCCCACCAGGCCGAACAGCGCCAGGAGCTCAAAGTTCCAGAAGGCGTCCGCAAGAACATAGGAGCCAACCGCCATCATCAGCGCCGTACCGAAGACACCGCCCACCAGGCCGCCCACGGCGCCCTCCACCGTCTTTTTGGGGCTGACGGGGGTCAGCTTGTGCTTACCGAACAGCAAGCCGGCAAAGAAAGCGAAGGTATCGGACCCGAAGGAGATGCACAGAGGGAAGAACACCAGCAGCATTCCAATGTACGGCATCATCCTCAGCCGCAGCAGACAGCTGAGCATCAGCGGAAACACCAGCCCGGCAAAAAGCGCGGCGGTGACGGCGGCAAAGGGCACAGGCCGTGCGCCGCTGTAGCGGCAGATGGACACCACGAACAGCGCCAGCACCAGCAGCGCGCCCAGCATGCCCGTCAAAGGCAGGACCGGCAGCGCGGTCAGCTCCGCGTATCGGATGGACAGCTCCATATACACGCACACAGGCACCAGCACTGCCGAGAGTACGCTCAGGGGGATCAGGGGCTTCCCCGCTTCCCCGGCTACCGCATGCATCAGCTCCCAAGCGCCTACGCCGCACATGCCGCACACCAAAAGCATGGTGGCCCATTCGGGCGCCACACCCAGCACCAGGATTAAAAACGGAATGCCGACCACGGCAACCATCACGCGTTTGAACATGAAATCAACCCTTTTTTGTAAAGCCTTATTTCTTTACACCGCCAAAGCGGCGGTCTCTTTTACGGTATGCATCAATGGCGCGGTCCAGCTCCGCCTCGTCAAAGTCGGGCCAGAGGGTATCGGTATAGTAAAACTCCGAATAGGCGCACTGCCACAAAAGGAAGTTGGAAAGCCGCAGCTCCCCGCTGGGCCGGATGATGAGCTCCGGGTCGGGAATACCGGCGGAGTCCAGATAGCCGGAGAACATGGCCTCGTCCAGCTCCTCGGGCCGCTTCTTCCCTGACGCACAGTCTGCGGCAAAGCGCCGCGCAGCCCGCAGGATCTCGTCCCGCCCGCCGTAGTTGAGGCAGACGTTTGCCTGGAAATCGTCCTTGGACAGGTGCTCCGTAATTTCGTCCGTCTCATGGGCCAGAGCCTGCAGCTCCGGAGAGATGGGCGTCATGTCGCCGAAGAAGTGCAGCCGGATATGGTCCCGCTCCATAGTATTTACTGCCTCCGTCAGATACCGCTTCAAAAGCAGCATGATGGCAGAGACCTCGCTCTCCGAGCGCTTCCAGTTCTCTGTGGAGAAGGCATACACCGTAAGGTATTTGACGCCGATATTCTTGCAGTAGGTGGCGATGCGGCGGAACGTCTCCGCCCCCGCCTTATGGCCGGCGGTGCGGGGCAGGCCCCGCTTGGTGGCCCAGCGGCCGTTGCCGTCCATAATGATCGCAATATGGCGAGGCAAGCCGCCGGCCTGCCCCGCCCCGTCATTCATTTTCATCTGCTCTGCCATCAGACCGCCATCAATTCCTTTTCCTTCTTGGCCAGCAGCTCATCGAGCTTCTTGCAGCTCTCGTCCGTCAGCTTCTGAAGGTCCTTTTCCGCCTGCTTGAGTTCGTCCTCGGTGATCTCGGACTTCTTCTCCTGCTTCTTGAAGTTCTCCATGGCGTCCCGGCGGATGTTGCGGATGGCCACCTTGCCGGCCTCGGCGTACTTGTGGATCTGCTTGACCAGCTCCTTGCGCCGCTCCTCCGTCAGCTGGGGGAAGTTGAGGCGGATGGTACGGCCGTCGTTCTGGGGGTTGATGCCCAGGTCGGAGTTCTGGATGGCCTTTTCAATGGACTTGAGGGCGCTGCCGTCCCAGGGCTGGATCACCAGGGCCCGGGGATCGGGAGAGGAGATGGCCGCGATCTGCTGGATGGGGGTAGGGCTGCCGTAGTAGTCCACCGTGATCCGGTCCAGCACCGCCGCATTGGCGCGCCCCGCCCGTACGGAGGCAAAGTCCGCGTTGACGGAGTCGATGCTCTTTTTCATCTTGTCCTCGTAAATCTTGTATTCATCTTTCAGCATAATGTGGTTCCTTCCTTTCACAAATTGTGGAAAGCGCAAACCGCGCGTGCTTTTATTCTCCGACGATGGTGCCCACCTTTTCGCCGCACAGGGCCCGGATGATATTCTGGGGGTCCTTCAGGGCGAACAGCAGCACCGGGATGTGGTTGTCCATGGACAAGGAGGTGGCCGTGGTGTCCATCACCATCAGGTGCTGGGCCAGCACTTCGTCGTAGCTGATGGCATCGTACTTGACGGCGCTGGGGTCCTTCACCGGGTCGGCGCTGTACACGCCGTCCACGTTCTTGGCCAGCAGAATCACGTCCGCCTCAATCTCCGCGGCCCGCAGCACAGCGGCCGTATCCGTGGAGAAGTAGGGGTTGCCGGTACCGGCGCCGAAGATGACCACACGGCCCTTTTCCAGGTGCCGGATGGCCCGGGAGCGGATGTAAGGCTCGGCAATGGCGCGCATCTCAATGGCGGTCTGCACCCGGACAGGGATGCCCTTTTGCTCGCACACATCCGCCACGGCCAGACAGTTCATCACCGTGGCCAGCATGCCCATATGGTCGGCGCGGGTGCGCTCCATCTTGCCGCCGCTGTTTTTGGCGCCGCGCCAAAAATTGCCGCCGCCGACCACCAGCCCCACCTGGACGCCCAGGTCCAGGCACTGCTTGATCACGTCGCACACCTGACCGATGACTTCAAAATTCAGGCCGGTGTGCTGATCGCCGGCCAGAGCCTCACCGCTGATTTTCAGCAAGACCCGCTTATAAATCGGTTTTCCCATATTCGATCCTCCATTTGGACGGAATTTCATACAGATGTATTTTAACGTATTTTCCCTTGTTTGCATAGGGGGTAGACAAGATTTTCCCAAAAAATCCGCAGCCGCGGACAGCGCAAAAGACCGGCCCGTTTTTCCGGACCGGTCTTTTGCCGTTTTTCCCATGGGCGGCACGCTCATGCCTCCGGCATGGGCTTGCCCAGCCGCCGGTACATGGTGCGCTTCACTGCCCGCAGAATGTTCTCATAGCCGGTGCAGCGGCACAAATGCCCGGAAAGCAGCTTGCGCAGCTCCTCGTCGGTGTACTCCTCCCCGCTTTCCAGAATCTCCTCCGCCGTGAGGATGAAGCCCGGTGTGCAGAAGCCGCACTGGATGGCAGCCTCCTCCACAAAGGCAAGCTGGATATCGCTGAGCTCCCCGTTGGGGCCCAGCAGTCCCTCCAGCGTGCGGATGTTCTTTCCCTCGGCCCAGACAGCCAGGTAAATGCAGGAGTTGAACGCCTCCCCATCGATGAGGACGGTGCACGCACCGCACTCTCCCACCTCGCAGCCTTTTTTCACGCTGGTCATACGGAAGTCGTTCCGGAGCATATCCGTCAGGCTGGCACGCACGTCCACCGTGCGCTCCACGTCTTTGCCGTTGAGATTGAAATGGATCGTCTGCATCTGTGCCATTACAGTGCACCTCCCGCCCGTTTGACCGATTCCGCAAAGGCGCGCCGGGCGCACTCCACGGCAATATGCATCCGGAAGTCCTTGGCTGCCCGCCAGGAATCCCGGGGATGGATGTCTTCCTTTACTGCCTTGGCGAATTCCTCCGCCAAATCCGCAGTGAGCGGCTTTCCGGCCGCCAGTGCCTCCGCCGTTTTGGCCCGCAGGGGCACGGGACCGGCCACGCCGAAGGCCACCCGGGCCCGCTCCACCGTCTTTTTATCGGCGGAGAGCCGCACATTCACGGACGTGCCCAATGTGGCAATGTCCATGGCGTTGCGCATGGCATACTTGATATAGTATCCATAGGTATCGGCATAGCTCTCTTTGGAAATCAAAATGCCGGTCTGGATCTCGCCGGGGCGGATGTCCACCTGCCCGGCACGGATGTAAAAGTCCTGGATGGGCACGCATCGCACGCCCTCCGGGCCGGTCAGCTCGATCACGGCATCATAGGCAAAGAGCGTGGAGGCGGAGTCTGCGGAAGTCACACCGTTGCAGGTGTTGCCGCCGATGGTTCCGATGTTGCGGATCTGGGGTCCGCCCACCTGGTCCACCGCCTCACCCAGCGTGAGCAGATACTGCCGGATCAGCGGGTCGCGGGTGATATGGGAGAAGCTGGTGAGGCTGCCGATGCGCAGCGTGCCGTCGTCCTCCATGGAAATGCCCCGCAGCTCGTCCAGCGTGTAGATGGAAATCAGCTCCGCGCCGGCCCGCTTCCCCTCCCGCATCTGCACCAGCACGTCGGAGCCGCCGGCGATGATCTGCGCCTGGGGGTGCGCCATGCGGAGGGCCACGGCGTCCTGAACGGATTGGGCCTGATAAAGCGCTTTCATATCATACATAGGTATTCCCTCCTCAATCCTCGATCAGCCCCGCCTCTTTGAACTTGCGGTAGAGGACATGGGGCGTGATGGGACAGCAGTCGATGGCCACGCCGGTGGCCTGGAAGATGGCGTTGCGGATGGCCGGCGCGCCGGAGCAGGCCGGCGGCTCGCCCAGAGCCTTGGTTCCATAGGGGGACGTAGGCTCCGGGTTCTCCACGAACTCCGCGTGCAGATGGGGGTGATCCATAAACGTGGAGAGCTTGTAGTCCAGCAGGTTGTTGTTCAGGGGCCGGCCGGTCTTTTCGTCGAACTTCAGCTCCTCGGAGAGGCCGTAGCCGATGGCCATGGACATGCCGCCGTGCACCTGGGCCTCCGCCAGTGCGGGGTTGATGAGGGTTCCGCAGTCGTGGACGTTGACCATGTTCAAAAGCTTGACCTTGCACAGGGGGATATCCACCTCCACCTCGGCAAAGGTGCAGCCGAAGGAATAGGCGTTGGACTTGATCTGCGCCGTGGTCTCGGCGGTGATATGCCGGCTGTCCGTCAGGGAGTACAGGCTCTCTGTTGCCAGCTCTCCCAGTGTCTTGAGCACCCGGCCGTCGCTCTTGCGGACAATCTTGCCGTCCACCAGGTCCAGATTGCTCACCGGCATACGGGTCTGCTCGTGGGCCACCTGCAAGATCCGCTCCCGCAGAGCCGTGGCAGTCTGCATGATGGAAAAGCCGCCGATGTACGTCTGCCGGGAGGCATAGGCGCCGGTGCCGAAGGGCGTCACGTCCGTATCCTGAGAGGACACCACATGCACATCCTCCAGAGGCACGCCCACCGCGTCGGCCACCATCTGGCTGTACGCTGTGTCGCAGCCCTGGCCGATCTCCGTCTCGCCGGTCTGGAACTGGAGAGAACCGTCCTGGTTGAGCACCATGCGGCAGGAGGAGGACTCCAGGGAGATGGGCCACACGGCGGTATTGTACCAGAACACCGC
>NZ_URDP01000054.1 GCF_900546705.1 uncultured Oscillibacter sp. | reverse complement strand
TTTTGGCACCCCCGGCGAGACTCGAACTCACTACATTCCGCTTAGGAGGCGGACCCTCTATCCTGGTGAGGTACGGGGGCATATACAGAAATTATTCAATTTTTCAAGGCTCCGGGATTCGAACGGTTCGATTGTTAGGAGGCGACCGCTCTATCCAACTGAGCTACGGGGGCATATAAAACGGGTACAAGGGACAAAGCCCATTGTACCCGTTTCTTTGCTGCCTGTCAATCCGCCAAACAATGAGGCGGCGTCTCAGATAACACGTACCCGGATCACATTGGCCAGGTTGCGAACATCCTCGATGACGGAGGCACCCACCTGTGTGTTCAGGTCTACCAGCGTGTAGGCGTAGTCACCCTTGGACTTGTTGCTCAGGTTTTCCACGTTGGCGCCGTCCTGGGCCAGCAGAGTGGTGATGTTAGCCAGCATGGCGGGGATATTGCGGTGGATGACACACATGCGCATGACGCCGCTGCGTTCCAGTGTGACGTTGGGCAGGTTGACGGAGTTGCGGATGTTTCCGTTTTCCAGGTAGTCCCGCAGTTCATCCACCGCCATCACGGCGCAGTTTTGCTCACTCTCCGGCGTGGAGGCACCCAGATGGGGCATGGCAATTACATGAGGCGCCTTGACGATGCGGTTGTTGGGGAAGTCCGTGATGTAGCAGGCCACCTTGCCGGTGTCCAGCGCGGAGAGCATGGCATCGTCGTCCACGATCTCGCCCCGCGCCAGGTTGATGAAACGGACGCCCCGCTTCATGGAGGCGATGGCCTCGGCGTTGATCATCTTTTCTGTCTGCGATGTGTAATGGATGTGGACGGTTACGTAGTCCGCCCGCTTATAGAGATCCCGGATGTCCTTCACCACGTGAATATGACGGTCCAGCCGCAGGGCGTTGTCCACGGAGAGGAAGGGGTCATAGCCGTAGACGTCCATGCCCATGGACAGTGCTACATTGGCAACCAGGGTGCCGATGGCGCCCAGGCCAATGACGCCCAGCGTCTTTTTATAGAGCTCCGGACCGATGAACGCGGACTTGCCCTTTTCCACCACCGTGGTCACGTCGATGCCCGCATCCACCTGATCGCGCACCCAGCGGATGGCGCCGTCCACGTCCCGGGAGCCGATGAGCATGGCGCACAGCACCAGCTCCTTGACGGCGTTGGCATTGGCGCCGGGGGTGTTGAACACGGCGATGCCAGCCTGGGAGCAGCGATCCAGGGGAATGTTGTTGACGCCGGCACCTGCCCGGGCGATGGCCAGCAGGTTGGGGGAGAACTCGTAGTCCAGCAGTTTGGCGGAGCGGACCACGATGGCGTCCTCACCGCTGCAGCTGTCACTGACGGTGTAGAGCTCCGGATCGAAGTGGTTCAGTCCGACGGGGGAAATTTTGTTGAAGGTTTTGATCTGATACATGGCGAAACTGCCTCCTGGGTGGTTCCAGCGAACCACATTACTTGCAGCGGAACGTGCGGCGCTGGCGCCGCTTCCGTTGCAGCAATTCCATTATAGGGCGGACGGAGGATGAGCGTCAATGTACGAAAGACTAAAAAACGCCAGCGGCGGACACAGTTCTTTGGTGAAAAAAATATCTGGGGACACAGAGGAGGCGTTGAGAGAGAAAATCAACGGAAACGAGAGAAAAATTGAATATTTTACTTGAAATACACAAATGGGCAGATTATAATAATGAGCTGTATGTGAATAACAGGCAAAGTGCCTTTAACCGAGAAAGAAAGGGACGCGCATTTATGCAGAATGAACATTTGAGAAACGTTGCCATCATCGCCCACGTCGACCACGGTAAGACTACCCTGGTAGACCAGATGCTCAAGCAGGGCGGTGTGTACCGGGAAGGCCAGGAGACTGTGGATCGGGTCATGGACTCCGGCGATCTGGAGCGGGAGCGCGGCATCACCATCATGGCCAAGAACACCGCCATCCGGTATAAGGATGTGAAGATCAATATTGTGGACACCCCGGGCCACGCCGACTTCGGCGGTGAGGTGGAGCGGATCCTCAAGATGGTCAACGGTGTCATTTTGTTGGTGGACGCGGCGGAGGGCCCCATGCCCCAGACCCGTTTTGTGCTCTCCAAGGCCCTGGAGCTGGGCCACCGGGTCATCGTGGTGGTCAACAAGATCGACCGCCCCGACCAGCGGATTCACGAGGTCATCGACGAGGTGCTGGAGCTTTTGATGGATCTGGACGCCACCCCCGAGCAGCTGGATTCCCCCATGCTGTTCTGCTCCGCCCGGCAGGGCATCTGCTCTTACTCCCCCGACGTGCAGGGGACGGACCTCAAGCCCCTCTTTGAGACCATTCTGGAATATATCCCCGCACCGGAGGCGGATACGGACCAGCCCTTCCAGATGCTGGTCAGCTCCATCGACTACAACGACTTCGTGGGCCGGATCGCCATCGGCCGCATCGAGCGGGGCACGCTCAAGCAGAACCAGGAAGTGGCACTTTGCAATTACCACGACCCCGAGGCCGTGCTGCGGAAAGCCAAGGCTACTGCCATCTATGAGTTCGAGGGCCTGACCCGCCAGGCGGTCACCGAAGCCACCGCCGGCAACATCATCGCCATGAGCGGCATCGGCGAGGTGACCATCGGCGACACCATCTGCGCTCCGGAGTGCGTGGAGGCGCTGCCCTTCGTGAAGATCTCCCGGCCCACCCTGGAGATGACTTTCTCCGTCAACGACTCTCCGTATGCTGGCCGGGAGGGCAAATTCGTCACCTCCCGTCAGCTGCGGGACCGTCTGTACCGTGAGACGCTGCGGGACGTGTCCTTGAAGGTCAGCGACACCGACCGGGATACCGCTTTCAACGTGGCGGGCCGGGGCGAGATGTCCCTTTCCATCCTCATCGAGACCATGCGCCGGGAAGGCTATGAGTTCCAGGTATCCCCCCCGCGGGTGCTCTACCAGGAGATCGACGGCAAGAAGTGCGAGCCCATTGAGCGTCTGGTGGTGGACGTGCCCGGCGACTGCGTGGGTGCCGTCATCGAGAAGCTGGGCCAGCGCAAGGCCGATATGCTGGAGATGACCCCTGTGGGCAGCCGGATGAAGGTGGAGTTCCTGGTGCCGGCCCGGGGCCTGTTCGGCTATCGCAACGACTTCCTCACCGACACCAAGGGCGAGGGCATCATGGCTTCCGTGTTCGACTCCTACGCCCCCTACAAGGGTGACATCCAGCGCCGGGGCATGGGCAGCCTGATCTGTTCCGAGACCGGCGAGTCCATTACCTATGGCCTGTTCAACGCCCAGGAGCGCGGCACCCTCTTCATTGGCGCCGGTGTGCCGGTATACGAGGGCATGGTCATCGGCGTGGCCAACCGTGGCGAGGACATCACCGTCAACGCCTGCAAGAAAAAGCAGCTGACCAACACCCGCGCCTCCGGCTCCGATGATGCACTGCGTCTGGTGCCTCCCAAGCAGATGAGCCTGGAGCAGTGCCTGGAGTTCCTGGCAGACGACGAGCTGCTGGAGGTCACTCCCAAGAGTCTGCGGATCCGCAAGGCCATCTTGAACCACGAGCAGCGCATGAAGGCCATGCACGGCAAGAAGTAAACAAACGGACGTCCGGGCTCTGCCCGGGCGTTTTTTTACCGGGAACCTTTTTCCGCTCACTGCGTCTAATTGATAAAAGCGGAAATCCCGCCGCTATTACGGATACGGAAAGGATGTATGCAGATGAAAAAGCGACTCCTGCAATGTCTGTCCCTGGTGCTGTGCGCCGCACTGCTGACGCTGCCTGCCCTGGCTGCGGAGGGCGAGTCCGCTCCGGCTGCCAAGGGGGGCCCTGTTCGGGTATGGGGGACCCTGACTCGTCTGGACGACGGCGGGCTGCTGGTGGAAAATCCCAATGAAAACGATCCGCTCCATGAGGTGATCCTCCGGGGCGAGGAGATCCTCTGCCTGGATGCCGTCACCGGTGTGCCGCTGGACCTTGCCGGACTGAAAAACGGCGACACGGTGTATGCCTGGGTGGAGCCTGTCATGCTGCTGAGTCTGCCGGCACAGGCCACGGCCATTTTGGTCCTGGGTAACATTCCGGCCGACTACGCTGTGCCGCAGTTTTACGAGATCTCTTCCGTGACGCCCCAGGCCATGATCGCCATTTATCCGCCTCCGGCCCTGACCTGGACGGAGGTTGCTGCCACCGACGGCACGGTGCTCAAGATCACCGATGAGGCGGAGCTGACGCCTTACCTTACCAAGAATATTGTCCGGCTGGAGGACCTGATCCCCGGCACCCGGATTCTGGTGTGGAAGAACGAAGACGGCAGTGTGGCCAGGACGCTGGTATTCCCCTATACGTATGCCGGCTATGTCTCCTGGACGGAGGACGGCACGGTGGTGGTCAACGGCACCGCGGTGGAGCGGAAGGCCAGAATGACCGAAGCCGACGGCGCACTGCTGCCTATTCGGGCGGTGGCGGAGGTCCTGGGGCTTTCGGTCCGCTGGGACGGGACACAGGGCGCGGTGGTTTCCCAAAACGGGAAAACTGTGCTGGTGGCCAGGCCCGGCGGCCAGGTGCTGGACGCCGATGGCGCCGCTCTGGGGGGGGCCTGCGTCAAGGAGGCGGGCGTTACCTATCTGTCCGCCCAGGTTCTGCTCCAGGCATTGAATCTCTTCCATGCCGGATAAACGAAAAAACCGGAACATCTTACGGTGTTCCGGTTTTTCTTGACAAAGGAGGTCTATTATTATAGACTAAAACCGCAAGAAGGTCTATAATAGTAGACTTAAAAGGAGGTGCGGACATGGAGCAGTATCACCTCAGCGACAGTGAGTACCGGTTTTTGCAGGTGGTGTGGGCGGCGGAGCCGGTGGGTTCCGGGGAGCTGGTGCGTCTTTGCGCCGCGGAGCTTGGATGGAAGAAGTCGACCACCTACACGGTATTGAAAAAGCTCTGTGAAAAGGGTGTTTTGAAAAATGAAAGCAGCATCGTATCCTCCGCTGTAGCCCGGGAGACCGTGGCGGGGGACGCGGCGGAAACCTTTGTGGAGAAGGCCTTCGGCGGGTCATTGCCGGGGTTCCTCACCGCCTTCATGGGCGGACGGAAGCTGACGGCGCAGGAGGCGGAGGCGCTGCGGCGGCTGATCGATCAATACGGGGAGGGGTGAACATGACGGCTTTGACAGCAATCTTCTCCCGGCTTTTGTCCATGGCGGTGGCGGCGCTGCCGGTGATGGCCCTGGTGCTGGCCGTCCGGGCGGCGCTGGGCCGGGCGCCGGCCCGGTACCGCTACGGATTGTGGCTGGCGGTGGGGTTCCGGCTTGCCTGCCCGGTGAGTCTGGCGGGACTTTGGAGCCTTTACAACCTGCCGGGCGTCCACGCGGTGGGAGAGGCCACCGGCGCTGTGGGCAGCGGCGCGGTGCGCTCCCTGGTGGATACGGTGCCCGCTGCTGCCGCAGTGCCGCCTGCCGCCATGAACGGCACCGCCGTGGTGACGGAGGCGGTGGAGCCGACGCTCTGGGAGGCGGCGCTTCCCTGGTGCGCCGTACTGTGGGCGCTGGGTATGCTGGCGGTGCTGGCCTGGGGCATCGTCAGCGTGGTGCGCCTGCGGCGGACGGTGCGTGAGGCCGTCTGGCAGGGAGGAGAGGTCTGGATCTGCGGCGGCGTGCCCACACCGTTCGTGCTGGGACTTCTGCGGCCCCGGATCTATCTGCCGCTGCACCTGAATGACATGGAGCGCACCTGTGTCCTGGCCCATGAGCGCCATCACATCCGCCGCCGGGACCCCTGGTGGAAGCTTTTGGGGTGGTGTTTGCTGGCGGTGTACTGGTGGAATCCGGCAGTGTGGCTTTGCTGGGTGTTCTTCTGCCGGGATATGGAGATGAGCTGTGACGAGGCGGTGCTGGGCCTTCTGGGAGAACAGGCCAAGCGGGGATACAGCCTGTCTCTGGTGGCCCATGCCGCGGCGGCGCCCATGCCAGCGGCCCTGGCCTTCGGGGAGCACGATGCGGCCCGGCGGGTGAAAAATGTGCTTGCGTGGAAGCGAGCCACGCCCCGGGTGGCATTCCTGGCAGCCGCCGCGGCGGTGCTGGCGGTGACGGCGTGCCTTGGCAACGGTTTGACCGGCAGCAGTTGGGTGCGGCTGGAGGCCCCGGGTCCTATGATGGAAGTGTCCTGGGATCTGAAGGAGCCCATCCGGGCCTGGGCATTGTACGCCGATGTCTACGCCTACGGCACCCGGACGGAGAGCCGGCTGCTCACCTGCGGGGACCTGGCGGAGGAGAGCGAGCGGACGTTTTCCGGCATCCTCTACTGGAATGTTCCGTTTGATGAAGCAGGGGGCTTTTCTGATACGCTGGTGGGCTCGTTCCGGGATGAGAGCTGGAATGTGGCCTTGCCCCAGCCCCACTATACGGGGGTGGGGTTCAAAGCGGGAGTTGGGCGGATGGGCCAGCGGCTCCGCCTGGATGAGACCGGCGGGACCACCTTGGTGACCATCTACCTCTCCGACAAAGCGGGCGGCGGCACCGCCGTCCCGGCGTCGGGCGATCCTATCCTCACCAGCGGCGGCGTGCGGCTGCGGCTGGCCACCTCCCAGCAGGGGGTGGAGGCCTTTGCCGGAGGGGACCTGGCCGCATCTCTCTTTGCGCTCCGTACGCCTGCCCTGGGGGATGACGACGCGGCAGTGCTGCTGGAGGCGCTGGAGACGGATCTGCTGGGGCCCTATACCTTTACCCGGCTTTCCAAGGAACAGGCACTGCTGGTGGAGTTCAAGTCTGCGCCCTACGAGGAAAATGCCCTGGATGCGTCCATGCTGACCCGGGGCGCGCTGCTCATGGCCCTGGCGGACGATCTCCAGGAGGTGCGCTGGTCCTATCCCACATGGGCAACGGGGGAGGGCGGCAGAACGGAAAAGACCGTGTACCTGGAGCGTACCCAGGCGGATTCCTGGGCGCGGAACCTGGGCTATGAGGACCTGCGGGACCTGGGTCAGACGCCGGAGGGCATCCGGGACCTTTTGGCATATCTGGGCTGGAGCGGCGGCGTTCCAGGCACAAACCATACAGCATCGCAGGCCGAGGCCCTTTACACCCTGGCCCAGTCGCGCCCGGCCCAGGAGACGATGGAGGAGCTGGTGCTCCGGGGGCCCTGGGGAGATGAATCCCTGGCGGGAACCTTCACCACCTCTTTGGAGGAAGGGGTGCTGGCGCTGCAATTCACCCGGGAGGGAGTCTGGGAGCAGGCCATGCAGCAGGAGCAGCTGGGCCGCAGCGGCACAGTGCTGCTGGCGCTGTACCCGGACGTGCAGCGGGTGCAGGCCTGGTCGTCGGACGGAACGTCCTATACCTGGGTGACGCGGGAGATTGCAGCCCAAAACCTGCCGGCAGGCACGCAGATCGGGGACTACGGCACCTCGCCGGAGAAGCTGGAGCAGCTGCTGACACTGCTGGGAAGTCTGTACAGTGAGGAGGAGCCTGCTGCCTGACGGGCGGAGTCCTCCGTTTTGGCACTCCGGACAGCATGGCGGGAAGATTTGACGCAAATTGTTGCGCAAAGGCGAAAACTTTTCTATAATGGAACCATCTTACAAAATGGGGGATTTTGCCATGAATACCCGGATGGAACACGACACCATGGGGCCCATCGCCGTTCCGGCGGAGCACCACTGGGGCGCTCAGACCCAGCGCAGCATCGAGAACTTCAGAATCGGCGGCCAGCGCCAGCCCAAGGAGATCATCACTGCCTTCGCCTACTTGAAGGAGGCCTGCGCCCGGGCCAACGCCGAGGCCGGCAAACTGACGGCGGAGCAGGCGGAAACCATTGCCCAGATCTGCGCGGAAATCCGGGCCGGGCAGTGGGATGAGGAGTTCCCCCTGGTGGTCTGGCAGACCGGCAGCGGCACCCAGACCAATATGAACGTCAACGAGGTCATCGCCCACCTGGCCACGGAGCGGGGGGTGCCCCTGCATCCCAACGACCAGGTGAACGCCTCCCAGTCCAGCAACGACACCTACCCCTCGGCGCTGCACATTGCCGCGGCCATGGCCGTGGCGGAGCAGGTGCTGCCGGCGGCGGAGCGGCTGGCCGGCGCCTTCCGGGCGCTGGAGGAGTCCTACCCGGATTTGATCCGCATCGGCCGCACCCATTTGCAGGATGCCACGCCCCTGCGCTTTTCCCAGGAGGTCTCCGGCTGGCGGGAGAGCGTGGAGGCCCCCTGCCGGATGCTGCGCCTGGCTCTGACGGAGCTGAGCGCCCTGGCCATCGGCGGCACAGCGGTGGGCACGGGACTCAACGCCCCCAGAGGATACGACGCCATGGTCTGCCGCCACCTGTGCCGTCTGACGGGCATGGAGTTCCGTCCGGACGAGAATAAGTTCCACGCCCTCACCAGCAAGGACGCCCTGGTGTTTGCCCACGGGGCGCTCAAGGCCTTGGCGGCCAATCTCATGAAGATTGCCAACGACATCCGCTTTGAGGCCAGCGGCCCCCGCTGCGGCATGGGAGAGCTGCGCATCCCGGAAAATGAGCCGGGCAGCTCCATCATGCCCGGCAAGGTCAATCCCACCCAGTGCGAGGCTGTCACCATGGTGGCGGTACAGGTGATGGGAAATGATGCTGCCATCGGCATGGCGGCCAGCCAGGGCAACTTCCAGCTCAACGTGTTTTTGCCGGTATCGGCCTATAACTTTCTGCTCTCGGCCCGGCTGCTGGCGGATGTGTGTGATTCCTTCCGGGTTCACTGCGTGGAGGGAATCGTGCCCAACCGGGAGAAGATGGAGGAGAACCTGCGCAATTCGCTGATGCTGGTCACCTGCCTGACGCCGAAAATCGGTTATGAGGCGGCTGCCCGGTGCGCAAAAAAGGCACTGGAGGAGGGGACGACCCTCAAAGAGGCGGTGCTCTCCCTGGGCCTTTTGTCCGGGGAGGAGTTCGACGAGACCGTGCGGCCTGAAAAAATGGTATAAAGGCTCTGGTGCATCCCCGGCGTGCAGTTCTGCACGCCGGGGTATTTTTTCGCTTCCTGATATAACAATTGAGATGGAAACTGGAAAAAGCAGCGATTTGGAATGAAATATTTTAAGGTGAAACTTGAAAATTATGAATATTTAGTTTGATATACAGATTATATATGGAAAAACATGCAAATTTAACCAACCGAAACTGGAAATGTTGTGCAACATGACACTTGCATATTTATTCAAATAAGACGTATAATTCATACATCAACAAACAACGCAACGGAGGGACACACCATGAAGAGCAAAAAAGAGATCAAAAAAATCGTCCTGGCCTATTCCGGCGGACTGGATACATCCATCATCATTCCCTGGCTGAAGGAGAACTACGGCAACCCTGAGATCATTGCCGTAGCCGGAGACGTGGGGCAGAACGACGAGCTGGACGGCCTGGAGGAAAAGGCTCTCAAGACCGGCGCCTCCAAGCTGTACATCGCGGACCTGACCGACGAGATGGTGGACGAGGTCATCATTCCCTCCATGAAGATGGGTGCCAGCTATGAGCAGTATCTGCTGGGCACCGCCTTCGCCCGGCCCGTCATCGCCAAGAAGCTGGTGGAGATCGCCAAGGCCGAGGGCGCCGATGCCATCGCCCACGGCTGCACCGGCAAGGGCAACGACCAGGTGCGTTTCGAGCTGGCCATCAAGCGCTTTGCCCCCGAGATGACCATCATCGCTCCCTGGAGAGAGTGGGATATCAAGGGCCGTGACGAGGAGATCGACTACGCCGAGGCTCACAACGTGCCCTTGAAGATCTCCCGGGAGACCAATTACTCCAAGGACAAGAACCTCTGGCACCTGAGCCACGAGGGTCTGGATCTGGAGGACCCCGCCAACGAGCCCCAGTACGAAAAGCCCGGCTTCCTGGAGCTGGGCGTCAGCCCCATCTCCGCCCCCGACCAGGCCACCTATGTGACGCTGGACTTTGAAAAGGGCGTGCCCGTGGCCATCGACGGCGAGAAAATGAAGGCCAGCGACATCATCCGCAAGCTCAACAAGCTGGGCGGTGAGAACGGCATCGGCCTGCTGGACATCGTGGAAAACCGGCTGGTGGGCATGAAGGACCGGGGCGTGTACGAGACGCCCGGCGGCACCATCCTCTACAAGGCCCATCAGTGCCTGGAGATGATCACCATCGACAAGGACACCGCCCACATGAAG
>NZ_URDP01000053.1 GCF_900546705.1 uncultured Oscillibacter sp. | reverse complement strand
ACCTGACCGACCCCGCTCCCGCCACCACCTTCGCCCACCTGGACGCCACCACCGTCCTCTCCCGCAAGATCGTGGAGCAGGGCATCTACCCCGCCGTGGACCCCCTGGAGTCCACCTCCCGCATTCTGGAGCCGGAAGTGGTGGGCGAGCGCCATTATAAGATCGCCCGGGGCGTCCAGGAGCTGCTCCAGCGCTATCGGGAGCTCCAGGACATCATCGCCATTTTGGGCATGGAGGAGCTGAGCGAGGATGACCGCAAGGCCGTGGAGCGTGCCCGCCGGGTGCAGCAATTCTTCTCCCAGCCCTTTTCCGTGGCTGAGCAGTTCACCGGCCTGGAAGGCCGCTATGTAAAGCTGGAGGATACCCTCCGCTCCTTTGAGACCATCCTGGGCGGCGAGCTGGACCGCTATCCCGAGGCGGCTTTCAGCAACGTGGGCAACGTGGACGAAGTCATTGCCAAAGCCAAGAAGATGGGGGCGGTGTAAATGGCGGACACCTTCTATCTGGAGATCATCACCCCCGAGCGCCAGTTCTATATCGGCCCCGCCGAAGCCATCATCTTTCCCGCCGTGGACGGCGAGATGGGCGTCTATCCCGGGCACGAGCCGGTGGTCACCGCCATCGAGCCCGGCGAGCTGCGCTATAAGACAGAGGGCAAGTGGGAGCCTGCCGCCGTGGGCGCCGGCTTTGCCGAAGTCAAGCCGGACTACGTGATCTTGCTGGTGGGCTTTGCCGAGCACCCGGAGGAGATTGACCGCAAGCGTGCCGAAGCTGCCAAGCAGCGGGCCGAAGAGCGCCTGCGCCAGAAGCAGAGTATCCACGAGTACTACCACTCCAAGGCCGCCCTGGCCCGGGCCATGGCCCGGTTGAAAACCCGTCGCTGAGAACTGCTTTCTGCCGGGGGAGACAGTCCGCAGTTCTCGTTTAAATAGAAGGAACAGCGCCTCTATCCGAGGCGCTGTTCCTGTTTTTATATATCCCGCCCAGGCCCCCGCCTTATCAAAATCCGGGGCCTGTCTGGATCTGGATCTCATAGACGCAGTCCCTGAAACTGGTAAAATTATCTTCGTACTCATTGGCCAGAACCAATGGCACCGACCGCGCATTCCGAAAATACGGACGCAGGGCCCGACCGTTAAAAGGCTCTGCCAGAATACGGGCCTGCATGCAAAGATATGGTCCGGCGGGAATTGTAATCAAGTCCGGATGCTGCATGGGCGGCTGCCGGCGCAGATAGACGAAGTAGTGTGTCGGCAGGATTCTCCCGTCCAGGAGAGCATGGAAATCCAGCAGATAGCCGTGACAGCGGAGGAAGTGCGCGTCGGCAAATTGCCCGCTGTGCTGCATCTGCGTCAGCCGCTTGCCCGCCGTCCCATAGATATCCTCTCCGGGCCGGATGGGCTCAGCCAGCAGATACCGCTCCGGCTCCTGCTGGCGATAGGGCAGGCCGCTGTAGTCATGGGAGTCCAGATAGCCGTAGTAGTCGATATACCAGTCCAGATCCTCCAGCAGGTCGCTGATACGCCGGGCCTCCTCCTGCAAGCTCTCCCGCCGCCGCTGCAAAAATGTGCGGAAACGACGGGTATCGTTGGCGGCAAGGGCATCCCGGATCTCCTCCAGGCTGAAGCCGAACTGCTGGAGATACTTCACCCGGCTGATGTAGCAGATCTGATCGTAGCTGTAATAGCGGTAGCCCGTTTTGGAATCCGTACAGTAGGGGACCACCACGCCGTTCTTATCGTAAAAGCGCAGGGTCTGGGGCGAAATGTTCAGCAGGGCCGCCACCTCTCCGATGGTATACCGGTCTTTCAATCTCCGCGCCTCCTTGGTCTGTGCAAAGTCAAGTTCATTATAGGAAATCCCGGAAAGAAAGTCTATACAGGACTGAAAGGTTTTCGCCAAACGCTTGTGCACAAGCCACAAAAACGCCAAAAAATATGAACAGATTGATCCACAGCCCGGCAATTGACCCTATGGACCGCTTCAATGTTACAGTAATCTCACAAAGACACCGGCCGCGTCTTTTTAACCGTTGTCTATTTTGAAGGCGCGTCCCCGGCATCCATTTTTTGAGGGAGGAAAGCGTATGCAGGAAATCATCAGTAACATCGGCTCGTTTTTATGGGGACCGCCCATGATTGTGGCAATCATGGGGTGCGGTATTCTGCTCACCGTCCGTTCCAAGTTCTTCGTATTCCGTTACTTCGGCATGATCTTCGGAAAAACACTGGGGTCCATGAAGTCCTCCGGCCAGAAGCGTGCCGGGAAGGTTTCCCCCTTTGAGGCCATCTGCGTGGCAGTCGGCGGCGCCGTAGGCGTGGGGTCCCTTGGCGGCGTGGCCGCCGCCATTGCCGTGGGCGGACCGGGGTCCCTGTTCTGGATTCTGGCCTGGGCGGCCTTCGGCATGACCGTCAAGGTGGCAGAGGTCTCCCTGGCCTGTTACTACCGCTGCACGGATTCCCACGGAAACTATTACGGCGGCCCGTCCTATTACATCGAGCGGGGCCTGGGTGAGCAGAAGGGCTTCAAGTGGGCCAAGATCCTCGCCTGGTGCTTCGGCGTAGCCTTCATGCTGGCGGCTTTCTCCGGCAACCAGGTCTTTACGATTGCCGAGGCGCTGAACGCTACGTTTCATATCCCCATGATCCCGTTCGCCTGTGTCTACTCCCTGTTTGTATTCTACATCACCTGGAAGGGCGTCCCCCGCATCGCCAGCTTTGCCAGCAAGCTGGTTCCGTTCATGTGCCTTCTGTACTTCTTCGGCGGCATCGTGCTCATCGCTGTCAACTTCCGGGCGCTGCCGGGTGTCATTCAGGCGGTATTCCACGACGCGTTCACCGGCTCCGCCGCCGCAGGCGGCTTTGTGGGTGCCGGCGTGATGACCGTCATCCGCACGGGCATTGCCCGCTCTATCAACTCCAACGAGGCCGGCCAGGGCTCCTCTCCCATGATCCACGCGGCGGCGGATACGCCCCACCCGGTAGAGCAGGGTCTCTGGGGTGCCATTGAGGTGTTTGTCAGCACCGTGCTGGTGAGCACCATCACCGCCCTGGCTATCCTCAGCACGGGCACGTGGACCAGCGGACTCACCTCCGTCACCCTGACCATCACCGCCTTCCAGAGCGTATTCGGACAGATGGGCCTGTACTTCATCGGCGTCATTGCCGTTCTGTTCGGCATCACCACGACCACCGGCTGGTTCACCTATTACTGCTCTCTCATCGCCCACGGCTTCCGGCACAACGAAAAGCTGCGGGACCGGCTGACGCTGATTTTCAAGATCATTTTCCCCTGGCCCAACATCATTGTGGTATCACTGATCGTTCTGTCCGGAAAGGGGCCCAACCTGTACTGGGCCATGATCGACGTGGTAACGGTGCTGCCCACATTTTTCAACGTGATTGCGCTCATCGGACTGTCCGGCGTGTTTATCCGGCTGCTCAACGACTACAAGGCGCGGTATCTGGGGGTCGGGACAGTAGACCCGAACTTCCATATTTTCTATGAAGACGACCCGAGAGATACCGCCAAACACTAAACTCTGCAAAAAACGAAAGGAGCATTTCCATGGAGTTTTCACATATCACCGAGGCACTGTACAGCGGTGAAACCGTGCGGGGCATGAACATGGCCCCCGAGACCATTCCCTGCTTCATGACCACGGCATTCACCATGCGGGGGTTCAAGGAGGTCCAGGAGACCTATGCCACCAAGGGCTATACCTATGTGCGTACCCGCAACCCCAACCGCACCGCCCTGGGAGAGGTCATCTCCTGCCTGGAGGGCGGCGAGGCGTCTTTGATCTTCTCCTCCGGTATGGGCGCCATCACCAGCACCCTTATGACACTGCTGGGGAAGGGGGACCATGTGATCTGCAACGCCAACATCTATGGCGAAACCTTTTCGGTCATGACGCAGATTCTGAGCAAATGCGGCGTGGAGGTCACCTTTGTGGACTATCAGAACACAGAGGCCATCCGGCAGGCCGTACGCCCCGAGACGAAGCTCATTTATTCCGAGGTCCTCTCCAATCCCACCCTGACGCTGGTAGACCTGCGGGCAGCTGCGGACATTGCCCACGAAAACGGCGCTTTGCTGATGGTGGATAACACCTTCACCACGCCCATTGCCATCCGCCCCATGGACTTCGGTGCAGACATCGTCATCAACAGCCTCACCAAGTTCCTCAACGGCCACAGCGACGCCATTGGCGGCTCCATCACCGCCTCCGCCGAACTGTGCGACAAGATCCAGCCGGTGGCTATGCTGCTGGGCACCCCCGGCGATCCCTTCAGCTCCTGGCTCATCCACCGGGGTATCAACACGGCTTCTCTCCGTCTGCCCCAGGCCATGCACACGGCGGAAAAGCTGGCGGCCGCCCTGGCCAAAAATCCCCACGTCGCCCATGTCAATCACCCCAGCCTGCCGGACTATCCCCAGAAGGCGCTGGCTGATCGGATGTTCGGCAAAAACGGATATTGTGCCATGCTGAGCTTCATTGTGCCGGAGGATCTGGAGAAGATTGACCAGTTCATGCTTACTCTGCACTTCCCCCGCTATGCCCCGACGCTGGGCGGCCTGCACACCACGCTGAGCCACCCGGTCACCTCGTCCCATATGGGCGTGCCGGACGAGACCCGGCGGAAAATGGGCATCACCCCCGGTATGATCCGCGTCTCCGTAGGCATTGAGGATGCCGACGATCTGGTGGCAGACTTTGAAAATGCCCTGAAGGTTTTTGACTGACTTTCCACGTCTTCCACAGTCGCCAAAAAGGATCTGTCCGAAAAAAAGGAACCGTTTCTTACGAAACGGTTCCTTTTTTGCTTTCTCAAATGCTAAGTATCGTCGCCTTCCTGAAATCTGTCGTATTGTTATCGTATTTTTCATTTACAGACATCGGGCAGAAAAACAGAAAATCCTGAAACCATTGCGGTTTCAGGATTTTAACTGGTGGACGATACAGGACTCGAACCTGTGACCCCCTGCACGTCAAGCAGGTGCTCTAGCCAGCTGAGCTAATCGTCCGAAGCGGAACGTGTATATGATACACAAATCCCCCGGTTTTGTCAACACCTTTCTTGCACTTTTTTATTTTTTTTGCTATACTGCACGCAAACACATTCAAGGAGGCACTCCATGAAGCAAGTCGCACTGGTCACCGGCGCATCCCGGGGCATCGGCCGCGCCATCGCCGTTCAGCTGGCCCGGGAGGGATACGGCGTGTGCATCAACTATCACCGAAATCACGAGGCCGCGGAATCGCTGGTCCGACAGCTGCAAAGCCAGGGGCATGCCGCCATGGCCGCAGCGGCGGACGTGTCCGTCCGGAGAGAGGTGGAGGACATGGTGCACTCCGCGGAGCAAACTCTGGGACCGGTCACGCTCCTGGTCAACAATGCGGGCATTTCCTCCCAGGAGCAGTTCCAGGATCTGAGCGACGAGGCATGGGAGCGGTATTTTGCCGTCAACGTCTCCGGGGCGCGGAACACGATTTTGGCGGTACTGCCCCACATGCTCTCGGAAAAGGCCGGATGCATCGTCAACCTCTCTTCCATCTGGGGATTGCGGGGCGCCTCCTGCGAAGTGGCCTACGCCTGCACCAAGTCCGCCCTGGTAGGGCTGACCCGCTCTCTGGCCATGGAGTTGGCCCCCTCCGGCATCCGGGTCAACGCCGTGGCCCCCGGCTGCATCGAAACGGACATGATGCGCGCCCTGGGAGAGGAGACCTGCCGTGCCCTGGCGGAAGAGACGCCTCTGGGCCGTTTGGGCACCCCGGAGGAGGTGGCTCAGGCCGTGGCTTTCCTGGCCTCTCCCCAGGCATCCTTTATCACCGGACAGATTCTCACCGCCGACGGCGGCTTCACCGTATGACCGCATAAAAACCGCGCTGCCAAAAGGCAGCGCGGTTTTCTTATTGCCTTCCCGGCAGAGGCGGTGCGTGAAAGATCACCCGGCCAAAGCAGGCCAAGGTCCGGCCGCTGCCCGCCGTCATGACCACGTCGGCATCCGCCCGGGCCCGGTTGAGGGAGAACAGATACACCGTTCCCAGGGGATCTTTATAGTACTGCTTGCACAAAATGTCCCCATCCACACAGAAGATGCCCACGTCCCCTGCCTTCAGCGGGTCCCGGTTTACATAGACCAGCTGTCCGTCGGCAATGTAAGGCGCCATGGAGTCTCCCTGGATGCGGACGGCAAACTCCGCCGCCTGGGGCACGTCGTCCTCCACGGGGATGTAATCAAAATCCTCCCCGAACACCGGGGCCGCATAGCCGGCAGCAGCCGGGCACCGGTACAGGGGAATCAGACGGGATTCCTGTTCCGGCCGGCTCTCCTCCACCTCGTCCTGATAGGCGCACAGGGCGTCCACCACGGTCCGCACCGCCTCCCTGCCCTGAGGCGGCAGGTCCCGGTATTTCTTTACCAGCGCCCGCTCCCCCTGGGAGAGCACCTGTGCCCCGCCCCGGAAACTGTCCTGAAACAGCTCATTGGGGTCCGTTTCCAGGCAGTCAAACAGCCGCAGCATCACTTCCTCCTTGGGGAAGCTGACGCCGGTCTCATAGTTGCTCACAGCAGACGGGGAAATCCCCAGCCGCCGGGCAAGCTCCGTCCGGGACAGACCCAGTGCCTCCCGCCGGGCCTTGACACGTGCTCCAAAAGCCATGTGACGCACCCTTTCCTTGAAAAATCACTTTAAGTTTATCCTATCTGAGTTTTTGTTATTTGTCAATTATTTTTACAAGTTTCTTGTAATGCTCTATTGACATAACAAGAAACTTGTGATACCGTATAGTTGTTCACAAGATTCTTGTCTCAGGAGCTCGTTTCGTCGCCGGATAAAAAAACAGACGGAGTAAAGCCATGCCTTACTCCGTCGTGGTGGGGGAAGGTGGATTCGAACCACCGAAGCCGAAGGCAACAGATTTACAGTCTGCCCCATTTGACCGCTCTGGAATTCCCCCATATGAAATTTGGAGCTGGTGGACGGATTCGAACCCCCGACCTGCTGATTACAAATCAGCTGCTCTACCAGCTGAGCTACACCAGCAGATCCAACAGCAGGGTTTATCTTACCAGATGGCAGGGGTTTTGTCAACAGGATTTTCACATTTTTTTCGTGTTTTTTGAGGAGGGAGCCATATTGCCGCAAAATTTCCGCCGCCGCTGGCGGCATCCCCTGTTTTGTACCCTGTGCGGGCGGGAAATCCCCGCCGGCTGGGAATACTGGTACTGCAACGGAAGCTGCGTCTGTCCGGACTGTCTCGTGGACTTCGCCCGCTCGGAACTGGCCCCTTTCCGCCACACCCGCGGAGGGGAGGCGTTTTTATGACCCTTCTGGAGATGTCGGCGGAGTACGCCCGCAGCGAGGCGCTGCTGCGCAGGCGGGTAGCACTGCTGCGGTCCCAAATCCGCGCCGCCGGAGACCCGGAGACGGCCCGCTGCCTGCAAAGCCGCATTGCGGCACTGGACCCGCTGGTGCGGGAGATGCGGGTGCTCTCGGAGCTGACCGCCCGCTATTACGACAGGAGCTATCACAAGCATGAACAATATACAATCTAAGCGTCTGGGTAAGCAGCTTCTGGCGGATCTGACCGTGTGGGAGCAGGAGAACAGCGAGGACAACGCCCAGCAGCTCCAGCGCCTGCACCGGAACCTCCGCCTGGCCCGGCAGCAGGTTCTGACACCGCGGCAGCAGCAGGTTATCACGCTGTTTTTCGAGCAGCAGATGAACATGACGGAAATCGCCCGGCAGCTGGGCATCCACCGCTCCACGGTCTCCCGCACGCTTCAGCGTGCCAAGAGCCGGCTTTACCAGGCCCTGCGCTACAGCTTTTAGCGTCCATTTCCCTCTTGTGGTTTTCCCTGCAAACCCGTATAATCTATACAAGAGCATCCGAATACACTGCTGGAGGATTCGTCATGATCTACAACACGCTGCACAACCGTGGCCTGCGGCTGGTGGCCGCAGTGGCTGGCGAGCTCATTTCCGCGCTGGCCCTGAATTTGTTCATTGTTCCCCTGAACCTGTACACCGGCGGACTGATGGGTGTGTGCCAGCTGATGCGGACGCTGGCACAGACGTACCTCGGCATCAGCTTCGGCGCCTATGACGTGGCCGGCATTTTGTACTTCATCCTCAACATTCCCATTTTGCTGCTGGCCTACAAGACGCTGGGCCGCCCCTTTGTCATCAAGACCCTGATCTGCACGGCCTCCTATTCCTTCTTTTACAGCATCATTCCCATTCCCGCCGCCCCCATTGTGGATGACTACCTGACCGCGTGTCTCCTGGGCGGCATTCTGGCGGGCGTGGGCAGCGGCATTGTGCTCACCTGCGGCGGCAGCGGCGGCGGACTGGACATTGTGGGTCTGTGCCTGAGCAAGCGGGGCAGCCATGTGACCGTGGGCAAATTCTCCCTGGGCTTCAACGCCTTCTTGTACTCCGCTTGCCTGATCCTCTTCATTCCGCAGGTGGCCATCTATTCCGTCATTTACAACTTCTTCACCTCTATGGTGCTGGACCGCACTCACCAGCAAAATGTCAGCGTCCAGGCGCTGATCTTTACCAAGGGCGACGAAAATGCCATGGCCCGCTTCATCATCGAGCAGCTAGGCCGCAGCGTCACCTACTGGAACGGAACCGGCGCCTACACCGGCGAGGGCGTCCATGTGCTGTGCGTGTGCCTTTCCAAATTCGAGATAGAAGAACTCATTCACGCAGTCCACACCATGGACCCCCACGCCTTCGTCACCACCCAGGAGGGCACCCGGATTTACGGAAATTTCCAGCGCAGGCTGGGCTGAAAGGAAGGCACTACTATGGAACCCATTGCTGTTTTAGCCGGTACCCCCGTGGACACCCAGATGGGCGTCAATGTGCTGGCGGAAGCCGGTGCGCAGGGCGTCCCGTTTCCCATCTCCGCCAATCCCCGGGAGCAGACCGCGTTTCAGATCTCCTCTCCGGGAGACAAGCACCGCACCGTCCTGGCCGTTTTGCAAAAGGCCCAGGCCGAAGGGTGTCAGAAGGCCTTTGTGTACTGCAATTCTCTGTCGGCGTCGGTGGACTTCCCCGTACTGGCCTGGGAGACCGGCATGCGGATCGTGACCCCGCTGGAGGTTTACCGGGCTCTGGCCCCCCGGTACCGGTCCCTGGCCTTCATCGCCGCCAACGCTCAGGGCCTGTCCGGCATCGAGCGGGTGCTGCTGGAGGCCAATCCCACGCTGGACACCCTGAGCGCCGCCATGCTGCCGGTAGTGCTGTCCATTGAGGCAGCGCTGCCGCCGGAGGAGCTGGTGGAACGCCACCATCTGGCGGAGCTTGCAAACTGGTTCGCCAATTGCGGCATGGAGGCGCTGGTGCTGGGATGCACTCACTTCCCCTACTTCAAAGAAGCCCTGGCTGCCCGGACAAGCCTCCCCCTCATCGATCCGGCATCGGAGATGCTGGCCCGGCTGCAGGCGCCGTAATCTGACTGCCCGTTCCCTTCCGGCCCGCCGGAAGGGAACTTTTTTCTCCCTCCCGGCGGGGAAATCTTGCAAAATGGTATATTCTATGGTAAATTAGACTAGTTATTGTAAAATTCCGGGCAGGGGCTTTCCCGGCCCGTATGGAGGTCATGCTATGGCAACCCTACAAGAAGAAATCTCCCGGCGGCGGACATTCGCCATCATCTCCCACCCGGACGCCGGTAAAACCACCCTGACGGAAAAATTCCTGCTCTACGGCGGAGCTATCGCCCAGGCCGGCGAGGTCAAGGGCAAGCGGGCCCGGGCCGCCACCAGTGACTGGATGGAGATCGAAAAGCAGCGCGGCATTTCCGTTACCTCCTCTGTCATGCAGTTCCAGCACAGCGGCTTTTGTATCAACATTCTGGACACCCCCGGCCACCAGGACTTCTCCGAGGACACTTACCGCACCCTCATGGCCGCCGACAGCGCCGTCATGGTCATCGACGGTGCCAAGGGCGTGGAGCCCCAGACCCGCAAGCTCTTCAAGGTCTGTGCCCTGCGGCACATCCCCATTTTCACCTTTATCAACAAGATGGACCGGGAGAGCCGGGACCCGCTGGAGCTTTGCGAGGAAGTGGAGCGGGAACTGGGCATCGACACCTACGCCATGAACTGGCCCATCGGCTCCGGCAAGGAGTTCCAGGGCGTCTACGACCGGGAAAAGCGGCGGATTCTGTTCTTCTCCGCCGAGGGGCGGGGCCGCAAGGCCTCTTCCACGGAGGTGGATCTGGACGACCCCGCTGTGGGCGAGATGATCGGCGAAAAGCGCTGGCAGCAGCTTCAGGAGGAAGTGGAACTGCTGGGGGCCGGCCGGGAGTTTGACATGGAGGCCGTCCGCAGCGGTACTCTCTCCCCCGTCTTCTTCGGCTCCGCGCTCACCAACTTCGGCGTGGAGCCCTTCCTGGAGGAGTTCCTCCGCATGACCACCGCCCCCCTGCCCCGGGTATCCGATCAGGGCGAGGTAGACGTGTTCTCCCCGGACTTCTCCGCCTTCGTCTTCAAGATTCAGGCCAACATGAACAAGGCCCACCGGGACCGCCTGGCCTTCATGCGCATCTGCTCGGGCAAGTTCCAGCGGGACGCGGAGTACTACCACGTCCAGTCCGGCAAGAAGATGCGTCTGAGCCAGCCTCAGCAGATGATGGCCGCCGAGCGGGAGATCGTGGACGAGGCTTACGCCGGGGACATCATCGGCGTGTTTGACCCGGGCCTGTTTGCCATCGGCGACACCATCACCGTGCCGGGCAAGAAGTTCCGCTTCTCCGGCATCCCCACCTTCGAGCCTGAGCATTTCATGCGGGTCTCTCCCAAGGACACCATGAAGCGCAAGCAGTTCATCAAAGGCACGGAGCAGATTGCCCAGGAGGGCGCCATTCAGATCTTCAAAATCCCCGGCGCCGGTCTGGAGGAGGTCATCGTGGGCGTGGTGGGCACGCTGCAGTTCGACGTGTTCCAGTACCGAATGAAGAGCGAGTACGGCGTGGAACTCTACATGAACGGCCTGCCCTACGATCACCTGCGGCTCATTACGGAGTGTCCCTGCAAGCCGGAAGACCTGGTGCTATGCACCGGCTCCGCCATTCTGGAGGACTTCCGGGGCCGGCTGCTGGTGGCTTTCGGCGGCGAGTGGTCCGTGGGCTTCCTGACCAAGCACAACCCCGGTCTGGTGCTGGCGGACTCCCTGTCCGTATAAAAGTGAAAAACGGGAGCCATGGAAATCCATGGCTCCCGTTTTTTATGCGCCTAGGGCGCGGGTGGAGGCAGCGCCGTTCGCCCATGACAAAAAATAAAGAGGACATCCAAAACCGGATGTCCTCTTTTTCCTGGAGCGGGCAACGAGGCTCGAACTCGTCACCGGCATCCCGAAAACGGCCTTCGGCCATTTTCAGGAACCCTGCCGCACCTCTGATTTAACGCGCCTGCGGCGCCGGTGGAGGCTGCTCGTTCTCTGCCGCTGACAAAAAATAAAGAGGACATCCAAAACCGGATGTCCTCTTTTCCTGGAGCGGGCAACGAGGCTCGAACTCGCTACCTCCACCTTGGCAAGGTGGCGCT
>NZ_URDP01000052.1 GCF_900546705.1 uncultured Oscillibacter sp. | reverse complement strand
GGTAGCCTGCACCGGGCAGCTTACCGAAGATACCGGCTGTCAGCAGCTCATCCAGCTGGCCGGACAGACAGACACCACAGTGGATATGACGGATGCCAGATATGGAGAACCTCTGGGCAGCTTCCCCGGAAAGACTCTTGCCAACTTTCTCAACACCCGGACGTGGGAACAGGTGGGATCTACCGACACCCAGGATCTGGAGTTGGAATATGAGATTACTCTGCGCAGCAGCTCCGGCGAATCCTTGGGCACTCTGTGCTTCCGGCGTGACACCATCACCGGCGACTGCTACGCCTCGGTGGCTTTGGGGAATGAGAGTGCCGTTACCTTTGCTGTTTCCCCCTGGGACGCCCAGACCGCCCTTGCCATGACCAGGCTTGACCAGGAGGCATATACCCTCCGCTCCACCCTGCCCGGCGGGGGTGAGATGGTTCTGGTGCGCTCCGACCCCGCCGCGGGCACGGAGTATCACTGGCTCTTTTACACTGAGGATGGCAGGGACTACTCCCCCATCAGCAGCGACCTGGACACCCAGTACAGCCGGGTAGCGGAACACATGGTGTTTGTCAGCCGGGATGTGGGCTTTCTGTCCTTCCGGTATGAGGGACTGGACGGTTATCCCGACCCCAATCTCTACCGCACGGAGGACGGCGGCGCCACCTGGCAGCGGATAGCTCTGCCCATGGGCGACATCACCACGGGAAACGGCTACAGCGGGATTCATGTGACCGCCATGGAATTTGAAGATGGGCTGAACGGTTCTGTTACCGTCAGCATGGATCAGGATGGCGGCCAGGCGGACGCCCTGTCCTGCGTCTTTGTCACCGGCGACGGCGGCAGGACCTGGGCAGCCGTCACCAGCGGCGGACCGCTCCAGTCGAACTGATTCCAGACATAAAAGGGCCCCCGGAACGTTGTTCCAGGGGCCCAAACTTTTGGTGTTGGATTAGTACATACCGCCCATGTCGGGAGCGGCGGGAGCAGCGGGAGCGGGCTCCTTCTTGTCGGCCACCAGAGCCTCAGTGGTCAGCAGGGTGGCGGCGATGGAAGCGGCGTTCTCCAGAGCGGAGCGGGTCACCTTGGCAGGATCAATGATGCCGGAGGCAACCATGTCGCAGTACTCTTCCTTATAGGCATCGAAGCCGTAGCCGTTCTTGCCGGAGGAGCGGACCTTCTCCAGGATCACGGAGCCGTCCAGGCCGGCGTTGGCAGCGATCTGACGGATAGGAGCCTCCAGGGCCTTGGCGATGATCTGCACGCCGGTCTTCTCGTCACCCTCCACGGTGTTCAGCAGAGCTTCCACAGCGGGGATGATGTTGACGAAGATGGTGCCGCCGCCGGCGACCACGCCCTCTTCCACAGCGGCGCGAGTGGCGTTCAGGGCATCCTCGATGCGCAGCTTCTTCTCCTTCATCTCAGTCTCGGTAGCAGCACCGACCTTGATGACAGCCACGCCGCCGGCCAGCTTGGCCAGACGCTCCTGCAGCTTCTCCTTATCGTACTCGCTGGTGGTGTTGGCGATCTGCGCACGGATCTGGGACACACGGTCCTTGATGGCAGCGGCGTCGCCGGCACCGTCGACGATGGTGGTGTTCTCCTTGGTGACCTTCACCTGACGGGCACGACCCAGCATGTCGATGGTGGTGTTCTTGAGCTCCAGGCCCACTTCCTCACTGACGACAGTGCCGCCGGTCAGCGTGGCGATATCCTGCAGCATCTCCTTGCGGCGATCACCAAAGCCGGGGGCCTTCACGCACACCACGTTCAGGGTACCGCGCAGACGGTTGACGATCAGGGTGTTCAGGGCCTCGCCCTCCACATCCTCGGCCACGATCACCAGCTTCTTGCCGGACTGAACCAGCTGCTCCAGGATGGGCAGGATGTCGGAGATGACGGAGATCTTCTTGTCGGTGATGAGCAGATAGGCGTCGTCGATGACGGCTTCCATCTTCTCGGTATCGGTAACCATGTAGGGGGTGATATAGCCGCGGTCGAACTGCATGCCCTCGACCACCTCGCTGTAGGTCTCAGCGGTCTTGGACTCCTCAATGGTGATGACGCCGTCGGCGCTGACCTTCTCCATGGCGTCGGCGATCAGCTTGCCGATCTCCTCGTCGCCGCTGGATACGGCACCGACACGGGCGATATCCTTGGAGCCGTCCACGGTCTTGGCCTGCTTCTTGACCTCAGCCACAGCGGCCTCCACGGCCTTGGCCATGCCCTTGCGCACCACGATGGGGTTGGCGCCGGCAGCCAGGTTCTTCAGACCCTCGTGGATCATGGCCTGGGCCAGCAGAGTGGCGGTGGTGGTACCGTCGCCGGCCACGTCGTTGGTCTTGGTGGAGACTTCCTTCACCAGCTGAGCGCCCATGTTCTCAAAGGGATCGTCCAGCTCCACTTCCTTGGCGATGGTGACGCCGTCGTTGGTAATCAGGGGAGCGCCGTACTTCTTGTCCAGCACCACGTTGCGGCCCTTGGGGCCCAGGGTGACCTTGACGGTATCGGCCAGGGTATTGACGCCGGCTTCCAGAGCCTTACGGGCCTCGTCGCCGCGCTTAATGAGCTTTGCCATAATTGCATTACCTCCAAATCTTTGTTAAAAGGGGAGCAGGCTCCCCCTTTAGATCCCCCACCAGGCCGCCGCAGCGCACTCGCTGCGCTCGCACGTTTGCGGCCTGAGAGGTGTTTTTGACGACGTACACGCCGCCGTCAAAACAGTTAAAAGGGATTCGCCTTGGGCGAATTGAAATCAGATCTGCGGATTACTCCACAATGGCCAGGATGTCGTTCTGGCGCACCACAACGTACTCCACATCCTCCAGGGTGACCTTGGTGCCGGCATACTGGCTGGTGATGACCTTGTCGCCGGGCTTGACGGTCATGACCACGTCCTTGCCGTCCACGTTGCCGCCGGGGCCGACGGAGATAACCTCAGCCACAGAGGGCTTTTCCTTGGCGGAACCGGTGAGGATGATGCCGCCCTTGGTGGTCTCCTCGGTTTCCACCATCTTCAAAATGACACGATCTGCAAGCGGAGTGAGCTTCATGGGAATTCCTCCTTATGGTAAATAAAAATTTTGAAAACAAATTCAGCGTTAGCACTCAACTCTCTCGAGTGCTAACGCTGTTATATTAGCGCAACCGCATCCGTTTGTAAAGGGGGATTTTCACAAAAGTTATGAAATATTTGTGAATTCCGTACAGGCCAAATGAAACCGTCGGATTTCCCCCTCCAAACAGGATAACCGCACAGGCACAGGGTCGCGGCCGCAGAAAAAACGCGCCCGGCAGCCATTGCCGAAGCGCGCTTTTTATCTGGCGGTAGCGTTGGGATCACAGCCCTTGGGGCCGAAAAACAGCACCTTCCGATCCGAGAGGGTCATGACCACCTCCCGGCTGCGGAAGCACTCACCATCCAGGCAGGTGACAATGTCTTTCTCCCCCCGGATACGAACCTCCCGGGCCGTGGACACCTGAATCATATCCCGGGGCAGGGCGTCGTGGTCTCCGGCGGAATAGGCCGGGAACAGCCGGGCAAAGGTGGCGCGGCTGACTTTTTTGATAAGAACGGTATGCAGCACGCCGTCGTTCATCCGGGCCTGGGGCACAGGGGTAGAGCCGCCGCCGTAGTAGCGTCCGTTGCACATGGACACCAGCGCGTACTCCCCCGTCTCCTCCCTGCCGTCCAGGCTCACGGTCCAGCGATGGCCGATCCCCTTGAACAGAAAATTCACCACTACGGAGCAAAGGTAGCTGCCCCGGCCGCTCAGAAGCGGAAAGCCGCCGTAGCGGTGAACACTCTCGGCAATCTGGGCGTCGATGCCGTTGCAGGCGATGGTAAGACACAGCCGGCCGTTGCAGTCGATCAGATCCAGCGGGAACGGTTTTCCGTCCCACAGGTTCTCCGGGTCGCGGAACTTCTCCTGGTCCGGACCGAAGTTCTTCAGAAAATCGTTGCCGGTGCCCAGCGGAAGCGAGGTCATGGCAGCATTGTCAAAGCCCGCAATGCCGTTGGCCACCTCATGGATGGTGCCGTCGCCGCCGCAGGCATAGATTCGCAGCTCCTCCCCGGTCTGTGCCAGACGGCGGGCCATCTCCGTGGCTCCGCCGGGACGGTCCGTCAGCATACACCGGCAATCCAGGCCGTGCCGGGTGCGCAGCGCGTCCGCCATGGCATAGACCTGGGCGGTGTGGTCATGCTTTCCCGCCCGGGGGTTGATGATGAATACATGGCGCACCGACCCGCACCTCCCCGGCTTTCGTAATATTTTCCGGAAAAATTACTTTCCGTACTGGAACACATCGCATTTGAGCATGCCGTTATAGAGCTTGCGCTTTTTATCTGCAGTCCGGCCGAAGCACTGCTCGAACTCCGTGTGGGATGAGAGAATCAAAATGCGCCACTTGGGCGGCATCTGGGCCATGGCCCGGCCGAACACCCGGTACAGCTCCCCAGCCTCCTTCTTTTCCAGCAGCCGCTCACCGTAAGGCGGGTTGGTCACCAGCTGGCCGTACTCGCTGTCCCGATGAAAGGCAGCTGCGTCGGCCACCTCAAAGCGGATGCAGTCGTCCACTCCCGCCAGCGCGGCGTTGTGCTCTGCCAGTTCCACGGCGGCAGGGTCGATGTCCCCACCCCAGATATCGTAGGTGCCGTGAAATTCCTTGTCCATGGCCTCGTCGGCGGCGTCCATCCAGAGCCCCGCGTCCATGTTCTTCCACTTCTGGGCGGCAAAGCTCCGGTCCAGGCCCGGGGCCCGGTTCTTGGCAATGAGGGCCGCCTCGATGGGGATGGTGCCGCTGCCGCAGAAAGGATCGCAGAAGGGGTCTTTGCCCCGGTACCGAGAGAGCAGCACCAGCGCCGCCGCCAGCGTTTCCTTCAAGGGCGCGCCCATGTTCCTGGCCCGGTAGCCCCGCTTGTAAAGGCCCTCGCCGGAGGTGTCCAGATACAGCGTGGCCGTGTCCTTGATAATGGCAAACTGGATCTGATAGCGGCTGCCGGTCTCCGGCAGTGTCTCGCAGCCGTATACATCTCCCAGCCGTCTCGCCGCTGCCTTTTTCACGATGGCCTGGCAGGCAGGCACGGAGTGCAGCGTGGAATTGAGGCTGTACCCTTTCACCGGAAACTCTCCGTCCCGGGGAATGTAGTCCTCCCAGGGCAGGGCCGCCACGCCCTGAAACAGCGCCTCAAAGTCCGGTGCAGGGAAAGACCCCAGCTCCATAAGCACCCGGGCCCCGCAGCGCAGGTTCAGGTTCAGCCGGGCAATGTCCCCCATGGTCCCCTGGCAGTGCACCCGCCCATTTTCCGCATGTACCTCCTGCAATTGCAGGCGGCGCATCTCCTCCGCCACCAGGGCCTCCAGCCCGAACAGACAGGGCACCGTCAGTTTCATGGCCCGCTCCTCCTCGTTTTCTCAGTAATTCATCCACAGTATAACAAAAAACCCCGCCGGACGCAACGGGGCGGGATTGTAACCAAAATGAAATTCATTCTCCCCCGCTTCCATGGTATAATGCAATTGAATCCTGCAAAGCTATGGAAAGGAGGCGCAGTTCCCATGATGATCTGGATCTGGCTGGGCGCCATTGTTCTGTTCGGCATTGTAGAGGCCCTGACCGCCGGGCTGGTGTCCATCTGGTTCGTGGCCGGCTCCGCCGCCGCGCTGCTGGCAGCCCTGGCACACGGGTCACTGACGGTGCAGCTGGTGGTATTCGCCGCGGTATCCGCCGCCGCGCTGGCCATCACTCGTCCCCTGGTGCGCAAGTTCACCCAAGGGCGTACCATTCCCACCAACGCAGACCGGCTGCTGGGCCAGGAAGCCAAAGTCACAGAGACCATTGACAACGAAAACGCCGCCGGCACTGTCTATGCCGACGGAAAGACCTGGTCCGCCCGCAGCACCGACGGCACTGTGATCCCCGCCGGGGAGATGGTGCGCATCCGGAAGATGCAGGGCGTAAAGCTGCTGGTAGAACAGCTTCCCCTGGCGGCAGGAGCCGGGAAAGATACAAAAATTACGAAAAGTGCGAACTGAGGAGGGTTATCTATGCCGATCCCCGTTGGAACCATCGTTGCCATCATTCTGGTGGTATTGATTCTGCTGGTCATCATCACCAACATCGTCATTGTCCCCCAGTCCAAGGCCTATGTGGTGGAACGCCTGGGGGCGTTCCGGGCTGTGTGGGGCGTGGGGCTGCACCTGAAGGTGCCCTTTATCGAGCGGGTCGCCAAAAAGGTGTCCCTCAAAGAGCAGGTGGCGGACTTTGAGCCCCAGCCCGTCATCACCAAGGACAACGTCACCATGCAGATCGACACGGTCATCTACTTCCAGATCACCGATCCCAAGCTCTATACCTACGGCGTGGAGCGGCCTATGAACGCCATTGAGAACCTGACGGCCACAACGCTGCGCAACATCATCGGCGACATGGAGCTGGATCAGTCCCTGACCTCCCGGGATACCATCAACACCCGTATGCGGTCCATTCTGGACGAGGCCACGGACCCCTGGGGCATCAAGGTCAACCGGGTGGAGCTGAAGAATATCATTCCGCCCCGGGAGATCCAGAACGCCATGGAAAAGCAGATGAAGGCCGAGCGGGAGCGCCGGGAGTCCATTCTCCAGGCCGAGGGACAAAAGCAGTCTCAGATTTTGGTGGCCGAGGGCGAGAAGCAGTCCGCCATTTTGAAGGCCGACGCCGCCAAGCAGGCCGCCATTTTGAAGGCGCAGGGCGAAAAGGAAGCCCGCATTATGGCCGCCGAGGCAGAGGCTCAGGCCATTTTGCAGGTCCAGCAGGCCATGGCCGACGCCCTCAAGCTTCTGAACGCCGCAGCCCCCAACGACCAGGTGGTTAAGCTCAAGGCCCTGGAGACCATGCAGAAGGTGGCGGACGGCAAGGCCACCAAGATCATCATTCCCAGTGAGCTGCAAGGTCTGGCAGGCCTGGCCGCCAGCGCCAAGGCCGTCTTTGAAAGCGACCCGGACGAGAAGAAGTGATTTTATTCCGCAGAAAGGCACCTCCGGCAAAAGCCGGAGGTGCCTTTTTTATGATTACCGGCGCCCAAGCAGCTGCCGCAGCCGCTGTGCGGCGCTGGGCCGGGGTTCCCGGGTGGGCGTGAACTCCGGCGGGTGATCGAGATAATACTGCTGCACGGACACGGGCTCCTCCCCCGCAGGGCACGGCACATAACTGCCGTCGGGCAGCAGACGGCGGGCCTTCACGTTATCCGCCAGAATCCGCTCCAGATAGTCCGAGAGGAACCCCCGCAGCTCTTCGCTCTCCACCGGGCAGGCCACCTCCACCCGGCGCACCTGGTTGCGGGTCATGATATCCGCCGATGAAATATAGATCTGCCGCAGGGCTCCCTCGCCGAAGCAGTAAATGCGGGAGTGCTCCAGAAAGCGGCCCACCACGCTGGTGACGGTGATGTGGTCGGTTTTACCCGGCAGTCCCGGCACCAGGCAGCAGATGCCCCGGACAATCAGGTCGATGCGCACGCCTGCCCGGGACGCCTCCGAGAGCTTGTCGATCAGCTCCCGCTCCGTGACGGAGTTGGTCTTGAGAATAATGCGTCCCCGGCTGCCCCTGGCAATCTCGGCATCCATGAGACGCAGCAGCGTCTGCTTGAGGGACACCGGCGCCACCAGCAGTTTTTCATAGCTGCCCCGCAGGTCCCCGATGAGCATATTCTGGAAAAAGGCCACCGCATCGGCGCCGATGGCCGGGTCTGCGGTCATGAGGCAGAAGTCCGTATAGACGCCGGCGGTCTTTTCGTTGTAGTTGCCGGTTCCCACCTGGGTGATGTACCTGAGTCCGCTCTTTTCCCGGCGGGTGATGAGGCAGAGCTTGGCGTGGCACTTATAGTCCGTCGGGCCGTATAGGATGCGGCATCCCGCCTCCTCCAGCTCCCGGGCCCAGCCGATGTTGTTCTTCTCGTCGAACCGGGCCCGCAGCTCCACCAGTACGGTCACGGCCTTTCCGTTCTCCGCCGCCGCGCAAAGGTGCTTGACCACCGCGGATTTTCGGGCCAGCCGGTAGACCGTGATCTGAATGGACAGCACCGCCGGGTCTGCGGCGGACTCCTTCAAAAGCTCCAGAAACGGCTGCATGGAATGGTAGGGATAAAACAGCAGCACGTCCCGCTGCTCCACCTGCTGCCACATGGGTACTCTCCGGGACAGGTAACCGGGCCAGGCGGGGGCATGGGGCGGGTAGAGCAGCTCCGGGTCCAGGCCCTCCAGATCGTAGGCATATCCCAGCGACAGCGGACAGGCACACACATAGCTCTGCTCCGCTCCCAGTTTCAGCCGCTGCAGCAGCTCCTCCCGCAGCCGGGGCGCTTGGCCCTGCATCTCCAGCCGCACCGGAGCCAGTCGCTCCCGTCGGCGCAGCAGCCGGGTCATGTGGCTGCGAAGGTCCAGATCTTCCTCGTCAAACCGCTCGTCATAGGCAATGTCGGCGTTGCGGGTTACGGACACCACCGCCTGTTCCTCCAGCCGATAGATCTTAAAGATCTTCCGCAGGTGGGCTGCGATGATGCTCTCCGTGCGCACAAAGGCGCCGGAACGCCCCGGCAGCTGCACCACAGGCCCCACCGGCTCCGGCACCCCCACGATGCCCAGCCGGGTGTGGTGTCCGTCCTGCAGCAGCGCCGCGGCGTAGAGGGCCTTGTTTTTCAGATGAGGAAACGGATGGCACGGATCAATGATCTGGGGAGAGAGCAGCGGCCGGATGCTCCGGCGGTATACGTCCCGGACATACTCCCGGTCAGCTCCCTTGAGCTTTTCATAGGGAATGTCCTCCACCCCCCGGTCCGCCAGGGCCGCGGATACCTGGGCATAGACGCTGTCCCGGCGGCGGATCAGCGGCTCCACCGCCTGAAAGATCATGGAAAGCTGCTGGGCCGGCGTGTGTCCACCCTTGTTGTCCAGCGCCTCCGGCGCCACCAGGTCCAAATCCACCAGGCTTCCCACCCGTACCATGAAAAACTCGTCCAGATTGCTGGTGAAAATAGACAAAAACCGCAGTCGTTCCATCAGCGGCACCGATTCGTCCGCCGCTTCCTCCAGCACCCGCTGGTTAAACTTCAGCCAGCTCAGCTCCCGGTCCTGGGTATAGCTCAAATCCTGTTTTCCAGCACCTTGCGGCATAAATAGCCCTCCCTGACGCCGTAGCGGCTGATATAGAGCTCCTGCCGGCAAAGGGCCCTGCATACGGCATTCATCAGTAAAATTCCCGGCAAAATCGTGTGGATGCGGTCGGGACAGGCTCCCAGGATCAGCTTCCTGGCCTTGGCGTCCCGCCGGCACAGTGTTTCGGTCAGTTCGTCCAGCTGACGGGGCGTCAGCCGCCGCTCCACTGCCGGCCGCTCATAGTAGGCGTTGGCGATTTTCAAAACCGCCCGGGCCGTACCGCCCACGCCGCACACCCGATCTGCCTTCTCCCGCGGCAGCTCCGCCTCCCGCAGGGCATTTTCTGCCGCCGCGGCGATGGCCTCCAGCTCCCGGCGCTTGGGCCAGATCTTGCTTACATAGCGGGTAAACAGATTCAAAGAGCCCACCGGCAGGCTCTGAGCCCGCAGGATGCGTCCCTCCTGCACCTCCACAATCTCCGTGCTGCCGCCGCCGATGTCGAACATGGCGCCGGAGCGCAGATCCAGCGTCCGCAGTGCGCCGTAATAGCCCAGCTCCGCCTCCTGGTCACCGGAGACCACATCTACGGAAAGCCCCGTCTCCCGGCGGATGGTATCCACCGCCTCCGCCGTGTTGCGGATATTCCGCAGCGATGCAGTGGCAAACACCTGCACCCGCTCCACGCCGCAGTACTCCAGCAGGCGCTGGAACTTTTTCAGCGCGTCGCAGGCCCGGCGGATTCCCGCCTGGGAGAGCACCCCGTCTTCCACCTCATTGACAAGTCCCGCCATCTCCTTTTCCGAAAACAGCAAGTCGAAGCCGCCTCCAGGCAGCGTGTTGTACACGGACAGCCGGATGGTGTTGGAGCCCAGATCCACCACGGCGTATTTCATAGACATCGTTCCTTTCCCTCCGCGCCCTCACGGGCAGTCTCCTTTTTATGATGCCCTTTTTTATGTAAAATCCGAAAGCCGTTCTTTGTAAAATTCTTGAAAAGCAGGCCGCTCCTTCTGCGTGCAAAAAAGCGGCTGCTTTTGCAGCCGCTTTTTATCTTCACCATTCAGGAAGGGGCCTTCTCCGGATTGATCTCATCCAGCCAGGCAACCAGTTCCCGGATGTCCCGGATCACAATGTCCGGGCGCTCGGCATCCGCCGCCACCTCTGCGTCCTTCTGGGCGGAGAGGAACGATCCGATCTGAACGGACTTGCCGAAGCCTGCCCGCTTGGAGCCGATGATGTCCCGGGACACCGTGTCCCCCACATACACACACTCCGCCGCCGTCACCTGCATCTGGCGCAGGGCGATCTGGAAAATGCCCGGGTGAGGCTTACGGTAGCCCACCACGCTGGACACCGTCACATCCTCCATAAACGAGCGGATGCCATACTGCTCCAGCACATCAAAAACATTATAAAGAGAGGCGTTGTTGGAGATGACGCCGATGCGGTAACCCCGGTCCTTCAGCGCCTGGAGCATTTCCCGCGCGCCGGCGCGCAGTTCCCGGTGGTAGTAGGTTACCTCCCACAAATTGGCCAGTTTTTCGGAGATGGACTCCAGCACCTGCCGGTCAAAGTGGAAATCCCGCAGATAGTAGTCCGGCCAGATCTCCTCCGGTTTTTTCTCCAGGTGCACATGCTCGCTCCACTGCTTGTAGCTGCGCACGCCCTCCATGACCCGCCGGTCAAACTCCTCCGCAGAGCAGCCCGGCTCCAGCCCGGCAGCGCGCAGCTCCTGGGCCAGGCGGGCCATGACCTCCGCCCGGGTTGTCTCATTGTTCCAGATATCCTCCAAAGTCCCGCCCATATCAAATAAAACTGTGGTCAGCATGCCTGTGCCTCCTTCATATTCTTACTTGGTCAGGGCGGACTCCGCCCAAACCGCATTGTGGCCGGAAAATTCCGCTTGTTGAAATGCAGTCCGTGCAGCGCCGGAAATTCCGCCCGTGGGTTCCGCTCTTTCTATCCGGACGGACCGTGTGTCAGTCACACCTCGTCATCCTCTCCGTACAGCAGCATGGCCTCCTCTTCAGCGGAGCGGGGCTGCCGGGGTGCGGAGTGGGGCATGTCAGCCGGTTTCTTGGCCTGGACGCTGCCGCCGGATTTTTCCACTGTCTCCAGGATCTCCTGGCGCAGGGTCTTTTTATCATGCTGCGCAGGATTTCTGCGCTTTATTTTCAAGTAAACAGGCCAGGCCACCGCGTTGCCGATCACCACCGGCCCCAGGCCGAACATGGTCACAACCTGCAGCATCATGCTCCGGGACTCGTCCGGAAGCATCCATACCGCCACATAAAACATGGCCAGCACCACTGCAAGGCCTGCAAAGCCATAGGGCGCCACCCGCTTGTCCGGGATCAGAAAAGCCAGGCAACAGATGGCCGTGCCCAGCACGGAGATAATCAGCGAATGGACCACCGTGGTGGCCGCATTGCTCCCCAGGGTAACGCTGCGGTACAGCGGTTCCGCCAGGAGAGAAGTCAAGATGCCATATACGATCAAATAGCCCACAGCAGTAAAAAACGCTGCAATGGCAATGGGACTTTTACGCCGGTTTTGTTTGTCGATAAAAAAGCTCATGGGATCCTCATTTCGTTTTCAGGCAGGAAAAGCGGCGGGCGGA
>NZ_URDP01000051.1 GCF_900546705.1 uncultured Oscillibacter sp. | reverse complement strand
AGCGGTACGAGCTGTGCCGCAGCGTCCACGCCGAGGCCAACGCCATCATCTCCGCCGCCCGGCGGGACATGGTGGGCGGCACGCTGTATCTGGTGGGCCGGGACGCCCGAACCGGGGAGCTCCTTCCCGACGCCACCTCCTGCTCCATGTGCCGCCGCCACGTGATCAACGCGGGGCTGGAGCGGGTGGTCATCCGCCGCACCAAGACGGAGTTCGAGGTGGTGCCCGTGTCCGACTGGGTGGCGGAGGACGACTTGGCCCCCGCCCAGGCGGAGATGGACCTGCCGGAAAGAGGGGGAGAGGCACATTGAAGATCGGACTTGTCACCTTTTACCACATTCACCACTACGGGGCCATGCTGCAGGCCTGCGCCACGGAGCGGGCGGTGGAGGCCCTGGGCGGCGAGTGTGAGATCGTGGACTACTACGTCAACCAAAATAACGCCCTCTTCCGCGCTCCTACGGGCCTTGGCAGCGCCGCGGCCGACGCCCACACCGCGCTGCACTACGGAGCCCTCAAGGCCCGCTACGACCGCTTTGAGGCCTTCTCCCGCCAGTACCTCAAACGCTCTTCCCATCGCTACGAGAGCGCGTCGGAGCTGGCGGGCGCGGCCCTTCCCTACGATGTGATTCTCTCCGGCAGCGATCAGATCTGGAACCCGAAAATCTTTCCGGATGGGAAGTTCGACCCGGTGTTTTTCGGCGCCTTCTCCCAAAAGCGGAAGATCGCCTACGCCCCCTCCTTCGGTATCCCGTCGGTGCCGGAGGGGATGGAGGACGAGCTGCGGGGATACCTGGACGCCTTTTCCCACATCTCCGTCCGGGAGCGGCAGGGACAGACCATCGTGGAGCAGGTGATGGGCAAGACTGTGCCGGTGGTGCTGGACCCCACGCTGCTGCTGGACCGGAACGCCTGGAGCGCCATTGCCTCGCCACCGGCGGAAAAGGGCGGCTATATTCTGTGCTACTGCATCAGCAAGCCCGGCCCGCTGGTCCCCTATATCCGCCGCCTGGCGGAGGAGACGGGACTGCCGGTGGTGCAGCTTTGCGGCATCCGCCAGCGGGTGCACCCCAAGGCCCGCTGCGTGCTGGACGCGGGCCCGGCGGAGTTTCTGGGGTGGTTCCGGGGTGCCAGCTATGTGTGCACCAACTCCTTCCATGGGACGGTGTTTTCCGTCCAGTTCCAAAAGCCCTTTTTCACCGCCGTGGCCCCCAGCGAGCTGGCCGCGCCGGAGAGTTCCCGCACCTTCAGCCTCCTCAGCCGCCTGGGCCTTGAAAACCGGGTGGTGGGCAAGGGCGACACCGCCGGCGTGGACGATGCCATCTGCTGGTCCGAGGTGGAGCGGCGGCTGGAGCACGCCCGGCGGGATTCGGTGGAGTATCTTCGCCATGCCCTGGCCGACGAGCCGCTGGAGGAGCCGGCGGCGGAGGAGCCGGCGGCGGAGGAGCCGGCGGAGGGAAGCAGTCTGCCCCGGCTGGCAAGTCACCTTCACTGTACCGGCTGCGGCGCCTGTGCCAGCGGCTGTCCCAAGGATGCCATCACCATGGAACGGGACAAGGAGGGCTTTCTCTACCCGGTGATCCACAGTGACCTGTGCGTCCGCTGCGGACACTGCACCGCCGTGTGCCCGGCCCTCCGGGAGCGGCCGGAGCGTCCGCTGCCGGCTGCCTTTGCCGCCTGGAACCGGGCCGAGGACATCCGCAAGGACTCCACCTCCGGCGGTGTTTTCTCCCTGCTGGCCGGGTATGTGCTCGAGTGCGGCGGTGTGGTGTTCGGCGCCGCCATGGACGGCCATCAGCACCTGCGCCATGTGGCCTGCTTCCGCAAGGAGGAGCTGTGGCGGCTGCGGGGCGCCAAATATGTGCAAAGTGATCTGGGGGACTGCTACCGGGAGGTCAAGCACTGGCTGGAAAGCCGCATGGTGCTCTTTTCCGGTACCCCCTGCCAGGTGGATGGGCTCTATCATTACCTGGGCACCCGCCCGGAGAACCTGGTGACCTGCGATCTCGTCTGCCACGGCGTGCCGTCCCCCGGTGTGTGGGAGGATATGGTCCGCTCCATTGAGCACCGCAAGGGCAAGACGGTTCAGGCCGTGCGCTTCCGCAACAAGGTCACCGGCTGGAAGGACAGCCACTTTACCGTGGTGTATACCGACGGCAGCGTGGACTCCGCGCCGCTGTTCGCCACCGAGTACGGCCACGCCTTCGGCCGGGCGCTGTTCCTGCGGCCCAGCTGTTACCGCTGCGCCTACACGTCCGTCAGCCGGGTGGGTGACTTCACTCTGGGCGACTTCTGGGGCCTGCGGCCCGACGAGCTGCCCGACCAGCAGGAAAAGGGCGTTTCCCTGCTGTTGGTCAACACCGCCCACGGCAGCCATCTTTTCGATCAGCTGCCTCTGGCCAAGGAGAAATTTCCTCTGGAGCGGGCCATCGCCGGCAATCCCCGGCTGGCTTCCCCCATTGCCCAGCCCGCCGACCGCTCCGCGTTTTTTGCCTCCTATGCCCTGGAGCCCTTTGAGCAGGTGCGCAAACGCTTCTTCGCCCTGCGGCCGCTGCCGGTACGGGCTGCCGCCAAGCTGCTCAGCCCGGAGGTCAAGGAGAAGCTGCGGAAAAAAATTCGTTGAGACTGTTGGAAAAACAACAGCATTTCGGGGAATACTCTGCTATAATGCAGATCATCCAAACAAAAAAGCCATAAGGAGGCAAGAACAATGAAAAAGTATGAGTGCGTGCTCTGCGGATACGTGTATGACGAGGCTGCCGGTGATCCCGACAACGGAATTGCCCCCGGCACCAAGTGGGAAGACCTTCCCGCCGACTGGGTGTGCCCCCTGTGCGGCGCCGGCAAGGACGAATTCGAGGAGAAGTAATCAAAAACGCCGCCCATCCGGGCGGCGTTTTTCTGCCTTTTGCAGAATCTGCCCCGGACCCGTTGACAGGACGGGCGGGGATTTTTACAATACAGATGGAAAAACAGGCGGGGAGGAATGGGACTTGAGCACCGGCGTACAGAAAACCGCCGCGGGACGCTATCCGCTGCTGGACACCATCCGGGGGGCCACCCTGGTGGTGATGGTGGCCTATCACGCCCTCTGGGACGCGGTGAATCTGGGGGGCTGGGACCTTCCCTGGTACGACGGGTGGCCGGGCTTTTTGTGGCAGCAGGCCATCTGCTGGAGCTTTATCCTCCTGTCCGGCTTCTGCACCCGCCTGAGCCGCCGTCCTCTGCGCCATGCGGCCAAGGTGTTCGCCGCGGGGGTACTGGTCATGGCGGTGACGGAGATCGTCATGCCGGAGGACGCGGTCCGCTGGGGCATTTTGACGTTTCTGGGACTGGCCGCCGCGGTGACCTGGGCCCTGGGGCCGCTGCTGGAGCGTGTCCCGCCGGTCTGGGGGGCGGTGTGCTCCGGGGTGCTGTTCGCCGCCACCCGCCAGATTGACGAGGGGGTGCTGCTGGGCATGGAGGTGCTGCCGGAGTCGCTGTACACCACCGACGCACTGGCGGTGCTGGGCTTTCCCACGCCGGAGTTCACGTCCACGGACTACTTCTCCCTCCTGCCGTGGATCTTCCTCTTCTGGGCGGGCTGGTTTTTGTTCCCGCTGTGGAAGGACCGGCCCATTCTCCGGCGGGGGCGGATACGGCCCCTCATGTGGCTGGGGCGGCGGTCGTTGCTGCTCTATCTTGTCCATCAGCCGGTGCTCTACGGACTGATGACGGCGGCGGAGTATCTGACCAAATAAAAAACAAGGCACCGGCCCGGCCGGTGCCTTGTTTTGTGTTTTGAGGGGCAATCAGGCCAGCAGCGCGTCGGCCAGAGCCTCCAGAGCGGGGACATCGGTCTCCTTGAAGGCGCCCCGCAGCGTCACCACAGGCTCCACCACGGTGATCTCCTTCATCTGGGAGAGGATCTCCTTCATGGTGCGGGCGGCGGAGGGAGCCCAGGAGCCGTTTTCGATGAGGGCCACCGTGCGCTTTTGATAGTTCTTGCCCTTGAGATGATGGAGGAAGTCCTCCATGGCGGGCATGACGCCGGCATTGTAGGAGGAGGCGGCCAGCACCACTTTGCCGTAGCGGAAGGCGTCCTCCAGGGCCACGGAGATGTCGCCCCGGGTCAGGTCTGCCACCTCCACCGCGGCGCAGCCCTTGGCATGCAGCAGCTCCGTCAGCTTTTCCACTGCGTGGGCGGTGTTGCCGTGGATGGAGGCGGTGGCGATGAACACGCCCTCGTCCTCCACGGCGTAACGGCTCCACAGGTCGTACTTTTCCAGGTAATGGGACAGGTTGTCCTTGAGCACCGGGCCGTGGAGGGGGCAGATGATCTGGATGTCCAGACCGGCGGCCTTCTTCAAAACCGCCTGCACCTGGGGACCGTACTTGCCCACGATGTTGAAGTAGTAGCGGCGGGCCTCGCAGTCCCAGTCCTCGTCGGTGTCCAGGGCGCCGAACTTGCCGAAGCCATCGGCGCTGAAGAGAACCTTGTCGCACTCGTCATAGGTCATCATGACCTCGGGCCAGTGCACCATGGGCGCCAGGACAAAATGCAGGGTGTGGCGGCCCAGGCAGAGGGTGTCCCCCTCCTTGACGGTGACGGCCTGGCTCAGATCCAGGCTGGGGAAGTAGAGCAGCAGCATCTGGAAGGTCTTGGCATTGCCTACCAGACGCAAAGAGGGATACTTTTCCAGAAGGGGCAGGATGGTGGCGGCGTGGTCGGGCTCCACATGGTTGACCACCAGGTAATCCGGCTGGCGGCCGTCCAGCGCCTTTTCCAGATTGGCCAGAAACTCCTGGCTCTTGCGCTGGTCCACCGTATCCATCACGGCGATCTTCTCGTCCAGAATGACATAGGAGTTATAGGATACCCCGTTGGGGACGGAGTATTGCCCCTCGAACAGGTCCAGGTCCTTGTCATCCGCGCCGATGTA
This sequence comes from uncultured Oscillibacter sp., assembly GCF_900546705.1. Lineage (GTDB taxonomy): Bacteria > Bacillota > Clostridia > Oscillospirales > Oscillospiraceae > Oscillibacter. The sequence goes on along the minus strand of NZ_URDP01000051.1, from coordinate 7,209 downwards.
AACAATGTCCTTCGTGATCATAGGCTACCTCCAAAGCAATGCGCGTACGCAGATTTTATGTGTAAGATTCGACCAAAAAACAGCGGAATCGAGGCAAAAGGGATATTCCAGCGATTATCCTATCACACTGTGCCGGGATTTTCAAGGACTATGGGACCGGCCAGGGGGGGAGCGGAAAATTTTTCCGGAAACGGGAAAAACGGGGGCTTCACAGACCGTGAAGCCCCCGGAGTGTGTCCTCAGCCCATGCGCTTGACGGCGTTGGTCCGCTCCAGCGCCCGCAGCAGCAGCGACCCCAGCACAAAGCAGGCAATGGCCTCCCCCAGGCCCACGGTCAGGGCGTTGAAGGCGTAGGCGGGCCAGAAGGCGGCGCCGTCCAGCGTGGCAAAGTAGGCGATCTCCCCGCCCACGATCACCGCGTTGCACACCACCGGAGGAAGGGGGGCCAGGGCCCGGTGCTTGATCCGGGACGTCCACAGGGCGGCCAGCAGCGTGGCCAGCGTGCCGAAGATCCAGTCCAGCACGTAGGGGGAGCCCAGCAGGTTGGCCAAAAAGCACCCCACGGCCAGGCCGGGGATGGCCTCCGGAAAGAAAAAGGGCAGCACGGTCATGGCCTCCGCCACCCGCAGCTGGACTCCGCCGTACTGGGGAATGGGCAGCAGCAGCGTCAGGGCGGCGTAGATGGCGGCAATGATGCCGGACATGGCCAGACGGCGGACGGACCAGGAATTTCGGGACATAAGAAAAGACCTCCTGCAATCGTTCGGAGGTCTTTTGCATCAGCACACACAAAAAGCCCGCGGTTAAGGCCCGGGCGACCTCCATTTTTTTGTTTAGAGAACGGCATCAGTGCCGAACGAACGTCCCGGCGGACGCTTGGACAGGGAGATGGCACCTGTCGGAGAAGCACTATATCACACAGACGGCGAAATTGCAACAAAAAAAGCCGGGGGAACGGCTTCCCCCGGCTGCGGGCCGGATTTACGGCTCTTTTGTGACGATGACCAGCGCATAGGGCGTGCCGCCATCATCCGGCGTGCTGCTGAGCTCCTCTGTGTCGGGCAGGTTCCCGGCGGCAATGAGTGCGCATTTGAGCTGCACGTAGGCCGCCGTGTCCAGACGGTAGGTGGTCTGGCCCTGGGTCTGGTCCTCCACGGGGCAGCCGTCCAGCAGATTGCCCGCCTGGGCTGCCGTCAGCGTCAGCGTGGCAAAGGGCGCGTCGGCCTGCTGGGATTCCTCGCGTTCCTGGGCGGAGGCGGCGTCTGCGGCCTCCATGGCAGGGGCCGCCGCATAGGCCTGCGGGGTGTCGCCGCTGTCCTGGGCGGCAGTGAGACTGTTCCGGACGGGAGCGACGCTGTCCGCCTCCGCCGGGGCGGACTGGTCCGCAGAGGGCGGCGTCTGCGTTTCCTGCGCGGTAAATTGCTCCGCCGTAGGCTCCTGCGCGGCTTTCGCCGCAGCCGGGGCCTCCACTGCCGGGGCGGCTTCCCCGACCGCATCTTCCTCCGGAGAGGCGGGAGCGGCGGCATCCGCCTCTTCCCCTGAAGCGGCATCTTCCGTGACCTGGGACGTCAGAGAGGCAGTGTCCTCTGCGGACTGGGCCGCTCCGACGGAATGGTTCATCAAGGCGCCCCGCAAAGGCAGGGCCAGTACCAACACGGCCAGGCAGGCTGCCAGAGGCACCAGCGCCTTTTTCCAGGGCGTGGGCCGGCGGCGGGGATGGGCGGCCACGGCGTCCATGACGCGGCGGTCAAAGTCCTCCGGCACCGGTGTGTCTTCCCAGCCGCCCAGGGCGGCCCGGATGGCCAGCGCGTCGTCCACATAGGCCCGGCAGGCGGCACAGGAGTCCAAATGCGCCCGGACGCGGGCTGTCTCCTCCGGGGAGAGCTCGCCGTCCACAAAGGCATCCAGCAGGGACGTATCCATGCATTGTTCCATGTTCAGCCCTCCTTTCCTGTCTTTTTGGACGCAGAGGGGGGCGAAAAGTTCCCGCTGCGGATCAAAAAATTTCTCAGCTGCCGACGGCCCCGGCTGATCCGGGACTTCACCGTGCCCAGGTCCAGCGACAGAACCTGGGCAATCTCCTCATAGCTGAGCTGGTGGATTTCCCGCAGAATGAGCACCTGCCGGTGCTCTGGGGAGAGGGAACGGAGTCCCGCCTCGATCTGGCCCCGCAGCTCCCGCTGCTCTGCCGCCTCCTGGGGAGAGGGGGCCCGGTCCGGCAGGTCCAGGCCGGTGTCCTCATCGTTGAGGGAGGGGCCGGCGGATGCGCTGTGGCGGCCCTCCCGGCGCATGAGATCCACGCAGGCGTTGGAGGTGAGCCGGTAGAGCCAGGTGGAAAAGCTGGACTCCCCCCGGAAGGCAGGCAGTCCCTGCCAGGCGGCCAGAAACGCCTCCTGGGCGGCCTCCTGGGCGTCCTCCGGATTGCGGCACATGCGCATGGTCAGCGCCAGAACCCGCTTTTCGTACAGGCGGAGGAGCGATTCAAAGGCGTCCGTGTCCCCCCGGCGGGCAGCGGCCACCCACGTTTCTTCCTGTCTCATGTCAGATCCCGTTTGATCCCTTTCGTCACCTGATACACATCTTCCAGGGTGTTCATCTGCACAATCTTCTCTTTGTAATAGCCGGAGTGGGGCACCCCTTTGAGGTACCAGCAGTAATGCCGCCGGGCCTCCAGCACGGCCACCCGCTCGCCTTTGGCGGCGGCGGCCAGCTCGAACTGCCGCACCGCCGTGTCGCACCGCTCCGCCAGCGGTGGCAGGGGCGGCACCTCCCGCCCCTCCAGCACCGCCTTGGCCTGCTGGAAAATCCAGGGGTTTCCAAAGCTGCCCCGGCCGATCATGGCCATATCCGCCCCCGTATGGCGGAGAATCCGGGCCGCGTCCTCCGGCTTCCAGATATCCCCGTTGGCGATGACCGGTACCTGCACGGCCTCCTTCACCTGGCGGATGCAGTTCCAGTCCGCCGTGCCGCCGTATACCTGGGCCCGGGTGCGGCCGTGGACCGCCACGGCGGACACCCCGGCCTGCTCCAGCGTTTTGGCAAACTCCACGCAGTTGCAGCTGCCCATGTCCCAGCCCCGGCGGAACTTGGCGGTCACCGGCACGTCCACCGCCTTTACCACCGCCTCCACAATGCGCCCGGCCTTGTCCGGGTCCTTCATGAGGGCGGCGCCGTCGCCGTTGTTGACGATTTTTCCCATGGGACAGCCCATGTTGATGTCCAGGATATCCGCGCCGGTCTCGGCGATGGCGATCTGGGCCGCCTCCGCCATGCACACCGGGTCGCTGCCGAAGATCTGCACGGCGGCGGGATGCTCTCCCGGCGCCTGGCGCAGCAGGGAAAACGTCTTTTTATCGTGATAGCAGAGGGCTTTGGAGGAGATCAGCTCCGTGATGGTGTATCCGGCGCCCAGCTCCCGGCAGATCTGCCGGAACGCCACGTCTGTGACGCCGGCCATGGGGGCCAGTGCCAGACGGGAATCGATCTCCACGGTTCCGATCCGCATAAAAAATCCCCTTTCCAAGCAAAAACTCTTATTATCATATCATGACGGCCGGGAAAAGTCCACCCGGAACGTTCCGCCAAAAATTCTGCGCCCTACCATTTCCCGACGGCTTTTTCCGGCGGCGGACGGTAAAATGGGGAAAACTACGGATGCGGGAGGGACAGGCTGTGCAGCACGGTCAGATCATTTTGGGGAAGGAGCAGCGGGCGCGGCTGCTGGCATCAGGCGTGCGCTTTTTCCTGACGGCGGCCCTTTGCGCCAGCCGTCTTCCGGGAGGCTATGCGCCCTTTGCCTTGGGCTGCGTGTCCGCGTCGGGACCGGGGGCAGGCGAAGCGGCGGCCCTGCTGGGTGCGGGGCTGGGGGCGCTGGTATTCATGGACTTTGCCCAGGCGCTGCCGTTCCTGGCCTCCGCTGCACTGATCTTCACCACGGCCCAGGCTCTGCGGGGCTGGCGGGCGGCGGAGCAGCGGGGCCGGTCGGCGGTCATCGCCGCCGGGCTCTTTGCCACGGTGGGCGGCATCTACGTAGTCCAGTCTCTCTCTCCGCTCTCGGAGGCGGCGCCGTGCCTGGCCGCCGCGCTGCTGACCGGGGCCGCCGCCTGGTTTTACCAGCCCCTGCTGCGCAGCGGTCAGGAGCGGCTGGAGCCCGACGGTGTGCTGTTTTTGGCCATGTCCCTCCTTTTGACCCTGGAGGATGTGGCGGTGGGGGAGCTGTCTCTGGGCCGGGCGCTGGAGTGTGCCCTGGTGCTCTATGCCGCCTGCCAGCGGGGCGCGGCCCCGGGGGCCGCCGCCGGTTTGGGAACGGGACTGGTGCTGGACCTGTGCGCCGGATCCGGGGGCATCCTCTTCGGCGGGGCCTACGGCCTGGGAGGGCTGCTGTCAGGCAGCTGCGCCGGGCGCCGGGCCCGGGCGGCCGGGGCGTTTTTGGGGGCTGTCTTTCTGGCGCTGCTGCCGGTGGAGCATGCGCTGGCCCGGCCGCTGATGCTGGAGGCTGTGTTCGGCGCGGGCGTGTTTTTGATGCTGCCCGGGCGGCTGTTCGGCGGCAAGCGGGTGCTTCGCCAGGAGAGCGCGGCCCCGCCTGTGGGCGGGGAGCGGCTGCGCCGCTGCCTCACCCAGACTGCCGCGGCGCTGCGGGATCTTTACGACAGCATGAGCCGGGTGCCCCAGCAATCCACGGAGGAGAACCCGGCGGTGGTGTTCGACCGGGCGGCGGAGAAGGTGTGCCGGGGCTGCGCGCTGTGTGAGCTGTGCTGGCAGCGGGAGTACACCGGCACCTTCAACGCCATGAACGACGCCACGCCCTATCTTCTGGAACGGGGGAGGGCCATGGCCAAGGACTTTCCGTCCTACTTCGCCGACCGGTGCATCCACCTGCCGGACCTGATCGGCGCCATCAACGGTGAGCTCACCGCCTTTTTGCTGCGCCAGCAGTACCGGCGGCAGCTGGAGGACACCCGACGCAGCGCCCGGGGCCAGTACGCCCAGCTCAGCGACCTGCTGACGGCCACTGCCGCCACTCTGGAATCCGCCCCCGTCTCCGCCTCCGGGCAGCCGGACGGGCGCATCGGCGCGGCGCTGCGGCCCAAGGAGGGGGAGCAGGTGTGCGGGGACACGGTCACCTCCTTCCGCACGGAGACGGGCCTTTTATGCCTGCTGCTCTCCGACGGCATGGGCACCGGCGCCGAGGCCCGCAAGGAGTCGGCGCTGACGGCCCGGCTGCTGCGCCAGTTTCTGGAGGCGGGCATCGCGCCGGAGGCGGCCCTCAAGACGCTCAATACTGCCATGGCTCTGCGGGGGGCGGAGACGGGCAGCTTTACCACCGTGGACCTGCTCACCTGCCGGACGCAGACTGGGGAGGCGGCCTTCTATAAATTCGGCGCTGCCCCCAGCTATGTCAAGCGCAAGGGCGCGGTGCGCCGCATCACCGGCGCGGCACTGCCGGTGGGCCTGCGGTCGGGGGACGCCTCTCCGGACGTGACCCGGGCCACCCTGGCCCCGGGCAGCTTTGCGGTGCTCATCAGCGACGGCGTGGCCGACGCGAACCACGACGAGTGGCTTCAGGACCTGCTGGCCGGCTGGGAGGGCACAGACCCCCAGGCCCTGGCCACGCTGATCCTGGCCGAGAGCGTCCGCCGGGAGGGATTGCAGGACGACTGCGGCGTGCAGGTGCTCTATTTGCCGGAGAACGGGGCAAAAATGGTGTGAGGCTGTATAAATTCTCCCCCGCTGAGACAAAATGGAACCATCAAAACTGTGGTTACAGGAGGCGTGAAGCGGATGGTTAAAGGCATTTCCAGGCGGGTGGTCGTGGTGGATTCCCCGGATCAGCGGTATTTTGAACAGGCGATCTTCATTGTGCGCAACGACGCCGCCGGAGAGGGCGTCACCGCCCGGGATCTGGTGGAGGAGGCCCGGCGGGTGGCCCGCAACTACGCCGGCGGCGATCACGGCCATTTCAGCAGGGCCTGGCGGGACCTGAGCCCGGCGGTCTACACGCTGCTGGGGGCCGGGGGCATCGGTATGGTGTGGCTCATTGCCGCCCTGGTATAAAAAGGAAGGACAGGCTCTGCCTGTCCTTCCTTTTTATAATTCCGTATGTTCCACGAAGTAGCGGCGGGTGGTTTCCGCGTCCGCGGCAATCTGGGCCTTCAGGGCATCCAGGGAGTCAAAGCGCATCTCGTCCCGCAGATGCTGGAAAAACTCCACCCGGATGGTCTTGCCGTACAGATCCCCGGCAAAATCCAGCAGGCACGCCTCCACCGTCACGTCGGAGCCGTTGTGCACGGTGGGCCGGGTGCCCACATTGGTGACGGCCGGGTAGACGCTGCCGTCGGTCAGTGTGACCCGGGTCACGTACACCCCGTGGCTGGGAACCAGCACGTGAGGCGGGATGGCGACGTTGGCCGTGGGGAACAATTGGGAGGAGCCGATGCCCCGGCCGTGGCGGACGGTGCCCGTCAGGGTATGGGGGTGGCCCAGAAACCGGTTGGCCCGGTCGATCTGGCCCAGCTCCACCAGGCGGCGGATGTAGGTGGAGCTGACGGTGATGCCTGCCACCTCCACCTTGGGGATGATATCGCACCCAAGACCCAGCTGGGCGCACAGGGCTTGCAGCCGCTCCGGCGAGCCCTGGTTTTTATGGCCGAAGTGGTGGTCGTGGCCGGCCACCAGATGCACGGCGTGATAGCGGCGGATGAGGATATCCCTGACAAAATCGTCCCAGGGGGTGGTCATCATCTCGTGGTCGAAGGGCACCATCAGCACCTCGTCGATGCCGTAGAGGCGGCGGATCAGCCCCCGGCGGTCCTCCGCCGAGTTGATGAGAGGACAGGGCTGGCCGGTGATGACCTCCTTGGGCGGGCGGTCAAAGGTGAACACGGCCGGGGTGACACCCCGGGCGGCAGCCTCCTCCGCCGTGCGCCGCAGCAGGGCGCCGTGGCCCAGATGGACTCCGTCGAAGAAGCCCAGGGCAATGACTTTTTCCTTGATGGACATGATGATTACGCTCCAAAGAAATTCTTGATGGAAGTCAGGGTGCCGCCCCTGGCCTGAGACAGGCACAGGAACTGCCGGTCCTGACTGTAAACGCGGTAGGTGCCGTCGGCAGTGCCCGGCAGGGAAATGGGGTTGCCGCAGCGGACCCGCTTTTCCAGCTTGTCCGACTTGAGAAGCAAAATGGGGTGCTGAGAAAACAGGCTGTCCGTG
>NZ_URDP01000050.1 GCF_900546705.1 uncultured Oscillibacter sp. | reverse complement strand
CCGCCCCAGATGGAGGAGCAGCCGGTGGCGTTGGAGATGTACATATGATCGCCGAAGAGCTGGGTGATCAGGCGGGCATAGCTGGTCTCGGCGCAGCCGGCGCAGGAGCCGGAGAACTCCAGCATGGGCTGACGGAACTGGCTGCCCTTGACGGTGTCGTCCTGCATGTCCTTCTTCTCGGAGACCTTATCCACACAGTAGTTGAACACTTCCTGCTGAGCGGCTTCCTGCTCCTGAGGAACCATGGTCAGAGCGCCCACGGGGCACTGGCCCACGCACACAGCGCAGCCCATGCAGTCCAGAGGAGACACAGCCATGGTGTACTTGTACACGCCCTTGCCCTTGCCGGCCTTGATGTCCACGATCTTGGCGGCGGCGGGAGCGTTCTTGGCCTCCTCCTCGGTCATGGCATAGGGACGGATGGTGGCATGGGGGCAGACATAGGCGCAGTTGTTGCACTGGATGCACTTGGCAGCGTCCCAGGTGGGGACGTTCACGGCAACGCCGCGCTTTTCGTAAGCGGAGGCGCCCAGCTCGAACTGGCCGTCCACGTGCTTGACGAAGGCGGAGACGGGCAGGCTGTCGCCGTCCATCTTGTCCACGGGATCCAGGATGGTCTTGACCTGCTCCACCAGCTCGGGCTTGCCGGTCAGGACGGTGTTGTCGGGCTTGTCCTCGGCGGTGGCCCAGTCAGCGGGCACCTCGAACTTGCGGAAGGCGGTGGCACCGGCATCGATGGCCTTGTGGTTCATATCCACCACGTCCTGGCCCTTCTTCAGGTAAGAGTGGGTGGCGGCGTCCTTCATGTACTGGATGGCGTCAGCCTCGGGCAGAACCTTGGCCAGAGCGAAGAACGCAGACTGCAGGATGGTGTTGGTGCGCTTGCCCATGCCGATCTTGGCAGCCAGGTCGATGGCGTCGATGGTGTAGACCTGGATGTTGTTCTGGGCAATGTACCGCTTGGAGGCGGCGTCCAGCTTCTCACCCAGCTCCTTGTCGTCCCACTGGCAGTTGATGAGGAAAGTGCCGCCGGGCTTCACATCGCGGACGATGGGGAAGTGCTTGGCGATGTAGGAAGGCACGTGGCAGGCCACGAAGTCGGCCTTGTTGATGTAGTAGGAAGACTTGATGGGCTTGTCGCCGAAGCGCAGGTGGCTGACGGTGACGCCGCCGGTCTTCTTGGAGTCATACTGGAAGTACGCCTGAACGTACTTGTCGGTGTGGTCGCCGATGATCTTGATGGAGTTCTTGTTGGCGCCGACGGTACCATCGCCGCCCAGGCCCCAGAACTTGCACTCGATGGTGCCCTCGGCAGCAACGCCGGGAGCGGGCTTCTCCTCCAGGCTCAGGTGAGTCACATCGTCCACAATGCCGATGGTGAACTGACGCTTCATCTCGTCCTTGGTCAGCTCCTCATAGACAGCGAACACGGAAGCGGGCGGGGTGTCCTTGCTGCCCAGGCCGTAACGGCCGCCGATGACCTTGATGTCGGTCTTGCCGGCGTTGGCCAGCGCGGTGACAACATCCATGTACAGAGGCTCGCCCAGAGCGCCGGGCTCCTTGGTGCGGTCCAGCACGGCGATGCGCTTGCAGGTGGCGGGGATGGCGGCGATCAGCTTGTCGGCCCGGAAGGGACGATACAGATGCACCTTCACCATGCCGACCTTCTCACCGTGGGCGTTCATGTAGTCGATGACCTCTTCGGCCACGTTGCAGATGGAGCCCATGGCGATGATGACGCGGTCAGCGTCGGGAGCGCCGTAGTAGTTGAACAGCTGATAGTTGGTGCCCAGCTTCTCGTTGACCTTGCCCATGTACTTCTCCACCACGTCGGGCAGAGCGTCGTAGTAGGGGTTGCAGGCCTCACGGTGCTGGAAGAAGATATCGCCGTTCTCATGAGAGCCGCGCATGTTGGGCCGCTCGGGGTTGAGGGCGTGCTTGCGGAAGGCAGCCACGGCGTCCATGTTGGTCATTTCCTTCAGGTCGTCGTAGTCCCAGCAGGCAACCTTCTGGATCTCGTGAGAGGTCCGGAAGCCATCGAAGAAGTTGATGAAGGGAACCCGGCCCTCAATGGCAGCCAGATGAGCCACAGGCGCCAGATCCATGATCTCCTGGGGATCGTTCTCGCACAGCATGGCAAAGCCGGTCTGACGGCAGGCCATGACGTCGGAGTGATCACCGAAGATGTTCAGGGCGTGGGAAGAAACGGTACGGGCGGAGACGTGGAACACGCAGGGCAGCAGCTCGCCGGCGATCTTGTACATATTGGGGATCATCAGCAGCAGGCCCTGAGACGCGGTGTAGGTAGTGGTCATTGCACCGGCGGCCAAAGAGCCGTGGACGGTACCGGAAGCACCGGCCTCGGACTGCATCTCCACCACCTTGACGGTGGTGCCGAAGATGTTCTTCTGGCCAGCGGCAGCCCACTGGTCCACCAAGTCTGCCATGGGAGAGGACGGGGTGATCGGATAGATGCCCGCCACTTCGGTAAACGCATAGCTGACGTACGCAGCAGCGTTGTTACCGTCCATGGACTTGAACTTTCTTGCCATAAACTTACCTCCTGTTTTTGCCGCCGAAGACGGCAATCTTACCAAAACACGAAATCCGGACACTCTCCCCCAGATTTTCATGCGGCAATATTATAACACTTCATTTTTTCCATGTAAACGGTGGCTTTGTTATTTTTTGCACAAAAATATCCTTTTCTGCGCTTCCAATAAATGACGCTGGAAAAATTGTGCAGTTTTGAAAGTAGGGGTTTCCCAGCACAGGAAATTTGTGGTACACTCAACAAAAAAAGGATTGCCGGCAGTCTGGCCGGCAGTCTTTAATGCGGAGGTGACGATCCATGGTGGTTTCCGTGCGCTCCCTGGGGCTGACCGGCATTGCCGGGTACGCCGTCAGTGCGGAGTGCTTTCTCTCCGGCGGACTGCCGGCCTTTGATATCGTGGGGCTGCCGGACGCCGCCGTGCGGGAGGCCCGGGAGCGGGTGCGCGCGGCGGTGAAAAACTGCGGGGCCAAGTTCCCCGTCAGCCGCATTACGGTCAATCTGGCCCCGGCGGGAGAGAAAAAGGCGGGTACCGTCTACGACCTGCCCATTCTGGTAGGCGTGCTGGCCGCCGCCGGGGAGCTTCCGCCCCCGCCCGGCGACGCCGCCTTTTTGGGAGAGCTGTCCCTGACCGGAGCGGTGCGGGGCGTACGGGGCGTGCTGCCCATGGCTCTGGCCGCCGCCCAGGCGGGAATCCGCCAGCTGTTCGTGCCGGCCGAAAACGCGGCCGAGGCCACACTGGCCCAGGGACTTACCGTCTACGGCGTCCCCAACGTGCAGGCGCTGGCCGCCCACTTGTCCGGCCGGGCATCCCTCTCCCCCGCGCCGGCTTGGACGCCGGAGCCTGACGGCGACCCACTCCCCGACCTGGCCGACGTCATGGGCCAGGAAAACGTGAAGCGGGCTCTGGAGATCGCCGCCGCCGGAGGCCACAACCTGCTGCTCATCGGCTCTCCCGGCGCAGGCAAATCCATGCTGGCCAAGCGCCTGCCCTCCATTCTGCCGGACATGACCCGCCCGGAGGCACTGGAGACCTCGGCCATCTGGTCGGTAGCCGGAATGAGTGATCCCGCCCGGCCCCTGCTGACCCGGCGCCCCTTCCGCGCCCCTCACCACACCGCCTCTGCCGCCGCCCTTACCGGCGGAGGTGCGCAGCTGCGTCCGGGAGAGATGTCCCTGGCCCATAACGGCGTGCTGTTTCTCGACGAGCTGCCGGAGTTCCGGCGGGACGTGCTGGAGGCCATGCGCCAGCCTCTGGAGGAGGGGGACGTGACCATTTCCCGGGCATCCGGCACGCTGCACCTGCCCGCCCGGTTCCAGCTCATTGCCGCCATGAACCCCTGCCGGTGCGGCTGGCGGGGGCACCCGTCGGGAAAGTGCACCTGCTCGCCCCGGGAGGTGGAGCGGTATGTGGAGAAGATCTCCGGTCCCCTGCTGGACCGCATCGACCTGCATGTAAACGTACCGTCGGTGGAGTACGACGCCATCCGGCGCCGGCAGAGGGCCGAGTCCTCAGCGGCGGTAAAGGCCCGGGTAGACGCGGCCCGGGCCATCCAGGCCCGGCGCTTTGCGGGGACGAATGTGGCCTGCAATGCCGCCATGCCTCCGGATATGATTGGACGGCTGTGCCGCCTGGACGCGGCAGGAGACGCCCTGATGAAAAGCGCCTTCGACCGCATGGGCCTCACCGCCCGCTCCCACGACCGCATTTTGCGGGTGGCCCGTACCATTGCCGACCTGGACGGCGCAGAGGATATTGATCCGTCCCACCTGGCGGAGGCCATCCAATACCGGAATACCGACATCCTGCGAGGATGAAAAAGAGCCGGACGGCTGTGCCGTCCGGCTCTTTTCTTATGATTCCGCTTTTTCCACGGAGAGCACCGACCCATCCAGGCCATCCACCTGGGAGAGGGTCCCGGAGTAGGTGACAGTGACCGTATCGCCCACCGACACGTCCTCCAGTCCCTTGGGCTTGCTGCCCTCCTCCACGGGAAACACATAGGCACTGCCCGTCTCGTCTGTGACTGTGAACATAAAGTCCTTCACTTCGTCCAGCGTGCCCGTCAGGGTGCTGCTGTCCGCAGCCTCCTGGGCATCCTGCTGTTTGCCGCTTTTGCAGCCGGCGGCCAGACACACCGCCAGCACCAGTACCGCCGTCAGCAGTACCAGCCGTTTCATCCGCCCGCCCCTCATTTCAAAAGGCCCTCATACACGGCGGAGGGGATGGTGAACTCCGGCATTCCCATAGAGCCGGCAGCAATGGAGTACTCGTCAAAAACCAGCACCAGCGCGCCGTCGGCATCCCAGTAGAAGTTCTGGTTGGGATCAATGCCTGTAAACTGCTCGGGGAAGTAGGCCTGCGTCTCGTCGGCAGCCATCCGCTCGTCCATCTGCCGGCGCACCTCGTCCGACAGGGCCGTCACGTAGTCGGCGCCCTCCCGGAACAGGTCCTTCAGCGTGACCACCTGACCGGTGGTCTTGTCGATGTGGTAAAAGCGGCTGAACTCAAAGCCGCTGGCCTGGGTTTTCACCGCGTCCACCCGGAGGGTGAACCAGGTATCGCTGTTGGTCACCACGGAGGTGGTCACGTCCAGCCCCTGATAGCCCTCGCCTACGCTCTTGCAATCCTCTTTGAACTGGGCGATCAGCTGATCCGTGTACGCCTGTACCTGGTCGCTGACCTCTTCTGCCGCCTGGCTGCCCTCCAGCTGGGGCACCTGCACGTCGGCGAAGCTGTGGCCGTCGTCATAGGTATAGGTACGAAAGGTCACCAGCTCCACGATGGCGCCCAGCACCGGGATATCCGCCATAGCCGCCGCGGCAGTGGGGGATGCGTTGGGTACCGCCACGAACAGTGCCAGGGCGGCGGCAATCCACCCGCCCCACCAGGCAGCGCTTTTCCTTTTGGATTTGTTGCTGGGCTTCATGTCTGTCTCCTGCAGCGCCGCACAGGTACGAAACACCCTGCCGGCATAGTCCTCCGGCAGAGGGAACGGCTCCTTTTTCGCCCTCGCCTTCAATTCTTCGTCAAATCGATCCATTTTGCACCTCACTCTTCTCTCAGCAGACGGCGCAGACGGGCCCGTCCCCGGGACAGGCGGGTCTTCACCGCCGCTTCGCTGATGCCCAGGACACCGCTGATCTCCCGGATGGACAACCCATCATAGTAGAACAAGGTGACCGGGGCACGGAGATCGTCGCCCAGTGACATGACCGCCTGCCAGAGCGTCATGCGCTCCGTTGGATCCGTCTCCGGAGCGCACAGGCAGTCCTCCACGTCCGAAAGGTCCACGGAGGGTCTGCGCTTGCGGCAGGCGTCGTAGCACTTGTTGGCCAGGATGCGCAAAAGCCACGGCCGGAACTTCTCCAGGTCCCGCAGGGAATCCCGCCGCTCAAAGGCGGCGCAGATGGCCTCCTGCACAGCGTCCTCGGCGTCCTCGTCGTTGCGGAGGATGGCCTTGGCGGTGCGGAAGAGCGTCTCCTGGTTCTGGATGACGCGGGCACAGAATATTTCCTTGTCCAGCACGGCTTCCATCATGGCTTCAGGGCGTTCTCCTTTTCTTGGTTTCGGGACCGGTCATCTATAAAGATGCACTGACAAAGAAAAAGGTGACAGACCGGCGGGATTTTTTAACGGACAAAGTTGGTCATGGTGCGGTGGCCGGTGACCGGAGGCGGCAGCGTCTCCCTGGCGGCAGCCAGCGCCTTCACCGTCCAGGCCATGTTGCGGCCCAGCTTGCAGGCCACCTCCATGCCCTCCGTATCCTGCAAACACTCGCCCGGGTCCGCCCCGTGGACGGCGCCCCAATAGTCGGAGGTCACAATGACCATCTCCATGGCGTCCATGACGCCCAGCAGCTGCTGGTACGTCTCCATACCGCCGCTGCGGCGCAGCGTGCACAACGCACCGCCCACCTTGTGGTGGAACTGGTTTTCCCCGCAGCCGCCGGCAAGCATCATCCGGTCCAGCACGCACTTCATGCCGCCGGCGATGCTGCCGTGGTACACGGGGCTGGCCAGCAAGATGCCGTCGGCTTCGATGCAGGCGGCAATGATGTCGTTGACCATGTCGTCGGTCTGCACGCAGCGCAGCGAGCCGGTATTCAGGCAGTGATAGCAGGCCATGCAGGGGTGGACCCGGGGACCGGGCTGGAACACCTGGAACTCCACGCCGGCGGCCGTCACCTCTTTGCCCACGGCCTCCAAAAGCCGGGCGGTATTTCCGTTTTTCCGGGGGCTTCCGTTGATGGCTACAATCTTCATGGCAGTCTCCTCCTGTAAAAATTTCAGATCACAGGCAAATGATACCAGATTTCTCCCGGCAGTGCAACGCGCCCGCAAAAAAAGGACGCCCCGTCGGGCGTCCTTTTTTCAGCATGCTTCAATCGTCGTAGTCGCTCTCCCAGGTGAGGATGGTGCCGGTCTTGGCGTCAATGTCGCACTCATATTCCATCCGGCCGTTGCGCAGCTCCAACTCGTAAACCTGGCGGCCGTCCTCCCAGTCCAGCTGGCACTTGACCACCGTGGCGCCGCTGCCGGCCTTGTTCTGGGCAATCTGCTGGGCCTTGCTCTGGCCGATCAGATTCGCACTGGAGGACACATTGCCATAGCCGTTGCCGTTGCCATACCCGTTGCCCTTGCCGTAGCCGTACCAGTCGTCGGGCACATCAAAGTCGTCCACGTCCCGGTCGGACTCGATGATCTTGCCGGTGGAGGCGTTGATCTCATAGTCGTACTCCACGCCGTTGCTGTAAAACTCCACGTCGTAGTGGGCCACGCCGTCGTCCCAGTCCAGCTGGGCCTTCAGGAATACCACATCGTAGGAGTTGAGGCCTGCGTCGTCCAGAGCGACGGATTTGGCCTCGGCCCGGGTGATATAGCCGCTGGCGGCGGGGTCACAGGCCAGGTTCCAGTCCTGGGTGGTCAGCTCCACCGTGCGGGTATCGGAGTCAAAGGACACGTCCATGCCCGCAGCCTCACACACCGCCCGGGCGGGGATATAGGTGGTTCCGTTGTACAGGAACACCGGCACCTTCTTGCCGTCGGCGTCCCGGGGCGTGAAGCTGGCGCCGTTGATGCTGATCTTGATTCCCTCTTCCACTTCGATTGTGCTCTTGGAGGCTGCCGTGGCCGTGACGCCCAGAGCCGTCACCATAGCCGTCAGCACCAGTGCGGAGGCAAAGCCCTTCCAGTATCCGGTCTTCTTCATCATTCATTCTCCTTTTCAGCAGTCTTCTTGCGGCGGCCTTACCGCCCTTTCTGCCTGATAAACGGACGGCAGCACCGGTTTATTGCACAGGGCAAAAATTTTTTCAAATTATTTTCAGAAAAAATCAGGGCTTTTTCTTCCGGGGCGAATGCGGTATAATGAATTACATTGTACCGGCCCGCTCAGCGGCGGATGTTCTGTCCGCCGGCGGGCATCTATTTTCGTATCTGGAGGGCATCCCTATGAACAACAACGAGATCCTCCTTCTGAAGCTGGGCGAAGTGGTCTTGAAGGGCCTCAACCGCAAAGCCTTCGAGGACAAGCTCATGAACAACGTCCGCCGCCGTATCCGCCGCTTCGGCGACTTCCGGGTGCTGGTGCGCCAGAGCACCATTTACGTGGAGCCGCAGGGCGACGCATGCGACATGGAGGGCGCCTTCGCCGCCTGCTGCCAGGTATTCGGCGTGGCCGCCGTGGCCCGGGCCGTTCCCTGTGAGAAGACCGTGGAGGCCATTGTGGACACCGCCGTGGCCTACCTCTCCGACGCCTTTGCCGCCGCCCGCAGCTTCAAGGTGGAGAGCAAGCGGGCCGATAAGCTCTTCCCCATGACCTCCATCCAGCTCAGCCAGGCCGTGGGAGGCGAGCTGGCCGAGCGTTTCCCTCACGTCAGCGTGGACGTCCATCACCCGGATCTGACCGTGTACGTGGAAATCCGGGAGAAGTACGCCTACGTCCACGCCCCCTCCGTGCCCGGCGCCGGCGGACTGCCCGTGGGCATGGGCGGCACCGCCGTGAGCCTGCTCTCCGGCGGACTGGACAGCCCCGTTTCCTCCTGGATGATGGCCCGCCGGGGCGTGCAGCTGGAGATGGTGCACTTCGTCTCCCCGCCCTACACCTCCCAGCAGGCCCTGGACAAGGTGCTGGAGCTGGCCCGGCTGCTGACCGCCTACTGCGGGCGCATGGTGGTGCACGTGATTCCCTTCACCAAGATTCAGGAGGAGATCCGCAAAAACTGCCCGGAGGAGTACTTCACCCTCATCATGCGCCGCTTCATGATGCGCATCTCCGAGGCCGTGGCTCGTCGGGCTGGGGCCGGCGCCCTGGTCACCGGCGAATCCCTGGGCCAGGTGGCAAGCCAGACCATGCTGGCCCTGGGCACCACCGAGGACGTGACCACGCTGCCGGTGCTGCGGCCCCTGATCGGCATGGACAAGGTGGAGATCATCCGCATGGCGCGGCAGATCGGCACCTACGATACCTCCATTCTCCCCTATGAGGACTGCTGCACCGTCTTTACCCCCCGCCACCCCTGCACCCGTCCCAAGGTGGAGGACGTGCGGGAAGCGGAGGCCGTATTGGATGTGGATGCTCTGGTGGAAGAGGCCCTGGCCGGGGACAAGTGGGTGCGGGTAAAGCCCACCGACGACCCCCGGATTTGACAGCGCGTCTTTTTATTCTTTATCTTCTACGAAAGAAGGCATCCCCATGTCCCATACTGCTGAGATCATTGCTGTAGGCACCGAGCTGCTGCTGGGTAATATTGCCAACACCAACGCCCAGGAGCTGTCTCAGGCTCTTTCCGCCGTGGGCATCAATGTCTACTGGCACACGGTGGTAGGCGACAACCCCGAACGCCTTGCACAGGCCGTGGACATCGCCCGCCGCCGGGCGGACGTGATTATTACCACCGGGGGCCTGGGCCCCACCTACGATGATCTGACCAAACAGACCGTGTGCGCCGCTTTTGGGCTGCCGCTGGTGTTCCACCCGGACATCCTGGAGGAGATCCGCCGCTACTTTGAAAAAAACGTCCACCTGGCCATGCCGGAAAATAACCGCCCCCAGGCGGAGTTTCCGAAAGACGCCGTCATCTTTCCCAACAGCGTGGGCACCGCCCCAGGCTGTGCCTTCCAGTGCGGCGGCATCCACGTGCTCATGCTGCCGGGCCCGCCCTTTGAGATGCGGACCATGCTGCACGACTATGCTCTGCCCTATCTGCGCGCCCTCTCTCCGGAGGTCATTGTCTCCCACGACATCATGACCTTCGGCCTGGGGGAGAGCCCTATGGAGGAGCGTCTCCGGGAACGGATGGCCCACATGGAAAATCCGTCCCTTGCCACCTACGCCAAGCCCAGCGAGGTGCGTCTGCGGGCCACGGCCAAGGCCGCCACCGCCGAGGCCGCGGAAGGACTGCTGCGGCCTGTGGTGGAAGAAGTATGTGCCCTGCTGGGCGATGTAGTCTACGGCGTGGACGTTGCCAGCCTGGAGGCCGTGTGCTCGGAGGCGCTGCGGCGCAGGGGGCTGACCATGGCCAGTGCGGAAAGCTGCACCGGCGGACAGATCGCCCAGCGGATGACTGCCCTGGCAGGGGCCTCCCAGGTCTATCGGGGCGGTGTGGTTAGCTACTGGACAGACATGAAGGCGGCCGTGCTGGGCGTTGACCGGGACGTGCTGGAGCAGCATGGTGCCGTGTCGGAGCAGACGGCCCGGGCCATGGCCCAGGGCGCCCGGCGCATTACCGGCGCCGACGTGGCCGTGTCCGTCACCGGCGTGGCCGGCCCCGATCCTGACGAGCGGGGCAACAGCGTGGGGCTGGTGTTCATCGGCCTGGACACCCCGGATGGCACCTTCTGCCGCCGCTGCGACTTCGGGCGCCGGCGCCGGGACCGTATTCAGGAGCTGTCCGCCAACCACGCCTTCGATCTGCTGCGCCGGTACCTGGCGGGATTGCCGCTGACCCTTTGACACGCGGGGGCATATACTGGACCATCCCCCATGGAAAGGAGTTCAGCATATGTGCCATTCTTGTCAGGACAGCGGCTGCGGCAATTGCTGCTGCATTCCGGACGTGACGGTCGGCTCCACTGTCACCACCGCCCCGGGTACCGACGCCCGGGTGTGTGCCCACCCCACCCCCTGCGGTGTGGAGCTGTCGTTCTTCATCCCCCGGGGCGCCGATGGTGCCCCCGGCGCGGACGGGCAGCCCGGTGCACCCGGTGCCGACGGACAGCCCGGAGCAGATGGTGCCCCCGGTGCGCCCGGCCTGCCGGGCATGAGCGCCGCCGCGTCCTTCTTCACGTTTATGCAGCAGTTTGAAAGCGGCGAGCCCATCGTCCTGTTTCCGGCGGTAACCGACTCCACCGGGCAGATTACTGCTCTCTCGGATACCCAGATCCAGCTCTCGCCGGGGACGTATTTTGTCACCTACAGCATTTCCGCCGTGCTGGACACGGCGGGCTATCTCCAGATCACCCCCGCCTACAATGATCGCCCCTTCCTGGAGTACGGCGTCTACGGGCGAACGGGAACCGACGGCGTCAGCGTATCCGGGTCCAGTGCCTTTCTGGCGGTCATTCCGGAGGAGACGGTGTTCACCCTCAACGCCAACGCCAGCACCCCCACCCGGGACGGCGGGGCGACGCTGGTGTTTTTGAAACTGAATCTTCCCGCCTGAGCGCGGCGGCCCCGGCCTTTGCGGCCGGGGCCTTTTGCTTCGCTCATCCCAGCGACACGTCCAGCACCATCATCACCAAAAAGCCTGTCACGAATCCGCAGGTCCCGGAGGTGCCGTGGGCCTGTGGCACCAGCTCCTCCACCACTACGTACACCATAGCGCCCGCCGCAAAGCTCAAAAGCCACGGCATCAGGGGATGTACCGCACCCGCCGCCAGCACCACGGCCACACCGAACAGCGGCTCCACCGCCCCCGACGCCGCGCCTCCCAGGAAGGCCCGCAGCCGGGACGCCCCCGCCTGGCGCAAAGGCAGCGAGATAGCCGCTCCCTCGGGAAAGTTCTGGATGCCGATGCCCAGGGCCAGCGCCGCGGCGCCCGCCGTCTCTCCCGCCCCGGCCAGGGCAAAGGCAAGCCCCACCGCCATTCCCTCGGGGATGTTGTGAAGGGTGATGGCCGTCATCAGCAGGGCGCTCTGGCGCCGGGACTCCTCCCCCTCCGACCGGCGCAGAAACGGCACGCAGGCGTCCAGCGCCGACAAAAACACCACGCCCAGCACCATGCCTCCCGCCGCAGGTACCCAGCCCGGCAGGGTTCCGGACTGCTCTGCCTGCTCGATGGCAGGCAGCAGCAGGCTCCAAACGGAGGCCGCCGTCATCACGCCGCCGGCAAAGCCCAGCATGGCCTTCTGGCTCCGGGGTCTGGGCTCCCCGGATACGAAAAACACCGCCGCCGCGCCCAGGACGGTCATCAAAAAGGTGAATCCCGTCCCCGCGGCTGCGCGGCACAGCGCATACCACATAGTTCTCGCCTCATGTTCAGATTCGGGCGGAAGCGCGCCCGTATGCCAGTATAGCCGGCAGCGGCCAAAAAGGTGCCTCTTGCTTTTCCCACCGGCTTATGCTATGGTGTAAGTAACGGCATACAACTGAAAAGGACTCATATAATTTCGCTTGTACATGGCGCGAAAGTTTCTACGGAGCCGCCGAAGGCTTCTCTATGGGTGTCTGGCCAGAGGACGGTTTCCTCCGGTCGGGCACTTCTTTTTTGTGCCGCGTACAAACGGGCAAAAGCCCGGGAAAAGCGCCCATGGCGCAGGAGGTTTGTATGGCTTTGACAATTTTACACGGTACCATCGTCTCCTCCCCGGCATTGGGGAAGCTGGACGTCACCCCCAGCGGCTATCTCGTTGCGGAAAACAGCCGCATCACCGGCGTATTTCCCACGCTGCCGGAGCGCTTTGCCGGCGCGCCGGCTGAGGAGTACGGCCAGGCGCTGATCCTGCCCGCCTTTTGTGACATGCATCTGCACGCCCCCCAGTACCCCATGCTGGGCACCGGTATGGATCTTCCCCTGCTGGACTGGCTCAACACCTACACCTTCCCGGCGGAGGCCCGCTTTGC
>NZ_URDP01000049.1 GCF_900546705.1 uncultured Oscillibacter sp. | reverse complement strand
GCCTCCACGCCCTCCTTGGGCATGGCGTTGTAGATAGAGGCCCGCAGACCGCCTACGCTCTTGTGGCCCTTGAGGTTGTCGAAGCCCGCGGCCTTGGCGGCGGCGATCACCTGGGCGTCCTGCTCCTTGGAGGGGGAGACGAAGGGGACGTTCATCAGCGAACGGTCTTCCGGCCGGACGGCGCCGGTGAAGAAGCGGCTGGAGTCCAGGAAACGGTAGAGCACGTCGGCCTTTTCCTGGTTGCGCTGTGCGGCGCCCTCCAGCCCGCCGTGGGCAAGCAGGTACTTGAACACCTTGCCGCAGCAGTAGATGGCCCAGCAGTTGGGGGTGTTGTACAAAGAGTCATTGGACGCGTGAATGTGGTAGCGCAGGTAGGTGGGCACAAACTCCGGCAGGTCCTCCCGGATCAGATCCTCCCGGATGATGACGATAGCCATGCCTGCCGGGCCCACGTTTTTCTGCACGCCGCCCCAGATGAGGCCGTAGTCGCTGACGTTGCAGGGGCGGGAGAGGAACATGGAGGACTGGTCGGCCACCAAAACCTTGCCCTGGGTGTTGGGCAGGGTGTGGTAGGTGGTGCCGTTGATGGTCTCGTTTTCGCAGATGTAGACATAGTCCGCGTCAGCGGGAATGGCCAGATTGGAGCAGTCGGGAATGTAGGAGAAATTGCGGTCGGCGGAGGAGGCCACCACCTCCACCTTCCCGTAGCGCTTTGCCTCGGCAATGGCCTTTTTGGACCAGTTGCCCGTCTCCACATAGCAGGCGGTGCCGTTTTTCATCAGGTTCATGGGCACCATGGCAAACTGCACCGTGCCGCCGCCCTGGATGAACAGGACCTTGTAGTTGTCGGGGATGCCCATCAGACGGCGCAGATCCGCCTCGGCCTCGTCCCGAATCTGCTGGAAGACCTGGGATCGATGACTCATCTCCATAACGCACATGCCGCTTCCGCGGTAGTTCATCATCTCGGCGGCGATCTCCTCCAGCACTTCCTCCGGCATCATGGCGGGACCGGCAGAGAAGTTATAGGTACGGCCGTACTTCATCATAAGACATCTCCTCTCGTAATTTCGGCTGCATGCAGCCGCTTTCTGTCAAGTATACGACGGGGATGGGAAAGAATCAACGGATATTTCCACCGCATCGCGGGGCCGGCATGTGCCGGCGCTTATGCAACCTTACAGGAATGCGGGAAAGGCCTGTGGAAAAGATTGAAATCTTAACGAAATTTTCATATAATATTTCCAACTATGTGTGAACGCTTCGGCGGCGTGCCCGCCAGAGCAGGGAGGGGGGATCCTATGCGTGCGGACGGAACTCGTGTCAAGGGACTCAGTCCCATTGTGCAGGCGCTGCCTTACATCATGCCCCGCCGCTATGACGCCCAGAACTGGGCAAACGACTACGCTGACGAGACAATCTTGAAAGACTACATCCGGCAAAAGCGCCGGGAGGGACGGGTTGTTACCCATATGAGCGTGCTGGCAGCGGCCTATTACAAGGCGGTGCTGGAAAATCCCAAGCTCAATTACTTCGTGGTCAACCGGCGGGTGTACCGGCGCAACCACTTCTGCTTCAGCTTTGTGATTCTCAAGACCCGCGCGGACGGGACACCGGATGAGACGGTCATCAAAATCTTCCTCCAGCCGGAGGACACGGTATTTACCATCAGCCAGCGGGTCCGGGAGCAGATCCGCCGCAATCTGGAGGCCGCTCACAATAACCGTACCGACTGGTTTGCCAGTATGGCTTTTTCCATCCCGGGACTGGCCAGGGTGGTGTTCGGTCTGGCGTATCATCTGGATCTCCACGGACTGCTGCCCCGGTGGGTCATCGACCTGAGCCCGTTCCACACCAGCGTGTTCATCACCAACCTGGCCTCCATCAATACCAGCTACATCTATCACCACTGCTATGAGTTCGGTACCACCAGCGTTTTTGTCTGTATGGGCCGGCCGGTGCCGGACCCGGTGGTGCCCGGACGGCGGCGGATGCCCCTGGGCGTGGTCATGGACGAGCGGATTGCCACGGGCATCGAATACTCCCGATTTTTCGCGGCCTTCGGCCGGTACCTGAGAAATCCGGCGTGTCTGGAGACGCGGCTGGACGGGCGGGAAACTGAGGCAGAACCGGGGGAGGTGGGCGTATGAGCAAAGCGGAGACGCGCTCCGACGGTACTCCGGCGGCCTGCGCCCTGAAGGATTGGCTGCGGATGGAGTGGAGCCACATCGGACTGTATGTCCAGGCGCTGGTCAAGTGGCTGGCGGTGGCGGCGGTGACGGGTGCCGTGTGCGGCGTGATCGGCTCGGCATTCCACATCGGTGTGGAAAAGGCCACCGAGCTGCGGGCGGCTCACGGGTGGCTCCTGTGGTGTCTGCCCCTGGCAGGCCTTTGCATCGTGGGCTTTTACAAGCTGACCCGGACAGAGGGCCAGGGCACCAACGACATCATCGACGCGGTGCATCTGGGCAAAGGGCTTTCTATCTGGCTGCTGCCCGCCATTTTTCTGGGCACGGTGCTGACCCACCTTTGCGGCGGGTCTGCCGGACGGGAGGGCGCCGCGCTGCAGATGGGCGGCACCATCGGCAACCATGTGGGCGGGCTGTTTCACCTGGACGACCGGGACATGCGGACGGCCACCATGGCCGGCATGGCGGCGTTTTTCGCCGCGCTGTTCGGTACGCCCCTGACCGCCACGGTGTTTGCCATGGTGGTCATCAGCATCGGCGTGATGTACCATGCGGCGTTCATCCCCTGCCTGACGGCCTCCCTGACCGCCTACGGTGTCTCGCTGCTCATGGGCGTGGAGCCCACCCGGTTCACGGTGGTCATGCCGGAGCTGGAGGCGGTGATGCTGCTGCGGGTGGCGGTGCTGGGCGCCCTGTGCGCCCTGGTGTCCATTCTCTTTTGCAATACCATCCACTTTGCCGAGCATCGGATGGCACGCTATCTGCCCAACGCCTGGGTACGGGTGATCGCGGGCGGCGCGGCGGTGATCGCCCTGACCTATCTTTGCGGCACCACGGACTACAACGGCGCCGGCATGGACGTCATCACCGCGGCGGTGGAACAGGGAACCGCCAGTCCGGCCGCGTTTCTCCTGAAGATCCTCTTCACGGCGGTGACGCTCTCCGCCGGGTTCAAGGGCGGTGAGGTGGTCCCCTCGTTTTTTGTGGGCGCCACCTTCGGCTGTGTGGCGGGCCCGCTTCTGGGTATCCCGGCCACCTGCGGCGCGGCGCTGGGACTGGTGGCCGTGTTCTGCGGCGCGGTCAACTGCCCGGTGGCCTCCATCTTTTTGTCAGTGGAGCTGTTCGGGGACGGGGGACTTTTGTACTTTGCCCTGATCTGCGGCATCAGTTACATGCTCTCCGGCTACAACGGCCTCTACTCCAGCCAGACCATCCTGTATTCCAAACTGAAAGCACAGTATATCAACGTGCATACCAACGCCCACCACGCGGGGAATCCCCACGCTGAGCCGCCGGTGCACGGCAGTCTGAAAGAATAAGAAAAGCCCCCGAAAGGGGGCTTTTTTCTTACGCATTCATACGACTGCGGAGGGCTTCGGCTCCAGCATCAGCTGTGCCATGGCGGCAGCGCAGGGCAGCAGACAAATCCAGGCGCTGCGGTTGCCCAGAAACTGCCAGAGCAGGTAGGAAATGGCCACGCCGCAGTGGAAACTCAGCAGTGTTTTTCCGAAAAAGGCGGCTTTGGGCAGCTGAGCGTGCCCGGCCAGGGTTTCCGCCAGAGCCATAGAGAACTGGCGGAAGTTGTTGGTGGAAAAAATGGTGGAGCTGACGAAGCCGTCCGCTCCGGTAAAGCTGTTCCACTGGAAGGCCATGGCGAAAAACAGGGGATAGAGCCCCAGCACCGGCGGAATCCCCTCGGGAAAGAGACCGACCACCAGGGCGGCGGCCATGTCCAGCACCACGCTGATGCGCCTGAGATCCGTGCGGCACCGGCGGGGCAGCCAAACGGTCAGAGCAATGGCGCACATATACAGGATTGCGCCGCCGATCCGCAGGAGAAAGTCCATCCAGTTTGCGCTGAGCAGGTCGGTGGTCAGAAGAATGAGATTGGACGTCTGGGCGGAGCCCAGCAGTCCGGCAAAGCACAATACGGCGTAGACCGCCAGAAAGCCGCCGATAAACGACATGGTGAAATGCAGCCGCTGCTGCGCGTGTTCCATACAGCCCGCTCCTTTCGTGATATCTTACAGCCCCAGCAGCTCCCGGGCCACTTCCACGTTGCGCTGCTCCATCTCCTGCAGACGGGCCACCGCCGCCTCCCGGGACTGGAGGGCGCTGGCCTGGCCGGCCGCCTGGTCGATCATACGGCACAAGGACGCCTCCGTCACAGAGGCAAGATCCACAAACAGCTCCTGCCCCATGTACTTGAGGAAGGAGGACACCTTGGGATCGTAGACTACGCCCACCAGGGGAATGCCCTGACTGGCAGCGAAAATCAGCGCGTGGAGCCGCATGGACACCACAACCTCCATGCGGGACAGAGCACCGATGATGGTGCCGGCGCCGCCGGCGTCGTCCAGGAAGTAGTGGGGCACGGTCAGACCCTGGGCGGCCTTGCGTCCGGCCAGGGGGTCCAGGTGCTTTTCCACCGCTGTGAACACAGGGGTCAGACCGTAGGTCTCGTAGGCGTAGCGGGCCGCGGCGGTAAACACGCCGGCCTTTTCGTCAAAGCCCTTCCACTGGCGCAGGGCAAAGCACAGATACTTTCCCCGGGGCGGGATACCGGCCCGAAGCAGCACACTGTCCACTTCTGCGTCGGAGGCGCGGCGCAGCGTCAGGGCGGGGTCTGCGGTCAGCAGAATCCGGGGGACTGTGACCCCCATGCGCCGCAGCTCCTCCCGGGAGTCGGGCTCCCGCAGAGTGATCACATCCACGTTGGCGTTGAGCACCTTGGCGGCCAGGCGGCGGTGACTGTCCCGGGTGACGGGGCCGATGCCGCAGCCGTACATCTGCACCTTGCATCCGGCGCGCTTGGCGGCGCGGATATTATAGAGGTAGAACCACAGGGAGCGGCGGGAGGTGACGTCCTGGATGAGGCTGCCGCCGCCGTTGATGTAGAGTCTGGCGTGGTGCATGGCCTTGTGCCAGGCCAGGAAGCTGGACCGGTGCACTGCCTGCACCCGGTAGGTAAGGCGCGTGGACTTAGGGTCCTTGCTCAGTACGGTGATGGGCATATCCGGGTCAATGGAGCGCATCTCCTGTAAAATGGCTTCCAAAATGGCGTCGTCGCCGGCGTTGCCCCGGCCGTAGGCGCCGCAGATGACCACCCCGTCCCGGTCGGCGGCAGGGCGGTGGTAGCGGCGGAGGATCTCCTGGTAGATGTGCAGCTGGGTCTCCACCGTGCTCTGAATGGAAAACTGGGAGGAGGCTTTTTGATAGAGCTTTTCCCCCATGTCATGGCGCAGGGCGTCGTCATTGCCCAGGGCGGCCAGGTGCTCGCCCAGGGCCTTCCAGTCACCGGGCTGGAACAAAAAGCCGTTGAC
This sequence comes from uncultured Oscillibacter sp., assembly GCF_900546705.1. Taxonomy (GTDB): domain Bacteria; phylum Bacillota; class Clostridia; order Oscillospirales; family Oscillospiraceae; genus Oscillibacter. The sequence goes on along the minus strand of NZ_URDP01000049.1, from coordinate 8,248 downwards.
GCCGGTGTCGATCAGGTAGGGGATGCCGCCCACGGCGGTGGCGACGGTGGCCAGATGGAACCGGGTGCCGTCCGTCAGGGCGTAGGGGAAGGTCTCGGAGAGACTGGTCAGGGTGTTGATGTCCAGAGCGGCGTAGAACTGATCCATGCCGCCGCTGATCCAGCCGGCAAAGGTCACCTGATGCTCTACGCCCAGTTCCTTTGCCAGGTTTTCCAGCTTTTCCCGCTCCTCGCCGTCTCCGGCAATGACCAGCCGCAGCCGGGGGCAGGCGGCGTAGCCTGCGGCAAAGCCCCGGATGAGGGTGGACATGTCCTTGACGGGATTGAGGCGGGCGGCAATGCCCACCACCACGGACTGCTCGTCCGCATCCACGCCCAACTGGCGCAGGTAAGCCAGACGGTCGCCCTGGGGCGGGGCAGGGGTGAAATCGATGCCGTTGTAGATGGCGTAAAACCGGTCGGCGGGGAAACCCCGGGAGATGAGCAGGTCCACCATGGCGTCGGAGACGCCGATGCGGTAATCCAGCTTGTGCAGGGCATAGGCATTGATGGTGCCGAAGGTGATGCGGCTGAGGGGGCGGCCCATGTAGTCGAGGCGGTAGTCACTGTGGACGGTGGTCACCACCGGCAGACCCGTGGGCTTGCGGAGCATGGCGCCGATCATGTTGGCCCGGGAGCCGTGGCAGTGGATCAGGTCGTATCCGCCCTCCCGGATGTAGGCGATCAGCTGCCGGCGCACCCGCAGCACGTTGTTCCCGCTGAAGATTTCGGTGGGGATGCCCAGGCTCCGGGCCTCGTCGGCAAAGGGACCGTCCCGAAAGCACACCAGCTGTGCAGTGATGGATTTGTTGAGATTTTGCAGCAGACTGAGCACGTGAGTCTTGGCGCCGCCGGAATCGCCGCCGCTGATGAGATGGATGACCTTCATGAAAACGTCCTTCTTTGATGAAAATGTTCTTGTGAAATCGTAAAAAGTATTATACAATGTTTCGCAGACATTGTCCACAAAGAATCGGGCGGCTTTGGGCCGCTGATGGAGGAACGTATGGAACAGAAAGCAAAGCGCATTGGAAAGTTCAATATCGTCGACGTGATCGCCGTACTGCTGATTGTGGCGGTAGCGGTCTTCGCCGGTGTAAAGCTGATGAACCGCGGCAGCGGGGAGAGCGGCGAGGCGGCTATGACAAAGGTGACGTATGTGGTCAAGGCGGAGGGCGTGCCGGTAGAGCTGTATGAGGCGTGCCTGGAACACCTTCCCTCTCCCCTCATGGCCTCCGGCAAACTGGTGGGCGGCCAGATCGAGAGCGTGGAAAAGGAGCCCTACTACGTGCTGGGGGCCGATGGAACGTGGGTGGAAGATCCGGAGCATGTGACGCTCTATTTCACCGCCACCACGGAAACGCCCACTGGCGATGTGATGACCACCAAGGTGGGGGACCAGGAAGTCCGGATCGGCAAGAAAGACTACATCCTCAAAAGTGAGTACATTGAGATCAACGGCGGCACGGTCATCGACGTGCAGTGGGAAGACGCTCAGGACTAAAGCGAAAAAGACATCCCCCATGGCGGGGGATGTCTTTTTTATGCGTTGGTTTGCTCCAGCTTCTCAAACCAGGGAAGGCAGAAGTCCCGGAAAGCTGCGATATGAGGCGGGAGATAGGTATTGTACCTCCAGTGGAGATACAGGTGACGCGTGTGGACAAAATCCTGCAGACGGATCAGGGTGATGCCGTCGGTCTGGGGCGGAAGACCGGTCCGGCTGGGCAGGAAGCACACGCCTACGCCGCAGCGGACGAAGTCGCACAGAGTGATGGGGTTGTCGCTCTCCGCCACCACCCGGGGAGAGAAGCTGGCCTCGTTGCACGCCTTGCGGATGATCCGGGCCCAGGGACGGTCCCGGCGCAGATTGACAAAGGGCACGTCCCGGATGTCTGAGAGGGAGACGGAGGGGAGGCGGGTGAGCGGATGGCCTTCCGGAACTGCCAGCATGGCTTCCTCCCGCAGCAGCAGGCAGGAACTGCGGGGCAGCACCTCGTCGCCTACCAGCGAGTCGATGAGCATGTCATAGGTGGGGGACTCTGTGTCCCGGAAAATCCGCTGGGTGATTTCAAAGCGAACCTCGGGGCGCACGGCGAGAAAATCTGCCAGCAGTTGGGGCAGCAGGGCGGTGGCTGAGTGGATGCACAGGCGAATGCGGCTTTCCGTGCCGGTTTTCCGGGCGCTGATCTCCGCCTGGGCGTCCTCCAGGGAAGCGAGAATCTGCCGGGCATAGCGCAGCAGAATCCGCCCGTTCTCGTTGAGCCGCATCCGGCGCCCGTCCCGGTCGAACAGGGGGGCGCCCAGCTCGTTTTCCAGGTTCCGGATGGTTCGGCTCAGAGCCGGCTGGGCCAGGTTCAGCCGCTCCGCCGCACGGGTCATGTGCTCCAGTTCCGCCACTGCCTGAAATTGTCTCAGCTGAAAAATCTCCATACCGCGCACCTCTGTCCGCTGATGAAACACGCATCAGGGCCGTTTTCTTTGTACAGTATCACAGAAAAAGCCGAAAGTAAATATGGTATTTATTGAAATCATAACATTTGGTTATCAGTTTATCACCATAAAGTGTTAGACTGGCAAAGATAATTTTGCTATAGTGTCAAAATAACACCATTATTATAAAAAGACGGCGCAAGCCGATCCCAAATGGTTATTGTTGAAAGGACGGGATAGTATGGTGCAGTTTGATCCTCTGAAGTATTCCTTCGCATCTCACCGGAACGTGGTCTATGCCAGAAAGGGTATGGCCTGTTCCACGTCTCCCATCGCCTCTCAGGTGGGTCTGGAGATTCTCAAGGCCGGCGGCAACGCCATGGACGCGGCGGTGGCCATGGCCACGACGCTGCCTCTGGTGGAGCCCACCGGCAACGGCCTGGGCAGTGACTGCTTTGCTCTGGTCTGGAGCGCCAAGGACAACAAGCTCTTCGGCCTGGACGGCTCCGGTGTGGCGCCCATGGCGCTCTCCGCTGAAAAGGTGAAAGAGGCGGGCTACACCTCTGTCCCGGTAAACGGCTGGCTGCCCACCATGGTTCCCGGCGCCCCCAGCGCCTGGGCGCTGCTGCGCCGCCGCTTCGGCACCAAGACCATGGCGGAGCTGATGGCTCCGGCTATCCGCTATGCCCGGGAGGGCTTCTGCATCCCCGTCAACGTCTATAAGCAGTGGAAGGCGGAGGTCGCCCGTTTCACCGCTGCCGCGGAGAAGGAGCCGGAGGTATTCGGTCCCTGGCTGAAGTACTTCACCAAGGACGGCAAGACCTATGAGGCCGGCGACACGTTCTATAATCCCGACTTCGCTGCCACGCTGGAGTCTCTGGCCGCAAGCGACTGCGAGAGCTATTATCACGGCGAGATCATGAAGAAGATTGTGGAGTTCTCCCAGAAGACCGGCGGCTTCTTTGCCGAGAGCGATTTCGAGAACTATCAGGCCCAGTGGGTGGAGCCCATCTCCGTCAACTACAAGGGCTACGAGGTCTGCGAGATGCCCCCCAACGGCCACGGCATTACCGCGCTCATGGCCCTGAACATGCTCAAGGGCATGGAACTGGGCGACGACCGGGAGAATGCGGACACCTATCATAAGATGATCGAGACGGTGAAGCTGGCGTTCGTGGATACCAAGAAGTTCGTGGCAGATCCCCGCTACATGCGCACCAAGGTCTCCGACATGCTCTCTGACCGGTATGCCGATGTCCGCCGTGCCCTCATTACCGACAAGGCCGTTTATCCCGAGGCGGGCGATCCCTCCTGCGGCGGCACCGTGTACTTCTGCGTGGCCGACGGCGCGGGCAACATGGTCTCCTTCATCCAGTCCAACTACAACCGCTTCGGCTCCGGCATTGCGGTGCCCGGCACTGCCATCACCATTCAGGACCGGGGCGCCAACTTCTCCCTGGACCCCGAGAGCGACAACTATCTGGAAGGCGGCAAGAAGGCCTACCACACCATCATTCCCGGCTTCCTGTGCAAGGACGGCAAGCCCGTGGGACCCTTCGGCGTCATGGGCGGCTTCATGCAGCCCCAGGGCCATGTGCAGGTGATCGTCAACACCGTGGATTATCACATGAACCCCCAGGAGTGCCTGGACGCGCCCCGGTTCCAGTGGGTCGGTGAGAAGAAGGTGCAGCTGGAGCGGGAGGTTCCCGCCCACATCGCCCAGAAGCTGGCGGACATGGGCCATCAGGTGGAGATCGTCAACTCCAATCTGGGCATGGGCCGCGGCGAGATCATCTGGCGCATGGATGACGGCACGCTGGTGGGCGGCACGGAGCCCCGGGCCGACGGCACCATCGCTGCATGGTAAGGGCTTGCCTCAGAGCTCATATTGTGATAGAATAACCCGGTTCACGTGGCCGCGCACCAATTGGTGCGCGGCACGTTGCCGCAAAAAACAAATCTCTAAGGGAAGGAAGGCCTCACATGCTGCGTGACTTGCTGATCCTGTACACACTGTTTTTCCGCATGGGCGCCGTGACGTTCGGCGGCGGCTATGCCATGCTTCCGATTCTCCGGCGGGAGATCATCCAGAACCACAAGTGGATGGATGAGGAAACCATTATGGACTACTATGCCCTGAGCCAGGGCCTGCCCGGTATCATTGCCATCAATGTCTCCGTATTTATCGGCTATCGGCAGCGCAAGATTCCCGGCGCGGTGGCTGCCGCACTGGGTATGGTGTCCCCCTGCATCATCATCATCTCCATTATCGCGTTTTTCCTCTCCAGCTTCCAGGATAACGTGTATGTGCAGCACGCGCTGGCCGGAATTTCCGTGTGCGTGGCGGCACTGATTCTGGATGCGGTCATCAGTATGTGGAAAAAGGGCGTCAAGGATGCATTCGGCGTTGTGGTCTGCCTGGTTATGCTGGTGCTCAACACCTTCACCGATCTTTCTCCTATCCTGCTGGTGATCGCCTGCGCCCTGCTGGGCATCGGCGCCAAGATAGTACAGCGTAAAGCGGGGAAGGAGGAGCAGAAATGATTTATTTGCAGCTTTTTTGGGAGTTTTTGAAAATCGGTCTGTTCGCCGTGGGCGGCGGCATGGCCACGCTTCCCTTCCTGCAGGACCTCGCTGAGTCCACCGGCTGGTTCCCCCAGTCCCTGATCACGGACATGATCGCCATCTCCGAGTCCACCCCCGGCCCCATCGGCATCAACATGGCTACTTATGTGGGCTGCAACATTGCAGGTGTGCTGGGCGGCATCGTGGCCACCATGGGCGAGATTCTTCCCTCCATTGTGATCGTTGTAATCGTCTCCAAGTCTCTGGAGCGCTTCCGGGGCAGCAAAACGGTGGACGCGGCCTTCTACGGCCTGCGGCCCGCCGTCACCGGACTGATCGCCGCTGCGGGCATCAGCGTGGTGCAGGTGTCCATGTTCCACTTTGACCTGTATGAGCAGACCGGTGCCATTATGGATATCTTCGACTTCCGCAAGCTCATTTTCTTCGTGGTGGCCTTTGCTGCCATCAAGAAGTTCAAGCTCCACCCCATTGTCTACATCGCCTGCGCGGCGGTGGTCGGCATCGTGCTGGGCTTTTGAATAAGAGCCGCCGCCCGGATGGGCGGCGGTTTTTCTCAAATCCCGCTTCCTTTTCCGGCGGGGTTATGGTACAATAGCCCAAACTGACGGGCATATAAATTGGAGGAGGTTGTCCCAATGAATCAGCTGACTGATGCGGCAAACCGGTATTTGAAACACTGCGACTGGCGGGACATCGCCCTGCTGAAGCTGTGTGTATGTGCGCTGGGCGTACTGGTGGGCCTTGGCATGCCCTGGCGCAAGAAGTGGGTCACGGCCTGGGTCGCGTCGCTGATCTTCGTGGCCACCTATGTGCCCCTGATGGGGAAATTCCTGCCCTTCCTGCTGGGAGAACGTGTGGAGATCAAAGATATTTATCGGGAAAAGCAGTTGTAAAACCAGCCCGTTTGGTGTATCATACAACTATCTTCGTTGCAGGACATCCAGTGAGAAGGAGGAACACAGATTATGAGCAAGACCGCAAGCATGGTCATGAAGATCATCGGTGCCAGCTTGGCGTTCGCCGCGCTGGTATGTCTGATTATCGGCGGATGGCACGACCTGTCCGTGGGGTACTGCGGCATGAAAAAGCGCCTGACCCAAAAATTCGGTTCGGAGTACGATGACTACGCCGATGAGGAGCTGTACGAGTAAATCCACGGCTGAAATTGCAGAAAAACCGCCGCCGGAGCGCTTCCGGCGGCGGTTTTTTTACGGATGCTGAGGTGCGGAAGGGACGAGTGCGGGGGAAGAAGCCGGTGCTGGGGTACCGCTTTTCCGCAAAACGACAATAAAAAAACGGCCGGATAGGCCGCAGAAAATGCTTGACAAAAAGAGAGACCCATGGTAGAATGAGTCGCTTATATGATGAAGATGGATACCTGTCCATTCTTCAACTTCTATGGATACGATAGCACATTTCCCAGAGCAATGCAAGAGCAACAGGAAGAATATTTAACAACTGCGCCGCGCGTGTCTTAACGCCGGCCGCCGACCGACAAAAAACATGTACCCATGCCGGACAGGACATGGGCGCAGAAGAAAGGTGAATGAGAAGATGGCCAAAGACAAGTACTACGGAAAGACCCTTCGTAAGAACTTTGCCCGGCACGAGGAAGTCATGCCCATGCCGAACCTTCTGGCGATCCAGAAGAAGTCTTACCAGGAGTTTTTGGACACCGGCCTGCGTGAGGTGTTTGGCGACGTGGGCGCCATTACCGACTATCAGGGCAACCTGGAGCTGACGTTCATCGACTACAAGATGGACGAGGCCCCCAAGTATGACGTGGAGGAGTGCAAGGCCCGGGACGCCACGTACGCCGCACCTCTGAAGGTGAAGGTGCGCCTGCGCAACAAGGAGACCGAGGAGATCAAGGAGCAGGAGATCTTCATGGGCGACTTCCCCCTGATGACCCACTCCGGCACCTTTGTCATCAACGGCGCCGAGCGCGTGGTGGTCTCCCAGATCGTCCGCTCCCCCGGCGTGTACTACGGCAAGGAGATCGACATCAAGACCGATCTGCCCATCCTCACCTCCACCGTTATCCCCTACCGGGGCGCCTGGCTGGAGTATGAGACGGACGCCAACGAGGTGTTCTGGGTCCGCATCGACAAAAACCGCAAGCTGCCCATCACCTGCCTGATCCGTGCCCTGGGCCTCAAGACCGACGCAGAGATTCTGGATACCTTCGGTGACGATCCCCGGATCGCTGTCACGCTGGAGAAGGACCCCTGCAAGACCTACGAGGACGCCATGCTGGAGATCTACCGCAAGCTGCGTCCCGGCGAGCCCCCCACGGTGGAGGCCAGCGAGACCCTCATCCATAATCTGTTCTTCGACCCCCGGCGTTACGATCTGTCCATCGTGGGCCGGTACAAGTTCAATAAGAAGCTGTCTTTGTGGCACCGGGTGGCCGGCTACAAGCTGGTCTATCCCGTGGCTGACCCTGCCACCGGCGAGATCCTCTTCGACGAGGGTCACCTGCTGAGCAAGGAGGACGCCCGGCTGCTGGACACCGTCGGCGTGGGCGAGGTCACCATTGACGTGGAAGGCCAGAGCCTGAAGGTCATGAGCAACCGCATGTGCGACCTGAGCCACTATGTGGACTTTGACCCCCTGGCTGAGTGCGGCATCAAGGAGCGTGTGCGCTTCGAGGTGCTCCAGGAGCTGCTGAACCAGTACTCCGGCGAGGAGCTGAAGGATCAGCTGCGCCTGCACAGGGACGATCTGGTGCCCAAGCACATCATCATCGACGATATCCTCACCTCCATCAACTACATGAACGGCCTGGCCCGGGGCATCTCCGTCAAGGACGATATCGACCACCTGGGCAACCGCCGTCTGCGGTGCGTGGGCGAGCTGCTCCAGAACCAGTTCCGCATCGGCTTCAGCCGGATGGAGCGGGTCATCCGGGAGCGCATGACCATCCAGGATCTGGACGTGGTCACCCCCCAGAGCCTCATCAACATCCGCCCCGTTACCGCCGCCATCAAGGAGTTCTTCGGCTCCAGCCCCCTGAGCCAGTTCATGGATCAGACCAACCCCCTGGCTGAGCTGACCCACAAGCGTCGTCTCTCCGCTCTGGGCCCCGGCGGCCTGAGCCGCGAGCGCGCCAACATGGAAGTCCGTGACGTGCACTACAGCCACTACGGCCGTATGTGCCCCATCGAGACCCCCGAAGGTCCCAACATCGGCCT
>NZ_URDP01000048.1 GCF_900546705.1 uncultured Oscillibacter sp. | reverse complement strand
ACGCAGGTGTAGCACAATGGTCAGGGCACCAGCCTTCCAAGCTGGGGATGCGAGTTCGATTCTCGTCACCTGCTCCAATTTATATTCGCGCCAGTAGCTCAGCTGGATAGAGCAACTGCCTTCTAAGCAGTGGGCCAGGGGTTCGAGTCCCTTCTGGCGTACCAGCTCTTCTCGGAGCGAATGTCAGTTTTCCATGCGCCTTTATATGTGGTGGGTGTAGCTCAGTTGGTTAGAGCACCGGATTGTGGTTCCGGGTGTCGTGGGTTCGAGTCCCATCTCCCACCCCAGAAAAGAGTAGGGGATCGGGGTCATCCCGATCCCCTACTTTCACCACATTGGGGCGTCGCCAAGTGGTAAGGCAAGGGACTTTGACTCCCTCATCCGCTGGTTCGAGTCCAGCCGTCCCAGCCAGAAATTTTCCCGCGCAGCGCGCACACGCTTTGACCCGGTAGCTCAGCCGGCAGAGCAACTGCCTTTTAAGCAGTGGGTCCGGGGTTCGAATCCCCGTCGGGTCACCAAAACGAAAGGACATCCAAATGGATGTCCTTTCGTTTTGGGTTCCGCCGCCCGGGGGGCGGCTCCACCCTCCGGTGATCCAATTGCTCGGGGTCGGCAAAGCCGCCCCTCCGCCAAGGTTTTGGGCCCCCGGCCCAAAACGCTTGCACGGCGCATCAGCGCCGCCCCACCGTGTGGGGCCCCGGCCGCTGCGCTTCCGCTTCGATTCGGGCGGGAATCCGGGCGTCTTTCCTTTTGGGTTCCGCCGCCCGGGGGGCGGCTCCACATATTCATCGTATGCCCGGGCGAGGTCAATCGCTCTGCGCCGCCTCCCTGCGGCGTTTTTTTTCTGCCCGCACACCATTCCTCACAAAAACTTATGATAGGAGTCGATCGAACATGAACCGGTTCAGTAAAATCGTGATCGTCCTGCTCTCCGCCGCCGTGGTGATTCTGGCGGCGGCGCTGCTGTTCCAGCAGGGCGTCGCCCCGGCCTCCCCGGAGGACCCGGCCGGACAGACGGACGGCCCCGCCGCCCAGGAGACGGACAGTCCCCAGGAGACGGACAGTCCCCGGGAGACGGCGGACGACGCCCCGGAGACGGCGGACCTGCGGTGCTCCGTCCAATCCGGGGCCCTGCGGATCACCCGGGGCGAGACGTTCGCCGTCACGTCCGGGGACGAGAGCGCCTGCCAGCTAAGCTTTGACGGCGGGGTGTACACCGTCTCCGCCGCCGGCACCGGCGAGGCCATCGTGGTGACCGTGCCGGAGGACGCGGACCTGCAGGCCGTCACCCTCACCGCCGACGGCGGGGACCTGAGCGCCGAGAACCTGGACGCCGGGACCCTGACCGCCTCCTGCAATCAAGGGGCCCTCCGGTTCTCCGGCAGCGTGGACGGGGACGTGGACGTGGACCACGCCCAGGGGGAGACGGCCCTGCGCCTTTCCGGGGACGAGACGGCGTTCAACTGCGACGTGTCCTATGAGTTGGGCCACGTGCAGATCGGAAGCCGGTCCTACGCCGGCGCCCGGGGCAGCGACCGCGTGGACAACGGGGCCGGCAAGACCCTGACCGTCCGCTGCGCCATGGGCAGCGTGGACGTGACCTTCGACCCGGCAGCCTAACAGAGAACGGACACGGCATGAGCCGTGTCCGTTCTCTGTTTTTCTCCCCGCGCCGGCTTTTGATTGACATTTTTTCCCCTTCCCATTATTCTGATTTTAAAGCCACAAGCCACGTCCACCGTGCAGATTGCACAAAGAGAGAAAGAAAGGGTGGGTTGCCTATGGTACGCGCGGCCCTGGCGCAGATTTTCTACAAGCCGGCCATTGTGGAGCAGTCGGTGGATCACCTGGAGGAACCGGGTCTGGTCCAGGACGGCGTGAGCGCCGCAAGTCTGCTGCAAAGTCTCCCTCCGCCCAAGAGCGAGGCGCTGCACCATCTGCAGGTACAGCTTCGGGAGGAGTACATCACCTATTTCACCCACAAGCTGCGGGAGATCCTCCGGCAGGTCTGCCGGGTCCATCAGCCGGACCTGCTGGTGTTTCCGGAGTACGCGGTGCCCTACGCCTGCCTGCCGGTGCTGCGGGACATGGCCCGGGACCGCAAAATGACCATTGTGGCCGGGAGCCACACGGTGCTCCCCGCCGCGGAGGACTATTACGCCCAGATCGGACTGGACATCGACCCGGTGCGTCTGCAGGGCGCCTCCGTGGCCCCGGTGTTCTTTCCGGACGGCCGGGCGGACTTCCAGATCAAGCACCAGCGCTCCATTTTCGAGGTAACCATGCAGGCCCGGCCGGAGGCTCCGTTCCGCCGCTTTTGCTCCGTCACCCGGGACGGCCAGCCGTACAGCTTCTATGTGGTCATCTGCGCCGACGCCCTGTACACGGAGACGGTGGGGCAGCTGGATCTGGAGCGCCGGGAGGCGGCCGATCAAAACCTGATGGTCCTGACGGTGGCCTGCTCCACCAGCACGGAGGGGTTCCGGGATCTGTCGGGCCAGCTGGCCCGGCGGGAGGTACCCATGCTGATCTGCAACGCCAGCTGCTTCGGCGGCTCCGGCATCCACCTGCCGCCTTCCGTCCGGCAGCGGTTCACCAACCCGCCGGGGCAGTCCAGCTGTCTGGAGAAGTGGGATGAGGCGCTGCTGCTGCTGGACTTTCTGCCCGGAAGCTACTTTGTCAAACGCAGCGTGCTGGACACGGATGTGCGGGGCAGCTGGGCCGTCTGCCCGATTCTTTACGGGGAAAATCCCCCCTGGCAGCAGAATTATACGCAGACGCTGCGGGACATGGAGCAGTATCTAAGCCTGGGCAGCGCCGCAGACGCCGCCGATGCCGCCGACGTTCTCCTCACCCTCCGGGAAACCCAGCTGCCGCCGCGGCTGGAGACGGCCTTCCGGAACTTTTCCGCCCGGTCCGGGACTTTCTGCGGCGACACCGCCGCCTGCCTGCTGCCTCTGCGCTGCTTGCTGCTGCCCCTCAATTCCACCCAGGCCCACCTGCGCCGGGAGATCCAGACGGCGCTGCACTTTTGCGTGGAGGCTGGCCCGAATGCCGTGCCGCTGATCGCCGCGCTGATGAACCAGCAGGATTCCTATCCGGAGGAGGAACCCATTCCCGTCCAGCCCATTCTGCCCCCCGCGGTGGCCAAGCCCGCCCCCTCGGCGGAGGACAATCTGCGGTTTTGGGACCGGGGCTCTTACATGACGCAGCTGCAAAACGCCATCACCAATCCGGCGGTGCGGCTGATCCTCATCAGCGGCGCCTACGGCATCGGCAAAACCAGCCTGACGGGCATCACCTTCCGGCGCAGCCTGCCCAACTGGACGGTACAGTCCATTTCCCTGGCACCCACCACCCGGTTTTCCATGGTGCTGGAGTACCTGGCAAACGCCATCGGCCACCCCCTGAAGGCGGACACTCTGACCCGCAGCAGCAAAAACGCCCTGCGTCCGGTTCTGGAGCGTTTTTGCAAGGACCTTCTGGCCAAGGACGGCCGGGCGGTGGTGGTGGACCAGATGGAGTCCATTCTGCTGGGCCAGCAGGGCCGGGACCACACCCTCATGACCCTCTTCCGGGACGCGGTCTACGGTCTCAAAATCGGTCAGGGGAAGGTGATCTTCCTCAGCGACGTGCGCTTTTCCAAGGAGATCTTCCCGGAAAACCCCGCGGTGAAGCGGATCGTGGTAGGCCGGATCTCCGAAAACGGCTACATCAAAAAGATCCTGGAGTATGAGATCCGCCGCCGGCGCCTGCTCTCCCCCGGCCAGGTCCCGGAGATCCCCTCCTGGCTGTACAGCCTGGTCAACGGCCATCCGCTGACCGCCAAGCTGTGCGTGGAGGTCATGGCCCGCCGGGGAATCCAGTCTCTGGAGGACATCTCCCTGGGTCAGATGCAGGAGGAGGTGATCCGGCAGCTGATGGAGAAGATCTGCCTGGATCACCTGGAGACCCAGCTGATGCATCTTCTGTCCGTGTTCCGCACCCTCATCGAGGTGCCCCGGCTCAAGCGGCACTTGCCGGAGAAATACCGCAGCCTGCTGGAAAAGAATATCGACCGGCTCTATGCGTCCTCCTTCATCAGCGCCGGGGAGAACACCCTGGAGGTCACCGCCGTATTCCGCAGCTACTACTATGACCAGATCCCGCCGGAAAACCGGAACGCGCTCCACGGGTACGCCCTGGATTACTATGTGGAGCTGCACCGTGAGCTGACCCGGCAGCACCAGTTCAGCGCCCAGGTCTACGCCGAGATCGCCTACCACCTGACCCAGCTGGGGCGGATGGAGGAGCTGCGCGGCTATCTGCCGGGGAACCTGAACACCCTCAAGCAGCTGGCTAAGACCCTCTACCAGCGGGACAAGAACTACCCCATGGCCCTGCAGCTCTACCAGATCCTCTGCGAGGCGTACCCGGAGGACATCGAGGTGCTCTCCTATCTGGGCCGGTGCTATGCCCGGCAGGGGAACTGGGACCGGATGACGGAGTACTTCACCCGGGCCGTGGAGGCCGCCCAGCGCCAGGGCGAATACACCTGGTACCTCTACCGGGACTGGGGCCACCTCTATGTGCGCTACTACATGGAGCCGGAGGCAGTGGAAAAATTCGCCGAGGCCCGGGTCCGTCTGATTCGGGAGACCGGGCTGACGGATGAGGCCGGCATCCTGGCGGCGGAGGGCTTCCTGGCCGAGCGCAACCACGATCTGGCGGGCGCCGCGGCCAAGTACGAAGCGGCGCTGTCCTGCAACGCCGCCCATGAATTCACCATCAACAACTACGCCAGTTTGCTGCGCAGACAGGGGAATGTCCAATATGCGCAGGAGCTGGAGCAGCGTCTGCTGGACGCCGGCGCCGAACGGCTGGGGGAGCCCACAGACGATTTCTTCTCCGGCTTCGACATGGTGGACGCCCAGCCGGAGCTGTACGACGACTGATCCTTCCGGCAAAAACGGACATCCCTCCGGATGTCCGTTTTTTTCTATTTCTCCCCGCTCAGGCACTGAAATTCCGGCCCGCCCCCCAGGGGGAACTGCTGTGCCTTTTCCCCCAGGTCCTCCAGGGCCACGTACCGCACGTGCTGGTTTTCGTAGGTAGTCCAGTAGTACCGGCCGGACTCGGCGCAGCAGACGGCGGTGTAGACCGTGTAGTCAAAGGGCACCGCCGCCCCGTCCAGGGGCGTGGGCTGGCCCGGCTGGCTCACCCGCACCATGCCCAGGGGGAAGGCGGCGCTTTGCATGAGCCGCAGCAGCCGGGCCACTCCCTCCGGCTCGTCCTTCCCCCGCACCGCGTACTTGCGGAGAAACGCCAGCCGCACGAACCGGGACGGGGCGCTCCAGTCCCCGGGCAATCCCTGGGCGCCGCTGCCGGAAAAGCACTGGGCCAGGTGCTCGTCCCCGAAGGTGAGGCCCTCCCGGTCCAGGTCCCGGACCCCGGCGTAATTCAAGAGGTTCGTCCGGTGCCAGGGGTAGCCGGGGCTGTTGGTCATGACCCCCAGGGTCCGCCGGTAAATATGGAGGCCGTCGGCGTCGGGCTCGGCAATGAGCATCTCCCCGGTGCGGTCGCTGAAGGCCCAGTGGAGGGGCGGCACCGTGCCCAGCAGCGGCCGGGGCACCAGGGCCAGATGCCGCTCCAGCTCCTCCGCCGCCTCCGCCGCCGTGGCGCACTGGGCCAGCAGGTGGTAGACCACGAAGGGCGGCTGGATAGGGCAGGCGCCCCGGGGACCGGGGGCATCGTAATGGGCGAAGTGCCGGTAGTAGAGCTGGCCCCCCATGAGCCCCCGCTCGTTGACCCCCTCGTAGAGGATGGGGCACGAGGGAATGCACAAAAGGCCCATGCCCACGGCGGCGTACCGGGCGCGGCGGCGGCTCCGGTCCACCACGTCCCCGGTCAGGGACGAGCCGCACACGGCGTAGGCGGTGCCGGCGGGCACGTAGGTGACGGCGGTGCCCTCCGCCAGACGGTTGAAGTCGAAGTTCCTGCCCCACAGGTGGCGTCCGTCCCCGGTCTCCCAGCTCAGGGCGCTGCACCCGGGGCATCCGGGATCGTGTCTCATGGCTGTCCTTTCCGCCGCTTTTGCGGCTGCCGTTTTCCCCCAGTATGCCCCCGTCCGCGGGATTTTAACCGGCCGCCAGGGCGGCGATGGGCGTGCCCGCCAGAAAGCGGCGGGTACAGCGGGCGGTGCAGCGGCGGTAGCGGTCGAACCGCAGCCGGGCGGCCCGGGGGTCCCCGTAGACCTTCCAGCACCCGCAGGCGGTGAACCCCCGGCCCCGGTGGCGGATGAACCCCTCCACGTCCTCCAGAGGGTAGCCCAGAAACACGCCCACCTCGTGGGGGTAGTCCCCCTCCAGGCAAAACCGGGCGGCAAGCTGGTCCAGCAGCGCCTCCAGCCCCGGCGCCGGATCGTACCCCCGCCCCATGAGGAACGACCGCACCGCCGCGCCCCCCACCAGCCGTTCCATCCACGCCGGGCGGTAGAGATACACCAGGCACGCCCCCGTCACCGGGCAGGTCTTCAGCACCCGGACGGCGATGCCCCGGGGCCCCAGCTCCCGCCGCCACCGGTCCACCGCCGCCCGGGGACAGGCCCCGTCCGCCCGGCAGCGAAACAAACTGGCCGGCTTGATGCCCGCCAGAGTGGGCGCGCACTGCTCCACCAAAATCTCATCCAACGACCGTTCCATGGCTGCGCCTCCTTTTTGTGGTTAGTTTATGCTAACTATCAGTTCGGAAAAACGGCGCCCCTCCGGCGCCGCGTCCGCTAGTTAGTTTTATCTAACTATCTCACAGGATACCACACGCCCCCTCCCCTTGTCAACGGCGGATTGCGCCGAACACGAAATGGGGGTATACTGGGTGAAAAACCACACGGGAGATGACATGGCCATGAAGATTCTGGTATTATCGGACTCCCACGGCAACGTGGGCAATATGGAGGAGGCTGTGGCGCGGACGTCCCCCCGGATGATCTTCCACCTGGGGGACTGCTGGCGGGACGCCGAGCGCCTCCACGACCGCTTCCCGGACATTCCCCTCTGCCAGGTGCCCGGCAACTGCGACTTCCGGCCCGGGGAGCCCACGGAGCGGCTGGTGTGCCTGGAGGACTACCGGATCTTGCTCTGCCACGGCCACACCTACGGCGTCAAGCAGTCTCTTTTGATGGCCGGCTTTGCCGCCGAGGAACAGAACCTGGACCTGTTCCTCTTCGGCCACACCCACCGGCCCCTGGTGGACCGGCGAGGCAAGACCCTGTTCTTGAATCCCGGCAGCATCGGCGACCCCCGCCGCCCCTTCTATGGCCTGGTCACCATCACCGGCGGAAAGCTGGACGCCTCCACCCACCCTCTGGACTAACCGGCCGTGCCCCGGACAAAAAAACCGCCCCGCCTTTCGGCGGAGCGGTTTTTTTGTTATTCGCAGTGGCCGCAGGTGTCGCAGTGGCCCTGGCAGGCGGTGAGCTCGTCGCCGTAGGCGATGCCGCTGCGGTCGTAGTAGTCCTTGACGGCGGCCCGGACGGCCTCCTCCGCCAGCACAGAGCAGTGGATCTTCTGGGCGGGCAGTCCCCCCAGGGCCTCCACCACCGCCCGGTTGCTCAGCTCCAGGGCTTCGGATACCTTCTTGCCCTTAATCATCTCCGTGGCCATGGAGCTGGTGGCGATGGCGCTGCCGCAGCCGAAGGTGTTGAACTTCACGTCGGTGATGACCTGGGTGTCCGGGTCCACCTTGATGTACATGCGCATGATGTCGCCGCACTTGGCGTTGCCCACCTCGCCGACGCCGTCGGCGTCGTCCATCTTGCCTACGTTCCGGGGATTCTGGAAATGGTCCATGACCTCTTTACTGTAAAGTGCCATAACTTGACTCCTTTCTGATTTCAGATGAGATGGGGCCGCACGCCCCGCTCCAGCTCGTCCCACACCGGGGACATGTTCCGCAGGTACTCCACCACGCCGGGCACCACGGAGAGGATGTGGTCCACGTCGGCTTCGGTGTTGTAGTGGCTCAGGCTCAGACGCAAGGAGCCGTGGGCCACCTCGTGGGGCCGCCCCAGGGCCAGCAGCACGTGGCTGGGGTCCAGGGAGCCGGAGGTGCAGGCGGACCCAGAGGAGGCGGCGATGCCCTGGGCGTCCAGCATCAGCAAAAGGGACTCACCCTCGATGCCCTCGAAGCACACGTTCACGTTGCCCGGCAGCCGCCGCGCGGCGTCGCCGTTGAGCACCGTGTGGGGGATGGCGGTCAGGCCCGCGATGAGCTTGTCCCGCAGGACCGTCACCTTTTCGGCGTTTTCCGCCATGCGGGCGCAGGCCTCGTCGAAGGCCGCCGCCGCGCCCACGATGCCCGGCACGTTCTCCGTACCGGCCCGCTTGCCCCGCTCCTGGGCGCCGCCGTAGATGACGTTGGTCAATGCCACGCCCCGGCGGGCGTACAGTACGCCCACGCCCTTGGGCCCGTGGAACTTGTGGGCGGAGAGGGACAGCAGGTCCACACCCAGGGCTCCCACGTCGATGGGCAGGTGCCCCGCCGCCTGGACGGCGTCCGTGTGGAACAGCACCCCCGCCTCCCGGCACACGGCGGCGATGTCGGCGATGGGCTGGATGGTGCCGATCTCGTTGTTGGCGAACATGACGGACACCAGCGCCGTGTCGGGCCGGATGGCCTCCCGGACCTGCTCTGCCGTCACCACCCCGTCGGGGGGGATGTCCAGCAGCGTCACCTCAAAGCCCTCCTTCTCCAGAGCCTGGAGGGTGTGGAGCACCGCGTGGTGTTCAAACTTGGTGGAGACGATGTGCTTCTTGCCCTTCCTGAGGCCCAGCATGGCGCCGGACCGGAGGGCCTGGTTGTCGGACTCGCTGCCGCCGGAGGTGAAGGTGATCTCCGCCGGGGACGCGCCCAGATTCCGGGCGAAAATCTCCCGGGCCTGGGCCAGCTGCTCCGCCGCCCGCTGACCGGGGCTGTGGAGGCTGGAGGGGTTGGCATATGTTTCCCGGAGGCAGGGCAGCATGGCCTCCAGGGCGGTTTGACTCATGGCGGTGGTGGCCGCGTTGTCTGCGTAGACGTACATACTGTATATCCTCCTTTTCCTATCTTTTTACTATGATATAGTCATAGCACACTAATTCCTACTTGTCAAGTATGATTTCAAGAAAAAGGGGACGCCTCCCGATTTTCGGGAGGCGCCGGGCCGTTTTTTCAATACGATATGTAATTTTACATCCCCAATTTACTCTCTGTATCGGATTTTGCCGCTGGAAGCTGCCAGCCGCCTCCGGGAGAGAGGGCCGCGTCCACCGCCGCCTGGAGCCGTCCCGAGGCGCCCTCCACCGCCGGCACCGCCAGATATTCCTCCAGACAGATGCCCCGCGCATGGATGTCGGCAGCGATCTCCTCCCCCACGTACCGGTAGTGCCAGGGCTCATAGCCGATGCCCGTGACCGAGGACTTGTCCGTGGGATAGCGGAGGATGAAGCCGTATTCCCAGCAATGTTCCATGAGCCACTGCTGCTCTTCCGTCCGGGACTGCTTCTCGTCCAGCACCGGGTAGTCCGTGGCCATGATATCCACGGCCAGACCCGTCTGGTGCTCGCTGGTGCCCGGCGGGGCCACCCACCGGCCCGCCTCCGCCAGCGCCTCTTCCCGGCTGTACCCGGCGGACAGCAGCCGGGCGATCTTGTTCTGGTAGAGCCGGTTCTGGGTGGACTCCGTCCGGTAGGCGGAGCACACGGTCACGTCCAGCCCCGCCGCCCCACAGTCGGCGAGCATCTGCTCCAGGGCGGGCCGGGCCTGGGCGGCGATCTGCAAACCGCCCGCCAGCGTCTCCAGCTCCACTTCGTAGTCCGCCGGCAGGGGGTTCCATGCATTCACCAGCAGCGGCGTCTCCCCCTGCCGCTCTTCCGGCAGGCGCACCGCCGCCTTTTCCAGGGATGGGGCGGCCGCCGGGACGGGTGCCGTCCGGGACGGGGCGCTTGCGGCGGACTCCGCCGAAGTGCTTTGGGCGGACGGGCCGCTCTGGACCGGGGCGCTTTGGGCGGCGATCTCCGGGAGCCCGGGTGTCTCCAGGGCCGTGGCGCCCATGCCCATGGTACCGGCCGCCAGGGCCAGCGACGCCAGCACCGCGCCGATCATGCGGTAGTTCATACTGCCTCCCTCCTTTTGGGACCTGCTTTTTTATCTGTATGGTACCCGGTTCCGGGGGCGAAAGCAAGGGGATTTTTGTAAACAAAAAAAGGGCCGCCCGGCGGGCGGCCCTTCTGCGGCGGAATTTTACTTGTACAGCTCGGGCTTCTCCATGGTCTCCACCTTCAGGAACTGGGAGGTGCCGCGGGAGGCGTTCAGAGCATCGCCGGCCACGCAGGCAACGTAGCCGTCCCAGGAGGAGGGGCCGGTGAGCTTGCCGGCGTGGACGGACTCCACCCACTTGCAGAACTCAATGTCGTAGGCCTCGATGAAGCGCTCCTTCCAGTCGGTCATGATGGGCATGGACTCGGCGGGCTTCATGGTGTCCCAGCCGGCGGGACGGGAGCGGCGCACCACGGCGTAGGGGTCGGGCAGCTTGACGGTGCCGTTCTCGCAGACCACCTCGCACTGGATGTCGTAGCCGTAGCCGTCGGCCACCTGGACCTCCACGTCGATGAAGCAGCCCTTCTTGGTGCGCATGAGCATGACCTGGGGGTTGTCGTAGCCCTTGTTGGAGTTGGAGGACTGGCGCACCTTCACGCACTGCACGTCCTCATACTCGTCGTCCAGCAGCCAGCGGCAGATGTCCAGCTCGTGGATGGCCACGTTGGTCACGCCGTTTTCGGTCTTGAAGCCCGGGCCCTGGGAGACGTTGCGGTGGCAGGCCTTGATGAGCAGGGGCTTGCCGATCTCGCCGGAGTCGATGATGCGCTTCATCTCGGCGTAGCCACGGTCATAGTGGCGCATGAAGCCCACCTGCACCAGCCGCTTGCCGATCTCCAGCTCCCGCTTGATGATGTCCTCGCAGTCGGCGGCGTTCTGGCTCAGGGGCTTTTCGCAGAAGCACCACTTCTCCTCGGCCAGGGTCTTCATGACGTAGTCGTGATGGGTGGGATCGATGGAGGTGATGACCACGGCCTCCACCTCGGGGTCCTTGATCATGCCGTCGCAGTCGTTGCCGAAGGAGCGGATGCCGTACTTGGCGGCCGTCTCGTCGGCGGCAGCGGCCACGTAGTCGGAAACCGCCACCACGGTGGCGCCGGGGACCGTCTCAATGATGCGCCGGCAGTGATCCTTGCCGATGGCGCCGCAGCCGATGATGCCGATTTTCAAAACCTGATCCATGTTGATTACCCTTCCTTTATATTATAATAATGTAGGGATGCCGTTAATACTCCACGATGATCTTTTTGCACTGGGTGCAGCGTTGGGCGGGAATATAGGGCGGCGTAATAAGCCGGATGTCCTGTCTGCTCAAAAGTTCCGCATCTCCGGACAGATCCGGCACACCGGTTTTCCGGGGCTTGGGAAGCCAATAGATTCCATAGTGACTCTGCAAGGCCCCCTGCTCCATGTCCCCGCCGCAGTATGGACAAACCATGTTCTGACCCTTTCCGTTCCGGACGGGCTCCGCCTGCCCGGAACTCCCGTCATTTTCGGCAGGACACGCGCCTGCCGAAAATACGTTGACCCGTGCGCCCTTGGGCGGCGCTCACCAGCATCTTTCGTTCCGGAGGGGCTCCGCCTCTCCGGAACTCCGATGCCCGCGCCACTGGGCGCGGCTCCCCCGCCGTGCGGGGGAGAGGGGGTATCGGACGGGCTGTGCCGCCAAGGGCGGTGCGGCCCGTCCGTATCCAGGGGGGATGCAATCCCCCCTGGAAAGATTTTAATACTTCCGCGCGTCCTTGACGTGCTCGAGATGATCGGCGTAGGCGTCCAGGTTCTCCTGGCGCTCGGACACCTCCGTGTCACCCACGCGCCACCAGGAGCCGTAGCCGTCGGTCATGGTCTTGGGCAGCACCTTGATGTCGAAGAGCACGGGGCGGTTCTTCACCTTCTTGGCGTCCTCGAAGGCCGCCTTCAGCTCCTCCATGGTGTGGATGGAGTAGGACTTGCAGCCGTAGGCCTCGGCCACCTTGGCGTAGTCGATGTTCAGGAAGTCGCCGAACAGGCCCTCCTTGTTGCGGTAGCGCAGCTCCGTGCACAGCGTCACGTTGCCGTGGCCCACCTGGAGGTTGTTGATGCAGCCGAAGCTGGCGTTGTCGAAGAGGCAGATGTTGACCTTCTTGTGCTCCTGGCAGGCGGTGATGAGCTCGCCGTGGAGCATGTTGAAGCTGCCGTCGCCGCAGAAGGCGTAGACCTCGTGCTTGTCGCCGATGGCGAGCTTGACGCCCAGGGCGCCGGCCACCTCATAGCCCATGGTGGAGTAGCCGTACTCCATGTTGTAGGTATCCACGGCTCTGGGACGCCACACCCGCTGCATGTCGCCGGGCAGGGAGCCGGCGGCACCGATGGCCACGTCCTCGTCGTCCATCATGGCGTTGATGGCGCCCAGGACGGTGGTCTGGCACAGCTCGGCGCCCAGGTCCTTGGCAAAGCGCTTGGCGGAGTCGGCGTTGGCGTCGTTGATGATGGGCTTCCAGCTCTTCTTGTCCTCGAAGGTGATGCCGTCCAGGCGCTCGAGCTCCTTGGCCCACTTCTCCTTGGCGGCGGCGATCTCGGTGGTGTAGCCGCTCTTGTAGCCCTCCAGCAGCTTTTCCAGGCGGGGCAGGGCGTCCTTGGCGTCGGCCACCACGGGGATGGCGTCCATCTTCAAAGACTGGAACTCGGAGACGTTGATGTTGACGAACTTGCAGCTGTCCTTGAACAGCCACTTGGAGGAGGTGGTGAAGTCGGTGTAGCGGGTGCCCACGCCGATGACCAGGTCCGCCTTCTTGGCGATCTCGTTGGCGGCGGAGCAGCCGGTGACGCCCAGGCCGCCCAGGTTCAGGGGATGGGTCCACACCACGGCGGACTTGCCCGCCTGGGTCTCACCGAAGGGGATGTTCAGCGCCTCGGCGAAGTGGCGGAACTCCTCGTGGGCCTCGGAGTAGCGCACGCCGCCGCCGCACACCAGCATGGGGCGCTTGGCCTTGCGGATGGCCTCGGCGGCCTCTTCCAGGGCGGCCTCGGTGGCGGGACGGCGCTCCAGACGCCACACCCGCTTTTTGAAGAAGCTCTCGGGATAGTCATAGGCCTCGCCCTCCACGTCCTGGGGCATGGCCACGCATACGGCGCCGGTGTTGGCCGGGTCGGTGAGGGTGCGGAAGGCGGACATCATGGCGCTCATGAGCTGCTCGGGACGGACGATGCGGTCCCAGTAGCGGCACACGGCCTTGAAGGCGTCGTTGGTGGAGATGGACAGGTTGTGGGTCTGCTCCACCTGCTGCAAAACGGGGTCGGGCTGGCGGCAGGCGTACACGTCGCCGGGCAGCACCAGCAGCGGGATGTTGTTGGCGGTGGCGGTGCCGCAGGCGGTGACCATGTTGGCGGCGCCGGGGCCCACGGAGGAGGTGACGGCGAAGATCTGCTTGCGCTTCATCTGCTTGGCGAAGGCCACGGCCGCCTGGGCCATGCCCTGCTCGTTCTTGCCCTGATAGACCTCCAGGTGCTTGGCCTCCTGGCTCAGCGCCTGGCCCAGGCCCACCACGTTGCCGTGGCCGGGGATGATGAACACGCCCCGGACGAAGCGGGTCTGGACGCCGTCCACGTCGATATACTGGTTTTCCAGGAACCGGACCAGGGCCTGGGCCATGGTCAAACGAACGGTTTTCATACTCTCAAATACCTCCTGATTTGTTCAGCCCTGATAGATGTGCTCGTTGGCGTCGGGCTTCCACAGCCACTCGTGCTCCTTGTCGTCGATCCGGGTCTTGAGCCAGGGATCGCCGTCCAGGTGCCGGATGCCCCAGGCGTAGCACATGGCGTAGCCGGGCGCGGCGGTCTGGGAGTGGAAGCCGTGGTTGATGACGGCGCAGCCGTTGTG
>NZ_URDP01000047.1 GCF_900546705.1 uncultured Oscillibacter sp. | reverse complement strand
AACAACCCCTTCGGTGCCTGCCCCACCTGCACGGGCCTGGGCAGCCAGCTGAAGGTGGACCCCGCCCTGGTGGTGCCGGACGGGAAGCTGAGCATTCTGGACGGGGCCATCCAGGCCTCCGGCTGGGGCAACATCCGCTCTGACGGTATTGCGCGCATGTACTTTGAGGCATTGTCCAAGAAGTACCATTTCGCCCTGACCACCCCCTGGCAGGAGCTGCCCGCAGAGGTGCGGCAGGTGATCCTGTACGGCACCGGCGGGGAGAAACTGGAGCTGCACTACGATCAGCCCCGGGGCAAAGGCGTTTTGTACCAAGCTTTTGAGGGCATCTGCAATAACATTGAGCGGCGCTACCGGGAGACCCAGAGCGACGCCAGCAAGCGGGAGCTGGAGGAGCTGATGGCCCAGAGTCCCTGCCCGGACTGCCGGGGCCGCCGTTTGAAAAAGGAATCCCTGGCGGTTACCGTGGGCGATCTGGATATTTACCAGTTCACCACCATGTCGGTCACCGATGAGCTCCACTGGGTAGACAAGCTGGAACTGACGGAACAGCAGCTGCGTATTGCCAGTCGGATTCTCAAGGAGATCCGCTCCCGGCTGGGCTTTTTGCAGTCTGTGGGCCTGGGGTATCTGACCCTCAGCCGCAGCGCGGCCACCCTTTCCGGCGGCGAGAGCCAGCGCATCCGTCTGGCCACACAGATCGGCTCCAGTCTCATGGGCGTGCTGTATATTCTGGACGAGCCCTCCATCGGGCTGCACCAGCGGGACAACGACAAGCTGCTTGCCACGCTGCAAAGCCTCCGGGACCTGGGCAACACCCTTTTGGTGGTGGAGCACGACGAGGACACCATGCGCGCGGCGGATTACCTCATCGACATCGGCCCCGGCGCCGGCATCCACGGCGGCGAGGTGGTAGCCGCCGGCACGCCGGAGGAGGTCATGGCCAATCCCAAGAGTCTGACGGGCCAGTACCTCTCCGGTAAGAAAAAAATCCCTGTACCGGCCCAGCGGCGCAGTGGCAACGGAAAAATACTCAAGGTCATCGGCGCGGCGGAGAACAACCTGCGGGGCATTGATGTGGAGTTTCCTCTGGGAACGCTGACGGTGGTCACCGGCGTCTCCGGCAGCGGCAAGTCGTCTCTTGTCAACGAGGTGCTCTTCAAGCGCCTTGGTGCGGAGCTCATGCGCATGAAGGTGCATCCGGGCAAGTGCGAGCGCATCGAGGGCATCGACCAGCTGGACAAGGTGGTGGACATCGACCAGAGCCCCATCGGCCGCACGCCCCGCTCCAACCCCGCAACCTACACAGGGCTGTTCAACGATATCCGGGATCTGTTCGCCTCCACCCAGGAGGCCAAGAGCCGGGGCTACGGGCCGGGCCGCTTCAGCTTCAATGTTCGGGGCGGCCGGTGCGAGGCCTGCTCCGGCGACGGCGTACTGAAGATTGAGATGCACTTCCTGCCGGATATCTTCGTACCCTGCGAGGTGTGCAAGGGCCGCCGGTACAACCGGGAGACGCTGGAGGTGCGCTACAAAGGCAAGAACATCGCCGAGGTGCTGGACATGACCGTGGACGAGGCGGTGGACTTCTTTGCCGCCCTGCCCAAGCTCAGCAAGAAACTGCAGACGCTCCAGGATGTGGGCCTTGGATACGTGAAGCTGGGCCAGCCCTCCACGGAGCTCTCCGGCGGCGAGGCCCAGCGGGTGAAGCTGGCCACGGAGCTGAGTAAGCAGGCCACCGGCAAGACCATCTATATCCTGGATGAGCCCACCACCGGCCTCCATACCGACGATGTGCGAAAGCTCCTGGAGGTCTTGCAGCGGCTGGTGGACGCGGGAAACACGGTGGTGGTCATCGAGCACAATCTGGACGTCATCAAGTGTGCCGACCACCTGATTGATCTGGGTCCTGAGGGCGGCGACGGCGGCGGCACCATCGTCTGCACCGGGACGCCGGAAGAGGTTGCCGCGTGCGAGAAGAGCTTTACAGGGCAGTACCTGAAGAAGGTGCTGGCGCGGTAAGGGACAATAAAAGCGAGGGAGCGTCTGCTTCAGGCAGATGCTCCCTCGCTTTGTCCCCGGGCAGTTGTAATTTTCACGATTTTGTGGTAAAGTAAACGGGAAACCGGCGGCAGAATCGGTTCTGTCGTCCCCAAAAATTGCTTAACGGAAAGAAAGTTGAGGATCACCTATGTCTAACATCAAACAAGTTGCTATGATCACCGTATGCGGACGGCCCAACGTGGGCAAGTCCAGTCTGACCAACGCCCTGGTGGGAGAGAAGATTGCCATCGTCTCCAACAAGGCCCAGACCACCCGCAACCGGATTTACGGCGTGGTGAACCGGGAGGACACCCAATATATCCTGCTGGATACGCCGGGCCTCCACAAGCCCCGCTCCGCGCTGGGAGAGTACATGGTCAAGGTGGTGACGTCCAGCCTCTCCGATGTGGACTGCGCGCTGCTGCTGGTGGAACCCATCCCCCATGTGGGCGGGCCGGAGCAGGCGCTGATCGACCGGATTCGGGAGGAGAAGATTCCCTGCGTGCTGTGCATCAACAAGATCGACACAGTGGAGCCGGCGGAACTGCTGCCGGTTATTGCTGCATACAACCAGGTGTGGGACGGCTTTGACGCCATTATCCCCATTTCCGCCCATACGGGCAGTGGTCTGGATGATCTGATGCATCAGCTCCATGGGTATGCCCAGGAGGGCCCCCAGCTGTTTCCGGACGATGTGACCTCCGACCAGCCGGAGCGGCAGGTCATGGGCGAGCTGCTGCGGGAAAAGCTGCTTCTCTGCCTGGATAAGGAGATCCCCCACGGTACCGCGGTGGAGATCACCAAGTTCTCCGAGCGGGATTCCGGCGTCATCGACGTGGACGCCACCATCTACTGCGAAAAGGCCAGCCATAAGGGCATCATCATCGGCAAGCAGGGTGCCATGCTGAAAAAAATCAGCTCCCTGGCCCGGCAGGATATGGAGAAATTCATGGGAACCAAGGTGTACCTGGAAACCTGGGTGAAAGTCAAGGAAAACTGGCGGGATAATATGAATTACGTGCGCAGCTTCGGCTACCGGGATGAATAAGGTGGAATAGAAGCAAAAGCGATATCCCGCCGGTTTTCCGGAGCAAACCCTTGGAGCGGGCGGGCTTTGCCTGACCGCTCAGAGTAAGACCGGGCACCCATGAAATGGAATTTCATGGGGTAAACTGGCGGGATAATAGGAATTACGTGCGCAGCTTCGGCTACCGGGATGAATCAGGTGGAATAGAAGCAAAAGCGATATCCTGCCGGTTTTCCGGAGCGGGGCAGGGCCCCGCCGCCGCGGGCGCGGCGTGCAAGCGGTTTGGCTGCAATGGCCGATTTGCGCAGATGTTTCCAGCTATATTGTTCGACAAAATCCGCAGACTAACGAAAAGGAGGTCTGCGGATGAAAAACGACGCCTATTGGGACTGGTTCTGCATGACAGGAGAGCCGCTGGCCTACGTGCTCTACTGCCAGTCGGAGCATTCAGACCAGGGAATCGAGGGCTGAGAGGGAGGAGAGATCCTCCCTCCTACATAGGAGGGAGCGCTGTGGCGGCAACGCCGTACATTGTCACAAACGGAATTGTTCTGCGGGAGACAGTGACCAAGGAGTCGGATAAAATCCTGACGCTGCTGACCCGGGATCTGGGGCGGATTTCCGTGATTGCCCGGGGTGCCCGACGGAAGAACAGCAAATTTGCCGCCTGCGCCCAGTCCCTGGCGTACGGGGAGTGGACGCTTTACCACCGGGGCGAGTGGTACTATGCCAATGACGGAGAGACGCTGGAGCTGTTTGCCGGGCTGCGGCAGGATTTGGAGGCCATGGCTTTGGGGTTCTATCTGGCGGAACTGACGGAGTCGGTCACTACGGAGGACACTGCCTCCGATGACATCCTGCGGCATCTGCTCAACGGACTGTATGCCCTTTCCACTTTACACAAGCCACCGCAGTTGGTGAAGGCGGCGTTTGAGTTCAAGTTGTTGTCCCTGGCGGGCTATGAGCCCCTGGCGGACAGCTGTGCCTACTGCGGACTGCCGGAGCCGGAGGAGCCCATGCTGGATGTGGTACAGGGCGTGCTGCACTGCCGCCGGTGCGGCAGGGGAGAGCGCGCCCTCTCCATGCCCCTTTGCCGGGATTCCCTGGCGGCTCTGCGTCATATCGTGTACGGCGATCCCCGTCGGCTGTATGCATTTTCTCTGGGAGAGGGACCCATGAAGCGCCTCTCCGACGCAGCGGAGGCGTTTGCGGCAGCCCAGTTGGAGCGGGGATTTCGGACGCTGGATTTCTACAAAAGCGTGCAGACACCGACAAAATAAGATACAAATTGTATTATTTATAAAATGATATACAAAATGGATAGGAATATGACAGAATTTGTCTTTGGTGGCTACCGTCTGGCAGTGGATGTGGAGGCCACCCGGGCCTACTATGCGTCCCATGACGAGAACTGGATCACCTGTACCTGTGACGGATGCCGCAACTTTGTCCGGGCGGTGGAAACGCTGCCCCAGGCGGTGCGGGACTTTTTTGCAGCTCTGGGGCTGGATGTGGAAAAGCCGGGGGAGCTGATGTACTACGAGGGTACCCCTGCCACTCTCTCCGGCGGTGGATGGTACCATCTGGTGGGGCGTATTCTGGCAGGGGATACGCCGTTGGGGGCCTCGGAGATCTTTCCGGCAGGCTGGTATGATCTGGCCGAGGGGTTCTCCGTGGGATTCAAGTCTCAGTGCGACCTGCTGCCGGACGATTTCCCTGACCCCGCCATCCAGATGGAGTTCAACCACTGCCTGCCCTGGCTGCTGGAAACGCCAAATCCCTATATCTATGAATGACCATCAAGTGAAACCACTTGACAGGAGAGACTGAATATGAGCGAACTGTTTGAAAAATCTCTGCGCACACTGGAGCTGCCCCGGGTACTGCAGATGCTTGCCGATCAGGCTGTCAGCGCCGAAGCCAAGCAGCGGGCTCTGGCCATCCGGCCGGAGACCGAGGCGGAGGAGGTTCTGCGTCTGCTGGACCAGACGGATGCGGCCCGGACCATGATCGGCCTCAGGGGCAGCCCGTCCTTTTCCGGTGTCAAGCCGGTGGCGGAGGCCCTGGACCGGGCGGACCGGGGCGGCAGCCTGAACACCCGGGAGCTTTTGACCATCGCGGATCTGTTGACCGCCGCCCGCCGGGCCAAGGAGTACTTCAACGCTGACGCGGCGGAAAAGACCGCCATCGACCACCTGTTTTTGTCCCTCCACGGCAATCGCTTCCTGGAGGAGAAGATCAAGCGATGCATTGTGGATGAGGACACCATCGCCGACGCGGCCTCTCCCGAGCTGGCGGATATCCGCCGGCATATGCGGGCGGCCCAGACCAAAAGCCGCCAGATCCTCCAGAAGATCATCTCCTCTCCCAGCTACGCCAAGGTGCTCCAGGAGACCATCATCACCCAGCGGGACGGCCGCTTTGTGGTGCCGGTCAAGGCCGAGCACAAGGGGGACCTGCCGGGCCTGGTCCACGACATCTCTTCCTCCGGCGCCACGGTGTTTGTAGAACCCATGGGCGTGGTGCAGGCCAACAACGAGTTCATTGAGCTTCAGGCCAAGGAGGAAAAGGAGATCCAGCGGATTCTGGCGGAGCTCTCCGCTGAGGCAGCGGCCCACCGGGAGGACATCCAGTGGGACTACGACACCATGGTGCATTTGGATCTCATCTTCGCCCGGGGGCAGCTGAGCTACAAGATGAACGCTGCCCGTCCGGCTTTGCGCCGGGACGGCGGCATCCACCTGCGGCGTGCCCGGCACCCGCTGCTGGATCAGAAGAAGGCGGTGCCCATCGACATCCAGCTGGGGGATAGCTTCGATACCCTGGTCATCACCGGCCCCAACACCGGCGGCAAAACTGTGAGCCTCAAGACGCTGGGACTTCTGACGGTGATGACCCAGTGCGGCCTGCACATTCCAGTGGCGGACCAGAGCGAGATCTCCGTCTATGAAAAGGTGCTGGCTGATATCGGTGACGAGCAGAGCATTGAGCAGAATCTGTCCACTTTTTCGGCACATATGGTCAATATTGTGAGCATTTTGCAGGAGGCCGACCGGCACAGCCTGATTTTGTTTGATGAGCTGGGGGCGGGCACCGACCCGGTGGAGGGCGCGGCGCTGGCCATCGCCGTCATTCAGGAGGCCCGCAGCGCCGGAGCGAAGATCGCTGCCACCACCCACTATGCCGAGCTCAAGACCTTTGCTATGACCACGGCGGGCGTGGAAAATGCCTCCTGCGAATTTGATGTGGAAACCCTCAGCCCCACCTACCGTCTCCTGATCGGCATCCCCGGCAAGTCCAACGCCTTTGCCATCTCCCGGCGGCTGGGTCTGCCGGAGAAGGTGATTCAGGCGGCTCAGGTGCAGATGAGCGGCGAGAGTGTCCGGTTCGAGGATGTGCTGACTCAGCTGGAGGCCAAGCGCCAGGCTCTGGAAAAGCGGGAGCAGGAGGTGGGTCGGCTCTATGCCCAGCGGGAGGAGGATGCCCGAAAGGCCCGGGAGTTCCGCACGCAGATGGAGCGGGCCAAGGAGAACGCCCGCAGCCGGGGCGAGGCAGAGGCCAAACGGATCGTGCGGGACGCCCGGTCCGCCGCCGACCAGGTGTTTGCGGAGCTGAGCGCCATGCGCAAGGCCCAGGCCAAAGGAGAGCGGGCGGAAAATGAAAACGAGGCCCGGGCAGCCCTGCGCCGGACCCTCAACGAGGCGGAGGAGGCTATCTCCAAGCACGACGCCCGCCAGGAGCCCATCCCCAAGCCCAGTCGGCCCATTGCCGTGGGCGATCTGGTGGAGATCCCCGGTGTGCGGACGCCGGCGGAGGTGGTGTCCGTTGGAAAGGACGGCACGCTGCAGCTGAAGTCCGGCGTGCTGAAGATGAAGGCCAAGGCTGCCGAGGTGCGGCTCATCGAGGACGACGAGCGGGCGGCGCGAAAGCCCAAGAGCACTGTGACCATCCGCCAGAATGCCGACCGGGCCCTGCGGACCTCCGCATCCCGGGAACTGGATATCCGGGGCCTGGAGACGCTGGAGGCGGAGGGGGTCGTGGAAAACTTCCTCTCTGCCGCCGTCATGGGTCACCTGGACACCGTCACCATCATCCACGGCAAGGGTACCGGCGCGCTGCGCAAGGCCGTCCACGATGTGCTGCGGCGCAGCAAGGCGGTCAAGTCCTACCGGCTGGGTGTCTACGGCGAGGGCGAGTCCGGCGTGACGGTAGTGACGCTCAAATGAGGCGGCACGGTGGAGTTTGACAGGAGGAAGCAATGAAGCTGACGATTGGGTTTGCCGACCCGTCCGACACGGCGCTGATTTTGCAGCTGATCCGGGAGCTGGCGGACTATGAGCATCTGCTGGACCAGGTGGTGGCGGACGAGGCCACCCTCCGGGAGCAGCTGTTTGACCGACGGGGGGCGGAGGTGCTGCTGGCCCGGGAGGAGGAGACGGTGGTGGGCTTTGCCTTGTTTTTCCACAACTTCTCCACCTTCCTGGGACGCTCCGGACTGTACCTGGAGGACCTGTATGTCCGTCCGGCGTACCGGGGAAGGGGATACGGAAAGGCACTTCTGGCACGCCTGGCCGCTCTGGCGGTGGAGCGGGGCTGCGGCCGGATGGAGTGGTGGTGTCTGGACTGGAACCGGCCCAGCATCGACTTTTACCGGTCCCTGGGGGCCCAGCCCATGGACGAGTGGACAGTCTACCGCCTGACGGGAGAGACTCTCCGCCGTCTGGCTGACGCGGATCAATAAAAAACAGACCGGAGCCACGGCTCCGGTCTGTTTTTTTATTGAGAGGTCTCTACCCACTGCCCGTCCACCAGCTCCCGGACGGTGGTTTTCGGCGTTCCGCTGCCGTCCTCAGCCGGCGCTTCGTGGATGTTCTTCACATGGACCAGGGCACCCTGCTCATCGGGCGCGTAAATGTCCGTGTCGTAAGTGCCCCAGCCGCCGCGGCTGCTGACGGAAACCTGCCGGGTCTCGGGGTCAGGCTCCACGGCGTAGCCGCACAGCCCGGGGCCGGCGATGAACTGCCTTTGGGCCGGGTCCCACAGCCAGCTCAGGTACGATCCGTTCACCGTGCCCATGTCGCACATGCACAGGATGTCCTGGGCGCCGTCAAAGTTGAGATCTTCCGGAGTGGGAAGGTAAAAGGAGTCGAAAAGCATGGGATAGACTTCCTTTGAGGAAGCTGCCGCATCTTCCTCCAGCGTGAGGACGCCCGCACCCACGTCCAGGGTCTGGAGCAGTGTTTCACCGTCCAGCACGTCGATGGAGCCCGTGCCGTAGGTGGAAAAGCCCTCCATAGCCGTCTCCTTGCAGTGGGCCACCAGGGTCAGTGTCCGCCCACCGTCCACGGTGACGGACAATTCCCGGGTGAAGGTCTGGTCTGCGTCTGCATCGTCTCCGGCGTCGGAGGGTGTGCCGTCCGGCTGGCCGCTTTGGGCGGTGTTCCCAGCACCCGTCTGGGCGTCCTGAATGGAACCGGCGTCCTCCGCCTGCCCGTCGTCCGGCTGGGCCGGACTGTCGGGACCCTGGATGCCGCAGCCGGAGAGCAGCAGGGCCAGGAGCAATGCAGCGATGCGTTTCATAAGCACCTCCTTGATGAGTTTGCCTCAGAATATCACGTTTTTCCAGGTAATATGTTACAAAAGAATGACAGATGCAAGCCGTCTGCCCGGCGGGCCGTTCTTTACAAAGAAGGACGCGGTCTGCTATACTGAAGAAAAAACTGAGAGGTGATCCGTATGCACGAACTGGAACGCCAGTATCACATTGCCTGCACCAGCGAGGACGTAGGCCGCTACTGTATTCTGCCCGGTGACCCGGGCCGGGTGCCGGCCATTGCAGCCTTGTTTGATGACGCCCGCCAGGTGGCCTGCAACCGGGAGTTCAATGTCTGGACGGGGACGCTGTTGGGGGAGAAGGTCACTGCCTGCTCCACCGGGATCGGCGGGCCCTCCGCCGCCATCGCCATGGAGGAGCTGCACAAGTGCGGCGCGGACACGTTTATCCGTACGGGCACCTGCGGCGGCATCGACCTTGCCGTCCAGTCCGGGGATATTGTGGTGGCCACCGGCGCCGTCCGGTTTGAGCATACCAGCCTGGAGTATGCGCCGCTGGAGTTCCCGGCCGTGGCGGACTATACCGTCACCGGCTGCCTGGTCCGGGCCACAGAGGCGCTGGGACTGCCCCTGCACACGGGCATCGTCCAGTGCAAGGACAGCTTTTACGGCCAGCACAGCCCTGAGGCCTCTCCGGTCTATTACGAGCTCAAGCAGAAGTGGGAGAGCTGGAAGCGGCTGGGGGTCAAAGCCAGCGAGATGGAGTCTGCCGCGCTGTTTGTGGTGGCGGCGGCCCTTGGGTGCCGGTGCGGTTCCTGCTTCCATGTGGTCTGGAACCAGGAGCGGGAGGCCGCCGGTCTGGACCAGCGTATGAGCGAGGACACCACTGCATCCGTCCGGGTGGCAGTGGAGGCGCTGAAACTGCTCATTGCGGAGGACCGGAAGGCAGGCCGCTGAATAATTATGAAAAGCGCCGCGGCATATGCCGCGGCGCCTTTTTCGTTCAGGTCCGGTTTTCCACAATGTGCACGTTCAAATGATTGTAGGTCATCTCCACGTTCTTGTCGGCAAAAGCCGTCCGCAGATGCTCTCCCAGGGCAAAGTACACGTCCCAGTAGTCCTGCGGTGTGGCCCAGCAGTACACGGTGTATTCGATGGCGCTGTCACCGTAGCCCGTCAGCCGTACGCTGGGAGCGGGATCTTCCAGAATGTGGTCTGTCATGGACAGGGCCTGAGAACAGGCCGCCTTGACGGTCTCCGTGGGGGCGTCATAGGAGGCGGAGACCTTCCAGGCCACGCGCCTGCGTCCGCTGACGGTGTAGTTGGTCATCTTGGAGCTGGCCAGTTCCTTGTTGGGCAGCAGCACCATCAAGCCCTCCGGCGTGATGAGCTTGGTGTGGTTGAGGCTGATCTCCTCCACTGTACCGGAGGTACCGCCCACCTCCAGAAAATCGCCCAGGGCAAAGGGGTGGGACGAGAGGATTACCAGGCCCCCCGCCACATTGCCCAGAATATCCTCCGCGGCCAGGGTGATGCCCAGGGACCCTACAGACAGCAGCGCCACCAAAGAGGTGACAGGAATGCCCAGACTGTCCACCACAATGAGGGCCGTAATCACATACAGAATCAGCCGCACGCCGTTGGAGAGGTATTTCTGCACCCGGGCGTCCAGCTTGGAGCGGCTCAGCAGCCGCCGCAGAAGCTTCATCAGAATCCGGATGACCACCAGGCAGATCAAAAGGGTGACCACCGTAGAGACGACCTTTCCCAGCGTCAGGGTTCCCAGAGAGACTTTCGCCAGACCGGACAGGTCCAGAGAGGGCATTGAGCATCCCGCCTTTCTTTGCTGTGTTGAGAACTTTACAATACCGGAAACCGGGGGAAAAGTCAATCGGACGGTGCCCGTGCTAAGATTATGACAAAAAGAACTAGGCGATATCGAAAAAAGTAATAGCCCATTATATAAGATCGGTATTAACAGTTGCGGGCAAAAAATGATATACTTTTACACAGAGATACAGAGATGTGGAGAGCATATTCTGTGCAATAAGACGAAGAGAGAGGCGTATCAGCAAAGCGGACAAGAAAAGAGGAGGAAAATTTATGGCTCAATCCCTGAACAAGAAAGGCAATGGCCTGGCACTGGTTCCGTTCCTGATCTTCGTGATTATCTATCTGGGCGCCGGACTGATTCTGCAGTCTCAGGGCGTCGAAATGGCGTTTTACCAGTTCCCCTCCGTAACGGCAATGTTCATTGCCCTGCTGGTGGCGTTTGCCATGACCAAGGGCACCATGAATGAGAGGTTCAAGATCTTCGCTAAGGGCGCGGCCAATGAGGACGTGCTGACCATGCTGATGATCTACCTGCTGGCGGGCGCGTTCTCCGGTGTGGCTGCGGCCATGGGCGGCCGGGATGCCACCGTCAACATGGGCCTGAGCCTGATTCCTGTACATTTCCTGACGGCTGGTGTGTTCATCATCTCCGCGTTCATGGGCACTGCCACCGGCACCTCCATGGGCACCATCGGCGCCATCGTCCCCATCGCCGTGGGCGTTGCGGACAAGGCGGGGCTGAGCATCCCTTTGATGCTGGGTGCCTGCGTGGGCGGCGCCATGTTCGGCGACAACCTGTCCATGATCTCCGATACCACCATCGCCGCTACCCGCAGCCAGGGCTGCGAGATGCGGGATAAGTTCCGCGTCAACTTCTTCATCGCCCTGCCTGCCGCCATCATCACCATCATCGTGCTGCTGATCGTGGGCCGTCCCGACGTGATGCCTGAGATGGGCGTGCTGGAGTACAGCATTATCAAGGTTGTGCCCTACCTGCTGGTCCTGATTCTGGCTCTGGTGGGCATGAATGTGTTCTTGGTTTTGACCATCGGCATCTTCGCCGCCGGCATTGTGGGCCTTGCCACCGGCTCTCTGGACGTGTTCGGCTTTGCCCAGAACGTCTGGACCGGCTTCACCGGCATGAACGAAGTGTTCTTCCTGACGCTGTTCTGCGGCGGTATGTCTGAGATGGTTACCCACAACGGCGGCATCACCTGGCTCATTGAGAAGCTGCGCGGCATGATGAAGGGCAACAAGTCCGCTCAGGTGGGCATCTCCGTTCTGGTGTCCCTGGCCGACTGCGCCACCGCCAACAACACCGTGGCCATCGTCCTCAGCGGCAGCATGGCCAAGGATATCAGCCATGAGTACAAGGTGGACCCCCGCCGTACGGCCTCCTTGCTGGACGTGTTCTCCTGCGTGCTGCAGGGCATGATCCCCTACGGCGCACAGCTGCTGACGGCGGCATCCCTGACTTCTGCATACGGAATCGCCATGAGCCCCACGGATATTATCCCCAACCTGTGGTACTGCTGGATTCTGGCGGTTGTGGGCATCCTGTCCATCTTCATCCCCTTCGCCGACGGTATCTGCCGCAAGGATCCCTGGAACTGGGAGTACGATGTGGCCGAATCCGGCGTGGAGGCCAAGAAGGCGTTGCTGGCTTCCGAGGCTGCCCGCGAGGCCAATCAGGCTTGATACATAAAAAGAGAGCGTCCATTGGACGCTCTCTTTTTTCCGTGTTTACGTTTGCGCGTCGGAGCAGCTCTTGCTCAGCGACTGGTGGAGACTTTCCGTAAAGCGGATGGACTCCGCTACAGACTGCTGCAAGTAGGAGACAAACTGTTCCACCAGAGGAGAGAGCTTGCTGTTTTTGGGGACGATCCAGCCCAGACGAATACAGGTTTTGCCGGACAGGGGGATGGTCACCACAGATTGGCTGGTGATGTTTTCCACCAACAGGCCGCTTCCGGTGGTAAAGGCGTCGGTACGGGCAAGGACGTTCATCATGGTGGAGCGGTTGTTGACGCTGATGCACCTGGCGGGCTTTTTCAAAGAGACCATCTGGTACTCCTCGGAAAAATCCGCCGCCACACCCTGGTCGTGTTCAAAGGAAACATAGGGATAACCCGCCAGGTCCGATTCGCTGACAGTGCTCAGACCCGCCAGCGGGTGATCCTTGCGCACGTAAACACATGGGGCCACCGAGGCCACCTCATGGAATTCCAGTTCCCGCGCATCCAGAAGCCGGCGGATAATCCGCTCGGTCAACTCAGTCAGGAAAATCACGCCGATGTCCGCCCGGTGGTCGTACACATCGTCGATGACGGCGTCCATGCCGGCCTCCTTGGCGGAAAAGCAGTAGCGGTTTTCCTCCGTATTCTGGAGCATCCGCAAAAAGGCGTCCTCAGAAAAGGGGTAGCGCTGGGTGGAGACGGAGAAACGGACGGGAGCGGCGGTGTTGCGGGCCTCGCCGTAGAGACTTTCGATTCGCTGCTTTTGCTCCAGAAGCGAGACCGCGTAACTGAGAAATTCCTTCCCCTCCGGCGTGAATTCCACGCCCCGGTTGCTGCGGACGAAAAACTGAATGCCCAACTCCTCCTCCAACTCCCGTACAGCGGTGGAAATTCCCGATTGAGAGAGAAAGAGCTTATGTGCGGCTTTGTTGATGGAGCCGCACTTGGAAATTTCAACGACATATGTAAGCTGCTGAAAGGTCATTCTACACCTCCTGCCATAATTGTCCATGATTGCATATTATAGGACGTGCGCGAGGGAAAGTCAAACCGTTATTGAAAAAAGTGAGAACAGATTGAGGAAAACGGATACTAACACCGACTCCCGTAAATGTGTTATTTTATGGTTAGAAGTTGATAAAGAAACCGGGAGTAATCCAGGAGGTTTCTGGTCAACATTACAACAAAACTGCTGAATACTGAAAACACTCTCTCAACCATCTCTCCTGAAGTGAAGCGGCTTGCACCGCTGACCAGCATCTGGAAAAAATGAACGCAGAAACAATTGCTCCACCGGTGAAAGACACTGGACGGGCCGAATCAGAAAGGAAGGATTTATTATGAATACCGAAAAGAAGCTTGGCTTTGCCACTCGCCAGATCCATGCCGGCAAGGCGAAGAACGCCGCCGGTTCTCTGTGCGATCCCATCTACCAAACCTCCACCTTTGAGTTCGAGACCGTGGAGCAGGGCGGCGCCCGCTTCGCCGGCCAGGAGGGCGGCTACATCTATTCCCGTCTGGGCAACCCCACCGTTGCCACCGTCGAGGCGAAGGTTGCTGAGCTGGAGAACGGCGAGGCTGCTCTGGCCACCGCTTCCGGCATGGGTGCCATCTCCACCGCCATCTGGTCCAGCGTGGAGGCCGGTGACGAGATCGTCGCCAGCGACACCCTGTACGGCTGCACGTTCGCTCTGCTCAACCACGGCATCAGCAAGTTCGGCGTCAAGGTTCATTTCATTGACATGACCGACATGGCCGCCCTGAAGGCCGCCCTGACGGAGAAGACCAAGGTCGTGTATCTGGAGACTCCCTGCAACCCCACGCTGAAGATCGTGGACATTGCCGAGGTTGCCAAGATCGCCCACGCCTATAACGCCGGCATCAAGGTCATCGTGGATAACACCTTCTGCACGCCTTACCTGCAGCGTCCTCTGGATCTGGGGGCCGATGTGGTGGTCCACAGCGCCACCAAGTACCTCAACGGCCACGGCGACGTCATCGCGGGTGTGGTCGTCGGCAAGACGGACTTCATCA
>NZ_URDP01000046.1 GCF_900546705.1 uncultured Oscillibacter sp. | reverse complement strand
TGTCGATGTGGGAGTCGATGGCGATGATCTTGTCGCCCTCGCCCATCCAGCCGATGACATTGCCCAGGCCGTCGATTTCCACCTTGTCATAGCCCAGCTTCTCCATCTCGGCCTTGATGCAGTGGACGACTTCTTTCTCCTGGCAGCTTTCGCTGGGGTGGGAGATCATGTCCCGCAGGAAGCGGCTCATGTCCGCCTTGTAGCCTTCCGCCGCCGCTTTGATCGCTTCAAAGTCCATAACAATGCCCTCCGTTTTTATATTGTAAGGATCGCTCCAATGGCTTTATCTACCCCTATCATAGCATAAGAATTTCACTTGTCAAACAAAAAATTAGAAAACCAAAAAAATTTTTAGAAATCATGGTTGATTTCCCAAAAAAATATGGTATGATGAAACTGGTGAATTGGAAGTATGTCATGAAAATAAGGAGGAATGACCCACGGAAAGCGGAAAATTAGAGCTGCTCAAGCAGGTGGCCGCGGGCATTGCCGGACAGTTCGGCAGCAACTGCGAGGTGGTGGTGCACGATCTGAGCCGCCACCCGGATCACACCATCGTGGCCATTGAAAACGGACACGTGTCCGGCCGGAAGGTGGGAGACGGCGCGTCCCATGTGGTGATGGAGCAGATGCAGACCAATGCCCAGGCGCCGGAGGATCACCTGTGCTACCTGACAAAGACGCCGGACGGTAAGATCCTCAAGTCCTCTACGGTGTATATCCGAAACAGCAAGGGAAAGGTGTCCGCCATCTTTTCCATCAACTATGATATCTCCCGCCTGATGATGGTGGAGGGGGCCATCCACGACCTGATCTCCACGGGGGAGACCACGCCCTCCGAGCCGGAGAAGATCATCAACGTCAACGATCTGCTGGAGGACCTGATTCAGCAGTCCGTGGCTCTGGTGGGAAAGCCCGTGGCGCTGATGAACAAGGACGACAAGGTCAAAGCCATCCAGTTCCTCAACCAGAACGGAGCGTTTCTGGTGACCAAGTCCGGCGACAAGATCGCCCGGTATTTTGGAATCTCCAAGTACACTCTCTACTCCTATATTGACGCCAAGCAGTAACGGAGGCGGCCGCCCGGGAGGGCGGCCGTTTTTTTGCCTGAAATCGGCAGAGTGATTGACTTTCCCGCCACAGACTGTATAATATTTACGGTATGACCATCGGCCCCCTGCGGGGGCCACACTGAGGAGGCAGAGACATGCATTATACTTTAAATGTGGCCGGCCTGCAGCGCCAGCTCCCCATCTGCAAGGTGACGGACGATCTTTACATCGCTGCGTTTGTGGTATTCGGGGACGCGGAGCTGACGGTGGCTTGCGCACGGGAGCTTTTGAAGCTGGTGGATCAAAGCAGCTTTGACTACATGCTCACCGCGGAGGCCAAGGGCATCCCCCTGATCCACGAGATGGCCCGGCAGTCCGGCGCCAAGAAGTACATCCTGGCCCGGAAGGGCGCCAAGGTCTATATGCCCAATCCCATCCATGTGGAGGACGAATCCATCACTACCGCCGGCCGGCAGGAACTGTATCTGGGCCGGGACGACGCGGAGCTGATTCGCGGCAAGCGGGTTCTGGTGGTGGATGACGTGATCTCCACCGGCGGTTCTCTCCACGCCATGGAGGAACTGGTGAAGCTGGCGGGCGGCACCGTGACGGAGCGGGCAGCCGTGCTGGCGGAGGGCGACGCCAAAAACCGCAAGGATATCAAGTTCCTGGCTCCGCTGCCGGTGTTCAACGCTGACGGCTCCATCAAGGAATAAGAAAAAGCACGCTGCCTGGGGCAGCGTGCTCTTTTTTGGAGACGGCGCGGTATCGCTCAGGGATGGGACCGCTTATAAGTGAGATAGCCCTCCAGAATCAAGGAGGCAGCCACTGCGTCCACCACTTTCTTGCGCTTTTTGGCGTTTTTGCCGCCGGTCATGAGAATCTGGTGGGCGTCGATGGTGGTACGCCGCTCGTCCCAGAGGATTACCGGCAGGCCGGTGGCTTCTTTTAAAAGAGCGGCCATGGCCTCCGCCTTTTCCGCCCGGGGACCCAGCGTCCCGTCCATGTTTTTGGGATAGCCCAGCACCAACTCCTCGGCGCCGTGGCTGCGGGCCAGTTCCGCAACCCGCTGGGCAACCACTTCCGGCCGGTAGGCGTCAATGGTGGTGGTGAAGCCGGCGAGGAAGCCGGTGGGATCGGAGATGGCAATGCCGGTATGGGCGTCGCCGTAGTCGATGGCCATGATACGCATGGTAAACTCCTTTGCAGCGGCCCGGTGAGGCCGCGTGAAAATTTTTTCCATCATATCACATCCCGGTCCCGGCTGCAAGACACGGAAAAAACAGGGAATGAAGCGGGAATTTTTTGCAAAAAACAGTTGACCTGCGCTTTGACTTATGCTACAATCTTTCTTACCTGTGAAAAAGGGCTTTTTTGTCGTGCGCTTTTTTCGCTTTTAGGCGGCGGCGAAGGTCCGGAGAAGAGGCAGGGAGGCAGTCGGTATCCCCGGCGTTGCCGGGCATGATACCAATAATAAGGAGGTGCCGTTAGATGCGCGTAAAAGTTACCCTGAGATGCAACGAGTGCAAGCAGAGAAACTACAATACGATGAAGAACAAGAAGAATACCCCGGACAAGCTTGAGCTGAATAAGTATTGCCCCTTCTGCAAGAAGCACACGCTCCACAGCGAGACCAAGTAAGGTCAACAACGATGAAGAAAGGCGTGTAACGAGATGGCAGAAGAAGCGAAAAAGAAGAAGGATCGCGGCGTCTGGTTCCGCGAGATGAAAAGCGAACTGAAGAAAGTCGTTTGGCCCAGCCGCAAGACCGTGGTGGAGAACACCGGCACCGTGCTGATGTGCTCTCTGGTGATCGGTGCA
The DNA here is from genome assembly GCF_900546705.1 of uncultured Oscillibacter sp. Lineage (GTDB taxonomy): Bacteria > Bacillota > Clostridia > Oscillospirales > Oscillospiraceae > Oscillibacter. The sequence continues at coordinate 11,941 of NZ_URDP01000046.1, read as the reverse complement.
TGCATCTGGATCTTCGACGGTGTGCTGGGTGCCGCTCTGGACATGGTCCTGAGCCTGCTGGGGTAAGGCATCATGGCAGAGAACGCCAAGTGGTATGTAGTCCATACCTATTCCGGCTATGAAAATGCCGTTAAGACCAGCATTGAGAAGTTTGTGACCGGCCGCGGCATGGAGGATATGATCCTGCGGATCGAGATCCCCCTGGAGACCGTGACGGAGGTCACCGATTCCGGCGCTACCAAAGAGGTGGAGCGGAAGGTGTTCCCCGGTTACGTGCTTATCAAGATGGTTATGACTGACGACACCTGGCATCTGGTGCGGAATGTCCGCGGCGTCACCGGCTTTGTCGGTTCCGCCAACAAGCCCATCCCCCTGACGGAGGAAGAGGTGCTTGCCATGGGCATGGAAAAGCACGAGATCGTCGTCAAGTACAACGTGGGCGACCATGTTCGGATCATGGACGGCCCGCTGGCGAGCTTTACCGGCGTTGTGGAGGAGATCGAGCCCGAGAAGAACCGGGTGAGCGTGATGGTCTCCATGTTCGGACGCGAGACGCCGGTGGAACTGGAACTGGACCAGGTAGAGGTCCAGGAGTAAGCGTCCCCGCCGCACCGGGCGGCTTCCGATGCAAGTGGGAGGGACGTTTGTCCCGCCAAAGACGGCCCCGGGCCGCCACCACATTTATGATTTTAGGAGGTGCTACTCCGTGGCACAGAAGATTACTGGTTATGTAAAACTGCAGATCCCCGCAGGCAAAGCGACTCCCGCTCCTCCCGTCGGCCCCGCTCTGGGCCAGCACGGCGTCAACATCGCCGCGTTCACCAAGGAGTTCAACGAGCGCACCAAGAACGACATGGGCATGATCATCCCCGTGGTTATCACCGTCTACGCCGACCGTTCCTTCTCCTTCATCACCAAGACGCCTCCCGCGGCCGTCCTGATCAAGAAGGAGTGCAACATCGAGTCCGGTTCCGGCGTGCCCAACAAGACCAAGGTGGCCACCATTTCCAAGGCCTCCATTCAGAAGATCGCCGAGATCAAGATGCGCGACCTGAATGCTGCCAGCCTGGAAGCCGCTATGAGCATGATCGAAGGCACCTGCCGTTCCATGGGCGTTGTGGTGGGCGACTGATCCGCTCCCCAGCGCGACTGACCATTCATAACAGCCGAGCGGCTGGAAAGCCGCTCCATACAGTGGGAGGATTTGATTCCGAAGAACCACTATGAGGAGGAAGTAACATTGTTTAGAGGCAAGAAATATCAGGAAAGTGCCAAGCAGATCGACAAGAACACTCTGTACGAGGCTGCCGATGGCATGGCTCTCATCTGCAAAACCGCCAGCGCCAAGTTCGACGAGACTGTGGAGCTGCATGTAAAGCTGGGCGTTGACTCCCGTCACGCCGACCAGCAGGTCCGTGGCGCCATCGTGCTGCCCCACGGCACCGGCAAGACCGTCCGCGTTCTGGTGTTCGCCAAGGGCGACAAGGCTGACGCTGCCCGTGAGGCCGGCGCCGACTTCGTGGGCGATATGGATATGGTGGAGAAGATCCAGAAGGAAAACTGGTTCGACTTCGACGTGGTGGTCGCCAGCCCCGATATGATGGGCATTGTTGGCCGCCTCGGTAAGGTCCTGGGCCCCAAGGGTCTGATGCCCTCTCCCAAGGCCGGCACCGTGACTCCCGACGTGGCCAAGGCTGTCAAGGAAGTCAAGGCCGGTAAGATCGAGTACCGTCTGGACAAGACCAACATCATTCACTGCCCCATCGGCAAGGTGTCCTTCGGCGCTGAGAAGCTGACCGAGAACTTCAACGCCCTCATGGGCGCCATCATCAAGGCCAAGCCCGCCGCGGCCAAGGGCCAGTATATCCGCAGCTGCGTGGCCGCTTCCACCATGGGCCCCGGCGTGAAGATGAACACCGCCAAGATGGTGTGATCCATCGGGGAGCGCATCCCCGATCCGCAAAAAAAGCATATTTGAGGGTTGACATCTGTCGGCTTCTTGAATATAATATCAGATGCGTTCCAAAGACAGCAGGTGGGTTTTGCCCGTAAATCCTGCCGAGGGCGGCATATCGTAAGATTGCTACACCGTCCTTGTGCCTTTGCGGCATAAGGACGGTTTCCTTTTTGAACGCACCTACAATTCCTGTGGAGGTGAAAACAAGAATGCCTAACGCAAAGGTCTTATCTGAAAAGCAGGCCATCGTCGCCGAGCTGACCGAGAAGATCCAGAAGGCCACCGCGGGCGTGATTGTCGACTACAAGGGTATCACCGTTGAAGAAGACACTGCGCTGCGTAAGGAGTGCCGTGAGAGCAATGTGGATTACGCTGTCGTGAAGAACACGCTGCTCCGCTTCGCTTTCAACAACACCGGTCTGAGCGAGCTGGACGGCCTGCTCAACGGTACCACTTCTCTGGCTCTGTGCGATGATCCCGTGGCTCCCGCCCGGGTCATGGCCAACTGCGCCAAGAAGCTGGATGGCAAGTTCGAGATCAAGGGCGGCTTCATGGACGGCAAGCCCGTCGACCTGGCCACCATCAACTCTCTGGCTTCCATTCCCGCTCTGCCCGTCCTGCAGGCGCAGGTCCTGGGCACCATGCTGGCTCCCATCACCGGCCTGGCTGTGGTCCTCAAGCAGATCGCCGAGAAGAACGGCGCTCCCGCCGAGGCTGCCGAAGAGGCTCCCGCCGCGGAATAATCATTCCCGGCAACCCATTTTTAAAATTTACAATTAGGAGGCAAATACAATGTCTGAGAAAGTTACCGCTATGATCGAAGAGATCAAGGGCCTGACCGTTCTGGAGCTGAGCGAGCTGGTGCACGCTCTGGAGGAAGAGTTCGGCGTTTCCGCCGCTGCCATGGCTGCTCCCGCTGCCGCTGCTGCTCCCGCCGCTGAGGAGAAGACCGAGTTCGACGTGGTTCTGACCGGCTTCGACGCTGCTGCCAAGATCAAGGTCATCAAGGCTGTCCGTGAGATCACCGGCCAGGGCCTGGCCGAGGCCAAGGCTACCGTCGAGGGCGCTCCCAAGACCCTGAAGGAGGCTGTGTCCAAGGACGAGGCCGAGACCCTGAAGAAGCAGCTGGAAGAGGCTGGCGCCAAGGTCGAGCTGAAGTAATTCGCTCCGGCCTGCGAGATTTTGTATTGACCCGAAATGGGCCCGGGGTAGTGTGTGTACCCCGGGCCCATTTTGTTTGAAAACAGGGAGGCCCCCGTGAAAGAAGAAAAACGAGAGAGAAAACTTGCATTCCCCCATACGTTTGTGATCCTGGTTGTCATCATTGTACTCATGACGCTGTGCACCTATCTGATTCCCGCCGGCAGCTACGAGCGGGTGTACAACGAAACGGCGGACCGCAGCGTGGTGGACCCCAACTCCTTTACTTACGTGGATCAAACGCCGGTGGGCCTGTTCGGCCTGCTTCATGCCATTCCGGACGGCATGCTGGAAGTGGCGGACATCATGGTCTTTATTTTTGTGGTAGGCGGTGCGTTCAACATCATCACCTGCACCGGCGCCCTGGAAAACGGCATCAAGAAGCTGGCCTACCGGCTTCAGGGCCGGGAGAAGCTGCTGATTCCTCTGATGATGTTTGCTTTTTCTCTGGGCGGCGCCACTTTCGGCATGTCTGAGGAGACCATCATCTTCATCCCCATCGGCATTGCCTTGGCCAGAGCTCTGGGCTACGACGCCATTGTGGGCATGAGCATGGTCACCTTCGGCGCGGCCATCGGGTTCTCCTCCGGTTTCATGAATCCCTTTACCGTGGGCGTGGCTCAGAAGATCGCGGAGCTGCCCACGTTCTCCGGCATGGGACTGCGGGTGGCCGTGTGGCTGTGTATGCTGGTGGCGGTTCCCGCCTGCATCCTCCGCTATGCGGGGAAGGTGAAGCGGGACCCCTCCGCCAGCTATGTGTATGATCTGGAGCTTGCGCAGAAGGATCAGCGGGTCGCCATTGAAGATGTGCCGCTGCGCCGCCGTGACATCCTGGTGCTGCTGGTGCTGGCCGGCGGCCTGGGCGTTATTGTCTACGGCGTCATTACCCACGGCTGGGGCGTGCTGGACATTGCCTCCGTGTTCCTGGGCATGGGCATCGTGGGCGGCATCGTGGGCGGTACCACGCCCAACGGCATGGCCCGGGATTTCATCGCCGGCGCCAAGGACATCGCCATGGGCGCCCTGATCGTGGGCATCGCCCGGGGCATCCTGGTGGTCATGACCGAGGGCCAGATCCTCGATACCATCGTCTACGCCCTGGCCACGGTCATCTCCGGACTTCCCAAGGCGGTGGCGGCGGAGGGCATGCTGCTGGTGCAGTGCGTCATCAACTTCTTCATTCCCTCCGGCTCCGGCCAGGCGTCCACCACCATGCCCATCATGACGCCCCTGGCGGATATCATCGGATTGACCCGTCAGACGGCCGTGCTGGCCTTCCAGTTCGGCGACGGCTTCACCAATGCCATTATTCCCACTCACGGAACGCTGTGCGCGTCGCTGGGGGTGGCGGGTATCCCCTTCAACAAGTGGTTCAAGTTCGCTTTGCCTGTGGTGGGCGTGGAGCTTGCCATCTGTGCGGTGTTCATGCTTATCGCCACGCTGACCAACTACGGACCGTTCTGATTTATGAAAAATTCTCCGGCTTTTAGCCGGAGAATTTTTTTGTAATCGGGACGAAAAGCGGGATATTTCCTCAGCCTGCTCCGTATTACAGGTGAAAAGCTTTTCAAGGAGAGACGTTCATGCTGACTGAGCAGGAGTTCCAAAAGGCCGCGGAGCGGTATCTGGATATGGTCTACCGCATTGCCCTCAATGATTGCCGGAATCCGCAGGATGCGGAGGATGCCGCCCAGGAGGCCATGCTGCGGCTGTGGCGGGCGGAGGTGTCCTTCGATGGGGAGGACCATCTGCGCTACTGGCTGACCCGGGTAACGATCAATGTGTGCCGGGACATGAACCGCAGTCCCTGGCGCACCAGGACGGTGACGCTGGAACACTGCCCGGAGCCGTCCTTTACCGAGCCGGGACAAAGCACCTTGTACGAGGCGGTGAGGGGCCTGCCGGCCAAATACCGGCTGCCGCTGTACCTCTATTATTACGAGGGCTACTCCGTGGCGGAGATCGGGGAATTGATGGAGCTGAAGGTCTCCACGGTGCAGACCCGGCTGGCACGGGGACGGGAGAAGCTGAGACGAGCATTGGAGGAGGCGTGAGAGATGAAAGAGGAGTATTGGCAGGTCTTTGATCAGGTGCATGCCTCCGAGAGACTGCGCGGGGAGGTGGCGCAAATGATGAAACTGGAACGAAGAAATCCAAAAAAGCGATTTCCCAAGGGGATTCTGATCGCCGCGGCGATTCTGGCGGTGCTGGCCGGATCGGCCATCGCAACGGTGGGGATGCCCGGCACGCTGCAGGGCTGGTTTGCCCGGCAGTGGACAGAGCAAAACGACACCGAGATGAGTGCGGAGCAGCTGGCGCTCATCGACCATCTGACGGAGCAGGTAGGCGCCCAGGACACCCAGAACGGCGTGACCGTGACACTGGATTCCGTCACGACGGGAGACTCCAGCATCTGGCTGCTGCTGAAGGTCAGCGGCACCTACGAAGAGGACGAGGAGCACCGGTACGATTTTGGAATGATAGACCTGACGCTGGACCCGGACCCGGAGAAGATCCACGATACGCCCGGCGGTTCCGGCATCCAGACCCTTTACAGCGGCACGGCGGAGGACGGCGTGTTTACGGTGCTGCTGCACTACACCATTGACCTTGCAGGGAAGAGCACCTTGCTGGACGAGCCGCGGGCAGCTACGCTGGTGCTGGAAGATCTGAACCGAAAAGAGATCGGCGGGGACTGGGAGGAGACTCCGGCGGCCGAGGGCACCTGGACGCTGGCTTTCTCTCTGACGCCGGGCGAGGAGCGGCAGGTGCGGATCATTCCGGAGCTGGAGGTGCCTGCCCGGAACCGGGATACCCGGGAGGCTGGGCGGACCACCATCCGGGAGGTACGTATCTCCGCCACGGAGATCCAGTACGTGCAGGCGGTGGAGGAACAGGCCTGGGAGCCGGAGCGGGCGGCGCTGGTGCTGAAGGACGGGAGCGTGGTGGAGCAAAGCGGCGGCTCAAGCCGCTTCCAGGACGCGGAATACACCCGCTGGAGCAGCACTTACTACTGGCGTGTGCCGGTGGATCTGACCCAGGTGACGGCCCTGCGCATCGGAAGTGAGACGTTCTCACTGGAATAAGCCAAAAGAGTACAAAAAAAGAGACGGCTATGCCGTCTCTTTTTTTGCTTGGTTTACATGAACCTGCACAGCAGGATGGGCAGGAAGATGGCGGGCACCAGGTTCATGACCTTGATCTTGGTGACACCCAGCATGTTCAGGGCCAGTGCTACGATCAGCAGCGAGCCCACGCAGGTCATCTCGGCGATGACCGCGTCCCCCAGAAAGGGCTGGAGGAAGGAGGCCAGCAGCGTGATGATGCCCTGATAGATGAATACTGCGGCGGCGGAGAAGGCCACGCCCACCCCCAGGGAAGCCGCGTACACCACGGAGCTGATGCCGTCCAGCAGGGACTTTGCAAAGAGCGTACTGTGGTCACCGGTGAGGCCGTCGTTCAGGGAGCCCACGATGGCCATAGCCCCCACGCAGAACAGAAGACTTGCGGTGACAAAACCCTCGGAGATGGAGGCGGGCTCCTGGGAGCCCAGCAGGTGGGCCGTACGCCGCTGTACCCAGTCGCCCAGGGAGCGCATACGTTTGTCCAGATCCAGCAGCTCGCCCAAAATGGCGCCTACCACCATGGACAAAATGGCGATCAGGGCGTTGCTGCCCTCCAGACATCCGTCGATGCCGATATAGAGGATACACAGCGCCACGCCCTGCATGATGATGGATTGGAGTCGGTGGCCCAGAAGGCTGGCGCCGTCCAGGGAACCGGAGCAGCGACCGGCCAGGGCCTTGATGAGGAGCCCTGCGGCGGAACCGGCCAGGATAGCCAGCGTATTGACAATGGTGCCTGTCAGCATGATATTCACGTCTCTTTCTCTTCCAAGGTAGTTTGCCCGGTCAGGAGGCTGCGCACCACGGCGCTGCCCAGAAGCAGCCCGGCGGTGGCGGGAACCCAGGGGGTGCTGCCGGGTACGCTGCGCCGTCCCGGCGGCGGCGTCTCCGGCTGGGCGGGGGTTACGCCCTCCTCGGGACTGAACACCACCTGTACATGCTCGATGCCCCGTCTACGCAGTTCTCTGCGCATGACCCGCGCCAGGGGGCAGCCGTAGGTTTCGGACAGATCCGCCAGCCGAAGCAGGGAGGGGTCCAGTTTGTTGCCGGTGCCCAGGGCCATGATGAGGGGAATGTCCAGCCGCCGGGCGGTCTCTGCCAGATCGATCTTGCAGCTGACCAGATCGATGGCATCTACAATGTAGTCGTACCGGCAGCCCTGGGGAAAGAAGTCGTCCCGATGGGCGGCGTCATAGGTGGCGCAGATGGGATGGAGCCGCAGCGCTGGATTGATGTCCCGCAGGCGGTCCGCAACGGCCTGGGCCTTGGCTTTGCCCAGGGTGGAATGGAGAGCCTCCAGCTGCCGGTTGAGGTTGGTCAGGGCTACGGTGTCGTTGTCCACCAGGGTCAGCTCACCGATGCCGGAGCGGGCCAGACACTCGGCTGCGTAGCTGCCCACGCCGCCCAGGCCGAAGACAATCACATGGCTTTGGGCCAGACGCTGCTGCGCCTCCAGGCCCCAGAGCATTTCACAGCGCAAAAAGGGATGTTCCATGGCATTTCCTCCGTTGTCAATGAAAAGCGGCCGGCGTAATGCCGGCCGCTTTTGAATCCAAAGGGCAGATCAGCCCACGTAGCGGATACCGCTGCCCTGCTCTGCGGTGTAGTTCGCGGTCTTTTCAGCGTACCAGGCGTCCACATCTGCGTTCTTGAGGGTGTCGGTCACCTGCACCTGCCAGTAGGGGAGGTCAGTGCCCACAAAGTACATGATGTGATACCCCTTGTAGGAGTCGCTCTCACCGTAGACAATACCGGTGTCGCCGGCCTGACGGGCGGGATCGAAGCACCAGTCGTTGAACTCGGTGACCATCTGGCCCTGATAGACCTGGGTGTACAGACCGCCGCTGGTGTTGGAGCCGGTGTCTTCGGAGTACTCGTTGGCCATTTCGGCGAAGGAGTCCTCGGTGGCGTCGCCTTCCTTCCACTGGGCCAGCAGATCCTCGGCCTTGGCCTTCGTCTCATCCTTAAGGGCCTGGAGGTCGGCGTCGTAAGTGTCGGACTCAGTGTCCAGGCTGCTGTCGTCGATCTGGAGCAGGATGTGGCGCACGTCCACGGTGTTGTATTCATCCCGGAACCGGCTGCCGAAGGAAACCACATAGTAGGCAGAACCGGACTCGTCCTCCACCACGGCGGAGTCACCGGCTTTGCGGGCGGAGTCAAACAGCCACTCGCCCAGGGCGTCGGAGGCGTAGGTCACGCCGTCGGAGTTGGTGTAATAGAGATCCTCGTCGGTATTGGCCAGAGACTCCAGACTCTGACCGGCCTGGAAAGAGGCGTAGAGGGAGTCGGCCTGTTCCTTGGCCTGGGCCATGGCGTCGGCCTTCATCTCATCGGTGACCTCCACGGTGTTGCCGTCGGCGTCGGTGGTGGGCACGGAGCCGCTGACGCGGATGCTCTGATAGGCCACCTTGTCATAGTTGTTGGGGTTTTCGGCGTAGGCGGCGTCCAGGTCCTCGGTTGTGTAGGTCAGACTGTCGCTGTACTCGGTGGCGTAGGCCTGGGCCAGCATGGTCTCCTTGAGCTGCTCGGTGAAGATGCTCTCGGTCATCAGACCACCGTAGTTGACGGTCAGGTACTGCTTGAAGGAGGTGTAGTAACCGGAGGAGGACACGTTGTCCTTCAGGGTCTGCAGGGAGCTGTCCAGCTGGGACTGCAGCTCATCCGTCCAGGTGAATCCGTCCGCCGCGGCGCTGTCGTTGAGGGCCTTGACGGTGACCATCTGCTGGAGAGCCTGATCCAGGAAGTAATCGAACCAGGTCTGGCCGTCCTCGCTGCCGGGGTAGGCCTGATCCCGCAGATCCTGGGTGGTGTCCAGCCCCAGATAGCTGATGAAATAGGAGTTCTGGCTCACAAAGCTCTGATAGACTTGCTGGAAGTAGTAATTTACCTCACCGGCGGTGTACTTTTCGTCCCCGATGGTGACGGCGGTGGCGTGCTTTTGGATAATCTGAGACTTCCAGGTCAGGGAGACCACAGCCACGATGACGAATACCACCGCGATGGCGGCATAGATCATGTTGCTGCGCTTTTCTTCCTTGCGCTGCTGGGCTTCTCGGGCGGTCTTAGGGTCAGTCCAGTCCACGCTGGGCGTAGACTGCCGGGTCTTCTTTTCTCTTGATGCGCTCATTTGTTGTTTCAGTCCTCTCAAGTAATCGGTGCGGCTTCCCGGGGGAACCGTTTGTCACGCACCTTGATATTATAATGGATCGGCGCCGTTTCTGCAAGGGGAAATTCGCAGGTACCAGTGTATGGCAGCAGGCTGAAATCAAGCTGAAAGCGATAAAGAAAGGGAAGCGCATTGTGCGCTTCCCAAAAACAGTGCAGGAAACCCCGCGGCGGCCGTGTAGACCTCGTTATAACCTGCACCTTCACGGCCAGGTGGGTCGCCTCCAAGGCGCTTTATCGCTTCCAACTTCCAGCCGCAGACAGCAGCCGGGAGGCCTGCGAACCACGACTTGATCCGGCATCCCGTATAACGAAATGTGGGTTAAAAAAAGATCTATCACGAACCCCGCAGGGTACGATACATACGGTATCACATTGCGGGAAGAAATGCAATCGAAACTGTGTTCGGCTGCGCTGGAAATTTCCCGCGGCTCAGGTCTCGTCCTCTTCGTCGCTGAACAGCTCTTCCATGAAAAGGTCGTAGACCGCTTCGGCCTCCTCCTCCGTGTCGGGGGTGGAGAGCAGGTCCTCGCCGTCTTCGTGGATGACCTTCAGGATAATCAGGCCGGTATCCTCTTCCGGAGTCTCTTCCCCCTCGGTCTCGGCGGGGAAAAACGCCTGGTATTGGGCACCATTGTACTCCAGGGAGGAGACAAACTCCAATACAAGCTCCTGTCCGTCCTCATCCGTGACGGTGATAAACGTGGGGCCGAAATCTTCAGACATGGGCATGGCTCCTTTTCCTCTTTGTTGATGTTATTCTACCCGAAATTTGCGGTGAATGCAAGCCGACAACTTTTCAAAAAACGGGAAAGCTGGCAGGGAATTCAAAGAAATTTCTGCGCCATGGGTAAAAATATGAAAAAACGGGAACTTTTACAACGGAAATAACGACATTTTCAATGTTGACAGGGGATGGTACAATAAAAAGTATTATGGCGTACCATGAGCCTGCGCGGCGTCCGCTGTGACTGCGGCGGCAGGCTTTGCCGAAACAATCTACGAAAAGGAGGTGCTCTGCGTTGGAGCACAGAAAACGGGAGGCTGCATCTGGCCGGAGTGACCGGAGCAGCCGCCAGCCCAGACAGCGTAAAAGCACCCGGCAGGGAAACGGCAGGCGCGTGGGCTTTATTGTGGGAACGGTGCTGCTCATCGGCCTTTGCACCGCATTGATGATCGGGGGGATCTTCATGGTCTATGTCAAGACCACGCTGGCCCCCACGCTGGAGGTGCGGGCGGAGGACTACACCATGAACCTCAGCTCGCGGATTTACTATCAGGATAAGGAAACCGGAGAATGGGTGGAATACGAGAGCCTCTACGGTACGGAAAACCGCATCTGGGCGGACTTTGACCAGATGCCGGACGCACTGTGGCAGGCGGCGGTGGCCATCGAGGATGAGCGGTTCTTCGAGCACAACGGCGTGGACTGGACCCGAACCGCCTCCGCCACGCTGAACTTCTTCACCGGCAGCCGGGCCACCTTCGGCGGCTCCACCCTGACGCAGCAGGTGCTGAAGAACATGACCGGCGACGACGGCAACACCATCAACCGCAAGGTGCGGGAGATTTTCCGGGCCCTGGAGTTCGAAAAGAACTACACCAAGCAGGAGATCCTGGAGATGTACCTGAACACCATCTATCTGGGCCAGGGCTGCTACGGCGTCCAGACCGCGTCGGAGTTCTACTTCGGCAAGGACGTGTCGGAGCTGGACCCGGCGGAATGCGCCTGCCTCATCGCCATCACCAACAACCCCTCCCTGTACGGCCCCATGTCCACCATTACCATCACCCGGGAGGACGGCAGCACCGTCACGCCCCGGGAGCTGAATAAGGAGCGCCAGGAGATGATCCTGACCCGGATGGCCGGCGGCAATGACGATGTGGGCGTCACCGGGCTCACCTATCTGACAGAGGAGGAGGCCGAGGCCGCCAAGGCGGAGGAGCTGCATTTCACGGATGGCACCACTTCCGCTCAGGACATTGTCACGGAGGCTACCGGCGGCGCCAACGTCAACTCCTGGTTCGTGGACCAGGTGCTGCGGGATGTCTCCGCGGATCTGGCGGACCTGTACGGCATCACCGAAAAAGAGGCCCTGAACCGGATCTACAACAGCGGCTACAACATCTACACCACGCTGGACCCGAAGATTCAGGAGATTGCGGAGTCTGTCTACGAGGACCGGGGGAGTCTGAACAACCTCACCTCTGCCAGCGGACAGCTGATCCACTCCGGCATTACCATTATCGAGCCCTCCACCGGCAACATCGTGGCCATGGTGGGCGATATGGGACCCAAGTCCGGAAACCTGCTGTGGAACTATGCAACGGATATCCAGCAGCCGGGTTCCTCCATCAAGCCGCTGACGGCTTATGCCCCGGCGCTGGATGCGGGGGCAGTCTCCCCGGCAACCACCTTTGACAACTACCCGGTCCGCCTGCTGAATGGGAATCCATGGCCCAAGAACTCGCCCAACACCTACACGGGCTGGAC
>NZ_URDP01000045.1 GCF_900546705.1 uncultured Oscillibacter sp. | reverse complement strand
CTCGCTGGCGCCCAGCTCCGTGGCCTTTTGAATCACATGCTCCAGCTTATCCGCTTTGGGAAAGGCCATAAAAATCCGCACCCGCACCTCCGGCTCAGTCTGTGACGCTTCCCAGCCGTGGGTCACCAAACTCACCTGTCCGGGACTCACATCGCTGACCGTACAGTTGCATTCGCGCCCCTGGCCGTCGCATACCGTGACAACATCTCCCTCCTTCAGCCGCAGGACCTTCGCATGTGCAGCATTTTCTCCCGTAAGGACCAAAAAGCTCTCATGCATCTCTTCCGGCGATATAAAAAAACGCACCATGTACGACTCCTCCTATCACATTTTATGACTCTTTGAATTTTTATGAACAAATTGTACGGCGCCACCATGGTCCCGGCCCCTGATTTGCCGATCCCCTCCCGAGCCCAAATACAGGAAAAAAGCGGTTGACAAATTCTTTTTCGTCCGCTATAATAACTTCGCCGTAAGGGAAATGCAAGAGTGTTGGAATCGGTAGACAAGCACGTTTGAGGTGCGTGTGGCAACCGCCGTGGGAGTTCGAGTCTCCTCTCTTGCACCACGTCGGAGCAAAGTCCGCTTTGCTCCGACGTCTTTTTATGCCTGCGGCACAAAAAGACGTCATCCGCCCGCTCCCTTGCTCCTCCTCTCCAACCGCGACCCGCTGCGCTGGGCTCGCAGTTGGGGCCACCCTGCGGGTGCCTCTTTCCCGGAAATTTCGGTTTTCATCGTTCCTTCCACGTCGGGGCAAAGTCCGCTTTGCTCCGGCGTCTTTTTCTCCCCGAACAAAAGCGCCGTTCGCCTGCGCCCCAACGTTTCGTGCGAAAGCTACAACCGTCGGCTTCCCGGCAAAAACGGTCCCTGCAACGCAAACGGCCTACTGGAGGAGATATTCCAGTTGGCAATCAAACGGTTCTTTTTCCACATGCTCCCGGTTGTATTCCTCCGCCTCCCGGCAGCCCATCGCCTGGTAAAAAGCCTGCGTCTCTACGGCGGAATGACTGGAGAGATACAGTCTTTCCGCGCCCTGATTTTTGGCCCAATCTGCCGCGAAAGTAAATAGACGGCGGCCAATCCCCCTTCCCCGCAGTTCCTCTGAGACATGCAGGCTGGTCAGATCCCGGTACTGTCCCCGGCTCCCCATAGGAGGTCCCTCAACCGATACAAAGCCTTTCAATTGCCCCGCCAGGAACGCGCCGTACACCACGCCGCCCTGCCGGATCAGATAGCACCAGCAGTTATGCCGGGCGTCGTAATACCGCTTTTTCATCTCTTCAATCCGGGCGCGGGCTTCCGCCTCCGTCTCCACCCGCCAGATATGACTGATGAAGCGGGAGCGCTTTTCCGTAAACTCGCTCTCCGCGTCCTCAAAGGGTACCAGATACTCGCTCACGCCATGCCTCCTTCGTCTGTGCGTAATAGCAGCACTGCCGGGTCTGGCCCAGCAGCGGGACGGCCTCCGTCCTGGAAAACCGGTATGCAAAGCCGCATTTGCCAATGACCCGGGCACTGCGCCAGTTGCCGCCGTAATGGCCGCACCAGACGCGCCGGAGGCCCCGCCGGGTAAACCCGCAGGCCAGCACCGCCTCCACTGCCTCCGGCACAAGCCCGCGGCCCCACCAGCGGTATCCCAGGGCATAGCCGATCTCGTCCTCCCACGCCGGATCTCCCGCCGGGCAGCGGCCCACAAAGCCCACAGAGCCGATTACCTGCCCGCTCTCCCGCAGCTCCATGGCAAAGGTACCGGGCGCGGAGAACACCGTGCGGATGATCTGGTGGCTCTCCTCCTCACTTCCATGCGGCGGCCAGCCCGCAATGGGACCCACCCGGCTGTCCCGGGCATAGGCATAGACGTCGGCCGCGTCGTCCTCTCGAAACGGCCGCAATCGCAGCCGCTCGGTCTCCAGGATCATGGTACGCTCCCTCCCTGTCGTCTCAGTTCTCCGCCGCATCCAGATAGGGCGTCACCTGTCCCAGTGTCCTGGGGCCGCACACAGCGGTCACATCGATGGTCTGGCTGTACTCCACGGACTCCACTTTCGCCTCCCGGTAGAGCATGTCCAAAAGGCCGCCCTTGTCATAGGGCAGATGGAGCACAACCCGCCGGGTGCCCTTGTCCAGCCGCTTGTCGATCATCTCCAGCAGACGGTCCACGCCCTCTCCGGTCTTGGCGGAGATGGCGCAAATGTCCTCACCGTGGGGCAGGATCTCTCCCACCGGCACCCGGTCGGACTTATTATATACCTCGATGCGGGGCAGCTCCCCGGCGCCCAGCTCCTGGATCAGGTTGTCCACCACCTGGGCTTGCTGCTTCCACTCCGGGTTGGATACGTCCACCACATGGAGCAAAAGATCAGCATACTCCAGCTCCTCCAGCGTGGCCTTGAACGCCTCCACCAGCTGATGGGGAAGCTTGCGGATGAAGCCGACCGTATCCGAGAGCACCACATCCAGCGTGTCGCTGACGGTCAGCAGCCGGCTGGTGGTATCCAGCGTGTCGAACAGGCGGTTGTTGGCGGGAATACCCGCATCGGTCAGACGATTGAGCAGCGTGGACTTGCCCGCATTGGTATAGCCCACGATGGCCACCACGGGGATCTCATTTTTCTGCCGCCGCTGGCGCTGGGTATTGCGCACCCGGCGCACGTCCTCCAGATCCTCCCGAAGCTTGTCGATCTTGCGGTGGATGTGGCGGCGGTCCGTCTCCAGCTGCGTCTCACCGGGGCCCTTGGAGCCGATGGGCCCCTTGCCGCTGGTACCCGCCTGCCGCTCCAGGTGGGTCCACATGCCCGTCAAGCGGGGCAGCAGATACTGGTACTGGGCCAGCTCCACCTGAAGGCGGCCCTCCCGGGTGCGGGCACGCTGGGCGAAAATGTCCAGGATCAATCCGCAGCGGTCCAGCACCTGCACCCCCAGACTCTCCGTCAGCACCCGCATCTGGGACGGGGACAGGTCGTTGTCGAAGATCACCATGGTGGCGCCGTTGGCCCGGCAGAAGTCCCGCACCTCCTCCACCTTGCCCTCACCGATGAAGGTGCGGGGATCGGGAGAGGGACGGTTTTGCAGCACGACGCCGATGGTCTCGGCACCGGCTGTCTCCACCAGGGCGGAGAGCTCCTCCATGGTGCCCTCGTCGGCGTTTTCCTCTTTTTTCAGCACCGGGGAGCTCAGTCCCACCAGCACCACCCGGTCGCGAATTTCCTCTGTTTTCTCCATAGTACTCCTTATCTGGCGTAGGCCTCCACAACCTCGCCGGTATACATTCTGTGCCAGCCCTGGCCCTTGTAATGATGCAGGATAGGGGTCCCGTCCGTCACGCAGGCGGCGTCCAGATCCTGGGCATAGAGCTTTCTGCACACCAGCACCCACTCCGCCTCCTCAAAAAACGGGGCGTTTCCCGCTCCCCGGCACAGCGTCAGGCCGCAATGGGCGATCTTGTCCACGTCCCGTCCGCTCTTTGTGCCGCAAAAGCGCATAATCTCCCCGCACTCCTCCGGCAGCACGGAGACGGTGAAATAGTCCCCCTGTTCCATCAGCGGATAGGTGTAGCGCTCCGGGCGCACGTACACCGTACATACCGGCACGCTCCAAAGACGGCCCAGCTGGCACCAGCCGATGGTCATGGTGTTGACGCGCTCCCCGGTCCCCGCCGTCAGCAGGGCGTTCCGCTCCCCAAAAATCCGAAATACCTCCGGTGCCAGGGTCTTGACTTCCACTGGATGCAGTTTCATGACAGTACGCTTCCTTTCTGTCCATTCTCACTGCTCAGTATATGCGCCGCCGGGCAAAAAGTAAATAAAAAGGGTCTGCCCATTGGCAGACCCTTTTGTGATCGTGTCAGACTTACTTGTCCAGGCCGAACTTCTTGTTGAACTTGGCCACGCGTCCGCCGGTGTCCACCAGCTTCTGCTTGCCCGTGAAGAAGGGGTGACACTTAGAGCAGACTTCCACCTTGATATCCTTCTTGGTAGAACCTGTCTCAATCACATTACCGCAGGCGCAAGTAATCGTAGTCTGCTGATAATTGGGATGGATTCCTTCCTTCATTGCTCTCGTTCACCTCTTTCTTATCTAGCTTACCCTTTACAAAGGCGACACTTAGTTTAGCATAGTTTGTACGAATATGCAAGCCTTTTTTTAAATTTTTTTGTTTTTTGCTGAAGAGCTTCTCTCACAGCTCCACCGTCTCACCGGGAGACAGGAAATAGAGCACCCGGCGCACCACCGGCTTTTCCAGCACCTTGGCCAGCGCCCGGCTGTACGCCTCCAGCTGGGGACGGTAAGATTCCGCCCGGCGCAGGAGATCCTCCCGCCGGAACACATGATCGGTCTTGAAGTCCACCACGGTAATGCCTTTTTCCGTCTCGAAGCAGCAGTCCACCACACCCTGGAGCAACATCTGATCTCCGGCCTCCGCTCTGGGATCGTAGTCCGCCGCGTCCATCAGCAGCGTGAACCGATACTCCCGCAGTACGTTCTTTCCTGCCCGAATTTCCCCGGCAAGCCCGCTTTGCAAAAACCGCTCCAGGCCGGCCACATCCACCGCAGCCGCCTGCTCCGGCGTCAGCAGCTGCCGCGCCGTCAGACGCTCCACCTGCCCACCGGCGTCCGGATCGGAAAAGTCCAGGTACTGAAGCACCAGATGGGTGGCCGTGCCCTGCTCTGCCGGTGTAAGTCCGGAGCGCTTCTGGCGGAAGCGGGGCTGGGAAAGGGGCCGCAGATACGGTGTATGGGCGGCGTTTTCCGCAATCTCCTGATCCACCGCCCGCCCCTTGAGCTGGGTGGCGGTCACCTTGGAGGGAAGTCCCGTCTCCAGGGCATAGGGATAGGTCCGCTCCAGCATGGACGGGTCAAAGACCGCCTCTTTCTCCTGCGCTTCCCCACCGACGGCATCCGCCGCAGGGACGGGCCGGGCGGCAAACTCGTCGGCACTGTGCGAGAACACCTGCCAAGGCGCCGTGTCCCCGGTATACAGGGTTCCCACGGAAGCATCCGCCAGGTCCAGCAAGCACCGGGCCTCCGGCCGACACAGCAGTCCCAGCAGCAGCCACTCCCCGAAGTTGGAGCAGGAGGCCACCGTCTCCGGCAGCGCCGGGCAGGAGGCTACCGCCGCCAGCTTCTGGATCCGGCCGGGGGCATGGTACATGGCGTCCACCAGAATGAGCTTTTCCTTGGGACGGGTCATGGCCACATACAAAACCCGCAGTTCCTCGGAGAGGTTTTCCCGCCGGAGGGTCCGCTCAATGGCCTCCCGGGCAAGCGTCGGGTATTTGATCTTCCGCTTCAGGTCCACCCGCTTGGGCCCAAGACCCATGGCCGGATGCACCAGAACCGGCGTATCGAAGTCCTGCCGGGAAAATGCGTGGTCCAGGTCGGCCAGAATCACGATGGGGAACTCCAGGCCCTTGGACTTGTGGATACTCATCAGTCCCACGCCGCCCACGGCAGCCGCGCCGCCGGTAGCCGGAGCCTCTCCGGCCTCCAGCAGGCGGCGCAGATGGGTCACAAAGGAAAAGATCCCCTTGTAGCCGCTGCTTTCAAACCGCCGGGCGTGGCGGCTGAGGGCGATGAGATTCTCCTTTCGGGCCTGACCGCCGTCCATGGCGGCAAACACGCCCAGCAGATTCAATTGATTATAAATGTGCCAGATCAGCCGGTGCACACCCATGTCCCGGGCGGCAGAGCGGAGGCCCTCCAGCGTGTCCAGGAACGCCCGGCAGTCCTCCCCCTGGTCGGCTGCCACCGCGTCGTAGAAATCCCCCTGGGGCATGTGCGCCCGGATGGACGCCAACCGGTCCGGCGTGAACCCAAACACCGGAGAGCGCAGCACCGCAATCAGCGGCACATCCTGTCGGGGATTGTCGATGATCTGCAGGAGTCCCAGCATGACGGAGATCTCCATGGTCTGGAAGAAGTCCCCCTGCTCTTCAAAGGAGCACGGGATATTCTGCTCCGCCAGCGCCTGGGCAAAAGCGGCGGAGCGGCTGCCGGGAGAGCGCATCAAAATCACGATGTCCTCCGGGCGGCAGGGCCGCAGCGTCCCGTCTCCGCTTGTGACCGGATAGCCCTCGTCCAAAAGGGTACGGATCCGCTTTGCCACAAACCGGGCCTCCGCCGTCAGCTTCTTCACCGGGCGGTCCTCCTCCCCCGACCGCTGGCGGGCGCAGATGAGGTGAAACTCCGTCTGGCAATCCTGCCGGGGCGGGTAGTACGTCGCGCCGAAGTGCAGCGCCTCGTCCTCCCCATAAGCCATGTCGCCCATCTCCGGCGAGAGGATGTTGGAAAAGACGAAGTTGGCCGCATCCAGAATCTCCCGCCGGGAGCGGAAGTTCTGGGAGAGGAGGATTTTCCGCTCCTGCCCGGGCTGAGCCTCTTCATAGGGCACAAAACGGGCGTATTTCTCCAGGAAAATGGTGGGGTCTGCCAGACGGAAGCGGTAAATGCTCTGCTTGACGTCACCTACGGTGAAAATATTCTGCCCGTCCCGGGACACCGCCCGGAAAATCGCGTTTTGTACCTCGTTGGTATCCTGGTACTCGTCCACCAGAATCTCCTGATACCGCTGGGATACCTGGGCGCCCAGCTCCGTGGGCGAGCCGTCCTCCGAAACCAGCAGCCGAAGCGCCAGGTGCTCCTGATCGGAAAAATCCGCCGCATTGAGCCGGAGCTTTTCCGCCTGGTATCGCGCGGAAAACTCCCCGGTCAGATGCAGCAGGGCCTCCATGGCAGGCGCCACGGCCCGCAGGTCCTCCATGGCCTCCTCCCCGTTTACGTCCAGCAGCTTTGCCAGCTTCTTGTACCGGGTCTTGCACGCCTCCCAGACCTCCTTGAGGGCGGTGATCTCCGGCTCGTCCTTGCGGCCTCTGGGTGTGGTCAGTCGGGGAAACGTGACGGCCGCTGCCGCCTGCCGGGCCTCCTCCCAGCCGCCGCTTTCCGCCAGGACATCAAACATGGCAGCTGCGAGGCGGAACTTTTCTCCGTATCCCCGCTCCAATGCCTCGTCGCCCGCCGTTTGGTCTGCGCTCCGCCGCAGCAGCGCCGCCCAGTGGGACGCCTGTCGGTGCACATCCGTCAGCAGCGCGGCGGCATAGGGCGTCTCGTCGAAGCTGCCCGCAAGGCTTGCCCAGGCCGTCTGATTTTTCTCCAGCCACTGTTCCGGATAGGCGTGGCTCTGAAGCTTGTCGTGTACCTCCAGTACCAGCGCCTCCAGCGCCCGATCGTCCCGCCCGGCGCCCAGAGTATCCGCCAGCTGGGCCCCGCCTTCGTCCAGGTGGTCGTAAAATGCCTCCAGCGTCCGCTCCAGCACCCGCTGGCGCACCAGTTGGGCATCCCCCTCGTCCAGGACCCGGAAGTCCGGGGTCAGGGCGTTCTGCTCTCCCGACCGGGGCAGCAAATGGGTATTCTCCCGCAGCAGCGCCGTGCAAAAGGCGTCCACGGTCTTGATATCTGCCCGGTACACCCGCAGCAGCTGCCGCTTGAGGTGGGCATCCCCGGGGTTGGCCGCCAGCCGGCGGCTCAGCTCCGCGGCGATCTTGCCCCGCAGCTCCGCAGCCGCAGCCTTGGTGTAGGTGATGATGAGAAAGTCGTCCACGTTGCAGCGGTCCCGTGTCACATATAGAAACAGACGCTCCACCAGCACCTTCGTCTTTCCCGAGCCGGCCGCAGCCGACACCAGCAGGCTGCCGCCCCGGTTGTCCACCACTGCCTGCTGAGCCTTGGTCAGTTGAATTTCCGCCACGGTTTACTGCCCCCCTTTCTCGTCATCTTCCAGCTGCTGCCAGAATTCCTCCGGCTTCACCGGCAGAATATAGTGCAGATGATCGCCGTCCCGGCCGTCCTGGAAATGGCAGGCCCCCGCCCAGTCGCAGTACTGGCAGAAGCTGTCCTCCTCGCTTTTGCAGCAGGGATCGGCGTCGATATTTCCGTCCCGGACCTCCCGGGCAATCTGATGCAGCAGGCCGTCCACATACCGCCCCAGCTTCCCCAGCTGGGCCGCCGAGGCGATGCTGCCGGCGATGTTGCCGTCCCGGCCCACCCGCAGCGGCAGAAACTTCGGCTCGGTCAGCGACTCATGCTCCATGGCCTGCAGTACCGCCGGGTCGGAGAGCAGCAGCCCCGACCGGCGCAGCTCCTTTGCCGTCTCCTGGGCCAGCTTTTCCGGGGAAATGTTTCGCTCCGCCGACAAAATCTCGTCTCTGGCCGGCAGATACAGCACACCGGCAGGCTCCACCTCCCGGCCAAAGTAGGCCTTGCCCTCTTTTTGCAGGGCAAAGAGATACAAAAGCATCTGGATGTCCAGCCCCATCCGCACTGCCGCCAGGTCAAAGGCCTTGCGGCCGGATTTGTAGTCCACCACCCGCAGATAGAGCTTGTCGTCCCTGATCCAGCCGTCTACCCGGTCCACCTTGCCGCCCAGGCGAAGCTGCCCGTCCGGCTCGGAGATCTCAATGGCAGGCAGCGTGCCCCGGTCCCCGAAGCTGAGCTCAAAGGCCAGGGGCACGAAATCCGAATGACGCAGCTCCTCGGCCACCTGCTCCACAATGGCGTAGGCCGTGCTGCGCAGACGGGAGAACAGGTAGCGGAAGCGGGTGGTTCGGTTCTGGAAGTCGTGGAGCTCCTCGGAGGCATACCGGTCCATGTACCGGCGCACCATGGTCCGCAGCTCCTCCTGCTCCACCTGGGCAAATCCCCCCAGGGTCATCACGTCCCGGGTCACATTCTCCAGAAGATAGTGCAAAAACGTGCCGATCTGGGGTGCGTCGAAGGCAGCCGGCTCCCGCTTTTTTGCCCGCAGGCCATACTCCATAAAGTAGGCGAAGTGGCACGAGCGCATCCGCTCCAGCCGGGAAGCGGTCATGCTGACGCGCTTTCCGTAGAGTGCCTGCACCGCCGCCGGGGAGAGACTCCCCCGCCGCAGCGCCGCCGCTCGCTCCATGGCGGCAAGCTGGGCCGCGCAGTCCCCCCGGGCCGCGAAATAGCGCCAGAGCGGGCCTTGCCGATCCTGCCCCGCCTCCTCCAATGCCGGCTGCATTGCTGTCAAGCGATATTCCTTTTCACCACTTTCCCGATCAATGCGAAGCGCCGGAAACAGGGCCAGCAGCCGGTCCACCACAAACGCCGGGCGCAGAACGCCGCCCGACACGTCGCTGACAGGATAGCTCAGCCAAAGGCCCTCTGTGGGCTGCGTCAGCGCGGCGTAAATGCACTGCAGTTCGATGCCCATCTGCTCCATACCGGAAGGAGAGAGCCGAATCCCCGCCCGGGCCAGCTCCTCCCGGTCATCCTCGTTCAAAATGCCGCTGCTCTGCCCCACGGCAGGCAGCACATGGTCGTTGGCTCCAAGAAAAATCAAATGGCGCACCGTATGTCGGTCATTGCGGGTGATCTCCGACACGGACACCTGGTCCAGGGACACCGGGATGGTTCCGATGCTGTACTGGGTGAGAATCTGCCGCAGCAGTCGGGTGAACTCGTCCAGCTCCATGGGCTCGTCTCCCAGAATCTCCACGAACTGGTCAAGCACACCGCACAAAATCTCCCACAGCTGGGCTGTCTCCTCCGCATCCTGGAGCCGTCCGGCAGCTGCCTGCTGCTCCATCTGCTGTTCCAGGGCGCTCTGAAGAGAGAGGTCCTCCAAAAAAGTGTAAAGCGCATCCACTTTCTCCCCGGCAGTTTCCCCGGATTTGAGCCCCTCTGCCAGACGCAGCAGCGGCTGGCGCACCCGCCGGCGCAAGTCGTTGATCCGGGCAAGCTGCTGTGTCTGCGCCTCGTCCCAGACTCCGCCGTAGCCTGCGGGGTGGTCCGTCCAGTCCGTGTCCCGCAGCCACATATTGCCGTGGACCTGCCAGCGGATCACATAGTTTTCCAGCACGTCGCACTCCTGCGCCGTCAGGCCCGCCAGGCCGGTTTTGAGCCACTGGAACATGTCGTCGTACTCGTAGCCGCCGCCAATGGCCGCCAGCACACCGTCCAGCAGCGCCAGCGCTGGCTTTTCCAGAATGTCGCTGCGGCGGCTGAGGTAGACCGGAATTCCGTAGCGCTCGAATACTGTCTCAATGGTGCCCTCGTAGTCAGCCATGTTCCGGGCACTGACCGCAATGTCCCGATAGCGGCAATTCCCGTCCGCCGTCAATCGCAGAATCCGTGCAGCCGCCTGCTCCACCTCGGAATAGAGGTTGTCCGCCTCCAGCACATGGATGGGCAGATCTTCCCCCTCATAGGGAACACGCTCCCCGAAAAAGTTCCGCTCCAAGTGCCCCAGTGCTGTGCTGTCCGCGGCGTGCAGGGTACGTACCTCCACTTCGCAGCCGGTCTCCCGGGCTATGCGCCGCAGTTGTTCCAGCGTCTTGAGGGAGACTTCAAAAATCTCCTCCCGGCTGTTTGGCTCTCCCAAAAGCGTGATGGTTACAGACCGTGCCTGACACAGCAAAATGGACAGTACCCGCCGCTCCTGGGTGTTGAAATACGTAAAGCCGTCCAGGAAAATATCCTTGCCTGCCGCATAGCCGGACTCTTCCAGATGGTCGCACAGCTTGCTCATCCGGTCCCGGGCGTCCAGGCCCGGACGGCGGAGCCGGGCCTCATAGGCGCCGTATAAAAGACTCAGGTCCCGGAGCTTTGCCCCGGTAGCTCCCGGAATCTGCTCCGACTGCTCATAGAGCATTTGGGGCGTCACCTCATAGCTGCGCAGCTCATCGGTCAGATCCAGCAGCTGCTGCAGAAAGGACGCCTTCTGGGAGGGGCGGCGGTACACCGTCAGCGATGCGGCCACCTCGCCCAAGGCCTTCTGCATGGTCAGGAGTCTGCCGCCGGCGTCCAGCGTCACCTGAGCCAATCCTCCGGTCAGGGACAGCACCCGCTCCCCCAGCCGCCGAAAGCTCAGCACCTCCGCATGGCGGCTGACCGTAGGACCGCAGGCACGGCAAAGATCCATCTCTGCCAGGTGGGAGACGTGCTCCGGTACCAGCAATATCTGCTGCCCTGCATCCCCCAACCGCTTGATTTCCTCCAGCACCGCGGCGGTCTTTCCTGTTTTCGCCCGTCCCATCCAAATCGTCAGCATGGCCCGACTCCTTTTCTCCGATTCTCATTTCCGTCATCATACCACATTTCTCCGGCGGTGAACAGTGCGCGTTGCCTTTTGCCCGACAGTGTGCTATGCTGGGAAAAAAGTCGAACCTAGGAGGCCAAGTCATGCATATTCCAAAGGCACCCACCAGCGCCTTGGCGTTGGAGCCCTTTGCCCCGGCGCTGGAGGAGGCGCTGTGCCCCTCGCCGGACTACGATGTGTCCCGGTGGCTGTATGTGCCCAACCGCTATTCCGAATACCGGTACATTCTGGGGACCCGGGGCAGCCGCCCGCTGATCTGTATCGGCATCAACCCCTCCACCGCCGCGCCGGACGCCCTGGACCCCACCTTGCAGTCCGTGGAGCGGATCGCCCACTCCAACGGATATGACAGCTTTTTGATGTTCAACGTCTATGCCCAGCGGGCCACCCGTCCGGACGATATGGAAAAGACATACAATCCCGCCCTGCACGAGGAAAACCGCAAGGCATTCCGCTACCTTTTGTCGTTGTCCCCTGCGCCTGCCGTGTGGGCCGCCTGGGGCAACATCATTATGAAGCGGGACTATCTGCTCGACTGCATGGCGGACTTTGCCGCCGACGGCGCCGCGGCAGGCGCCCGCTGGTTCACCGCCGGGCCGCTTTTAAAGTCCGGTCACCCCCACCACCCCCTCTATCTCAAGCGGGACACAGCGCTGCTGGACTTTGACATCGAGGCCTATCTTGCCAAGCAGATAGGCAAATGCATGTAAGATTGCGAGGTCGGTGCGGCAAGCGAGTTTCTGAATATGATAAAGTCCCCACCCTGCGAAAAGCAGAGTGGGGACTTATTTGATACAACGCTGAAAGTCATCCATCCAGCCGCATGACCAGACGATATAGAAAAATGACTGCCGCAGAGCCAAGATACAGCGGTACGCTCAGCAACGCGAGCCAGAACGCGGCAATCCAACCGCCTTCGGCATCCACGATCACACTCAGCGCGATCCCGACGGCGGAAAAAATGATGGGAAGCCATTTTGCCACAACCAGGAGTTCACTACGTAAAAGAAGGAATTGGACCAGTGCCGCCACCAGCAACAGTGCTACAATTGTCTGGCTTTGACCGGATCTGAAGATATTTTCGGAAATAGGGCCGTCATACAGTCCGCAGCAAAAAAGCAAGATTCCAACATTGACGGCCATTAGGCATAGTCTTTTGGTTGGGCCTCTTTTTTCCTCCATGCAAGTCATGGGGCATCCTCCTTCCCATATCCCCCTGGCGAACGACCTTGTATATTTATGATAACATCTGCTCGCCCTAAAAAACAACAGACGCCTTGCAGCTTTCAAAAAAACGCAGCCATCCGGGAAATCTTTTCCCGGATGGCTGTGCCGCTTTCAGGCGATGTGGCCTTAAAACAGCGTGATCTGACTGGTCTCCGCCATGCCGGCGAAGGCGCCCAGGGCCTTGAGCTGCTCGATATGGGTCTTGGAGAGCTTGTTGCAGCACATGGAAAATTCTTCGATGGAAATGAAAGTCTTGCCTTTGCGCTTTTCCACCGTGTCCAGCGCCGCCGTCTCACCCAGGCCGTGGACCGCGGTAAAGGGCGGCAGGAGGCCGTTTTCCGTCACCTTGAACTTGGTGGCATCGGAGTCATAGATGCTGATAGTGTCGAAGTGGAAGCCCCGGAGATAGAACTCATAGCACACCTCCAACGTGGTCAGCAGATCCTTCTCCACGGCGGAGGCATCCTTGTTGTTCTCGATCTCCCGGATCTTGCGTTTGACTGCATCCTTGCCGGCGCAGCAGTACTCCGCGTCAAAGGCCTTGGCCCGGACCGAGAAGAATGTGGCGTAGAACGCCAGCGGCTCATGAACCTTGTACCAGGCAATGCGGAAGGCCATCATGACGTAGGCCACCGCGTGGGCCTTGGGGAAGAGATAGCCGATCTTGGCCAAGGACTCGATATACCACGCCGGTACGTCGTGAGACTCCATGGCCTCCACCCAGCCCTCATCGAATCCGCCCTTTTTCACCTTGCCCTTTCGGACCTTCTCCATGATCTTGAAGCTCATCTTGGGGTCAAGGCCCTTGGAGATGAGATAAAGCATGATATCGTCACGGCAGCCCACCGTCTCCAGAACGGTGGCAGTACCGCTGACGATCAGGTCCCGGGCGTTGCCCATCCACACATCGGTGCCGTGGGAGAAGCCGGACAGGCGGACCAGGGTGTTGAAATCCTTGGGTTGGGTATCGATGAGCATCTGCCGGGTAAAGCGGGTGTTGAACTCCGGAATGGCCACGGCACCGGTGGGGCCAAGAATCTCGTCGTTCTCGTAGCCCAGCACCTTGCTGGAGGTGAAGATGGACATGGTATCCGGGTCGTCCAGGGGAATGGTGTGGGGGTCCACGCCGGTCAGGTCCTGCATCATGCGCACCATGGTGGGGTCATCGTGTCCCAGCATGTCCAGCTTGAGGATGTTGGCCTCCATGGAGTGATATTCAAAGTGGGTGGTGATGGTGTCGGAGTCGTCGGCGTCCGCCGGGTGCTGCACCGGGCAGAAGTCCTCCATGTCCTTGTCGTCCGGTACCACCACAAGGCCGCCCGGGTGCTGGCCGGTGGTGCGCCGGGTACCAACGCATCCCAGCGTCAGCCGGTTCTCCTCTGCCCTGCAGGCGGTAATACCGTTTTCCTCCAGATACTTCTTGACAAAGCCGTAGGCGGTCTTCTCCGCCAGGGTACCGATGGTGCCTGCCCGGAACACCTGGGTCTCGCCGAACATCTCAATGGCGTGGCGGTGGGCCCGGGCCTGATACTCGCCGGAAAAGTTCAGATCGATATCCGGCACCTTGCCGCCGCCGAAGCCCAGGAACGTCTCGAAAGGAATGTCGAAGCCGTCTTTAACGTACTTGGTGCCGCACACGGGACAGACCTTGTCCGGCATATCGGCGCCGCAGCCGTAGGAGCCGTCGGTAATGAACTCACTGTGCTTGCAGTTGGGACAGCGGTAGTGAGGCGGCAGGGAGTTGACTTCCGTGATGCCGGACATATAGGCCACGAGAGACGAGCCCACGGAGCCACGGGAGCCCACCAGATAGCCGTTTTCAAGGCTCCGCTGAACCAGTTTCTGGGCCGACATGTACACCACGTCGTACTTGCCCAGGATGCCGCTCAGCTCCACATTCAGACGGTCCACGATCAGCTTGGGGGGATCGTCGCCGTAGAGGGCATGTACCTTGTCCCACACCAGACGGTTGAGCTCCTCCTCGGAGTTTTCCAGCCGGGGCGGGAACAGCTCCGCCGGCAGCAGCTCAAAGTTTTCGATCTGGTCGGCTACCAGGCGGGTATTGGTCACCACCACCTCGTAGGCCTTCTCCTTCCCCAGGTAGGAAAACTCCTTGAGCATCTCATCGGTGGTCTTGAAGTAGATGGGCAGCGGGGCGTTGGCATCCGGGAACTTCTTGGAAGCCAGCAGAATATGCCGGTACACCTCGTCCTCCGGATTGAGGAAGTGGACGTCGCCGGTGGCACACACGGGCTTGTCCAGCTCCTCGCCTAGCCGCACGATGGTGCGGTTGAACTCCCGCAGCTCCTCCTCCGACTGCACGTCGCCGTTGCGCAGCATGAAGGCGTTGTTGCAAAGGGGCTGAATCTCCAGATAATCGTAGTAGTCGGCGATGCGTTTGAGCTCCTCCCAGTCCTTGTGGTCCGCCACCGCCCGGAACAGCTCGCCCGCCTCGCAGGCAGCTCCCACGATGATACCCTCCCGGTGTTCGTTGAGCAGCGTCTTGGGAATGGTGGGCACCCGCTTGAAGTATTTCAGGTTGGACGCGGAGATCATCTGGTAAAGGTTTTTGAGGCCCACCTTGTTGCGGGCCAGCAGGATGATGTGCTTGGGGAAGCGGTTGGTCTTGCTGCCCAAGGGGCGGAGCTTTTCCATCTCCTTGTTCACCGCCTGGAGCGTATGGATGCCCCGCTCGTGGAGCATCTTCCAGAAGGGAATGAGCATATAGCCCACGGTAGCCGCATCGTCGCTGGCCCGGTGGTGGTTGAAGGCAGGCAGATCCAGGTGCTCGGCCACAATGTCCAGCTTGTATTTGCCAAGGCCCGGCAGCAGGTTCTGGGCCAGGATCAGGGAGTCCACATAGGTGGGATGGAAGTCCAGCCCCACCTTGCGGCAGCCGGCCCGGATGAAGCCGATATCAAAT
This sequence comes from uncultured Oscillibacter sp., assembly GCF_900546705.1. Taxonomy (GTDB): domain Bacteria; phylum Bacillota; class Clostridia; order Oscillospirales; family Oscillospiraceae; genus Oscillibacter. The sequence continues at coordinate 385 of NZ_URDP01000045.1, read as the reverse complement.
TCCGCATTGTGGGCCGCCAGCGGACGGCCATTCACAAATTTCAAGAACTCCGTCAGCGCCTGCTTGAGCTGGGGCGCATCCTTGAGCATGTCGTCGGTAATGCCGGTCAGGCCGATGATCTCCGGGGTGAGGCGCCGGTTGGGGTTGACGAAGGTCTGGAACCGCTCGGCGATCTCCCCGTTCCGCAGTACCACCGCGCCGATTTCCGTGATGGCCTCCCGGTCCACTTTGAGGCCGGTGGTCTCGATATCAAAACAGACGAACTCGTCGTCCAGAGAGCAGTCCTGCTTGCCGTGGACGGCCACCCGGTCATCCAGATTATTGACGAAATAGCCCTCCACGCCGTAGAGGATCTTGATCTTGTCTCCGGCGGCGTGCCAGGCGT
>NZ_URDP01000044.1 GCF_900546705.1 uncultured Oscillibacter sp. | reverse complement strand
CGAAGGGGCGGGCGAAGGGCTTGCCGCTGCGGTTGGCAAAGCCGATGGCGTGGGGCACGCCGGAGTCCGGCACGCCGGCCACGTAGTCCACCTTGGGCAGGCGGCCCTGGGCCACCTCGTCCCGGGCCATGATCTCGCCGTTGCGGTAGCGCATGACCTCCACGTTCACGCCCTCATAGTTGGAGTTGGGGTAGCCGTAGTAGGTCCAGAGGAAGGCGCAGATGCGCATTTTCTCCCCGGCGGGGGAGAGGGACTCGCACCCCTCCGCCGTGACCCGGACGATCTCCCGGGGCCCCAGCTCGTAGCAGGTCTGGTAGCCCAGCTTCTGGTAGGCGAAGGACTCGAAGGACACGCAGCATCCCTCGTCGTTTTTGCCCACCAGCACCGGGAGCCGGCCCAGCTTGTCCCGGGCGGCGATAATGCCCTCGGGAGTGAGGATCAAAATGGTGGTGGACCCGTCGATCACGTCCTGGGCGTGGCGGATGCCCTCCACCAGGGAGTCACACTGGTTGATGAGGGCCGCCGTCAGCTCCGTCTCGTTGATCTTGCCGCTGGACTGAGCCATGAACTGGTGTCCGTGGTCGGAGAAGTACTGGTCCACCAGGGACTCGGCGTTGGTGATGATGCCCACGGTGGTGATGGCGTAGAGGCCTAAGTGAGAGCGCACCAGCAGGGGCTGGGGGTCGGTGTCGGAGATGCAGCCGATGCCGGCCGTGCCGTGGAAGGACGCCAGGTCCCGCTCGAACTTGGTGCGGAACGGGGCGTTTTCAATGTTGTGGATCTGGCGCTGGAAGCCGTCGGCGGCGTCGTAGATGGCCATGCCGCCCCGGCGGGTGCCCAGATGGGAGTGGTAGTCCGTGCCGAAAAACACATCCAGCACGCAGTCACGCTTGGAGATCGCTCCGAAAAATCCGCCCATTTACTTGTCCCCCATGAGACGGCGCATGACCTCTTCGTAGGCCTCCTCGGCGCCGCCCAGATCCCGGCGGAAGCGGTCCTTGTCCAGCTTCTCGTGGGTCTTCTCGTCCCACAGACGGCAGGTGTCGGGGCTGATCTCGTCGGCCAGGACGATGGTCCCGTCGGCGGTCTTGCCGAACTCCAGCTTGAAGTCCACCAGGTCGATGCCGATCTCCTTCATGAAGCCCTTCAAAAGGTCGTTGACGGCAAAGGCGTACTTTTTGATGAGCTCGATCTCCTCGGCGGTGGCCAGCTTCAGGGCCAGGGCGTGGTAGCTGTTGAGCAGGGGGTCGCCCAGCTCGTCGTTTTTATAGGAGAACTCGATGGTGGGCTGGTCAAACACGATGCCCTCTTCCACGCCGTAGCGCTTGGCGAAGGAGCCGGCGGAGATGTTGCGGATGATGACCTCCAGAGGCACGATGGACACCTTCTTGACCACGGTCTCCCGGTCGCTGAGCTCCTGGACGAAGTGGGTGGGGATGCCCTGCGCCTCCAGACGGCGCATGAGGTTGTTGGTCATGCGGTTGTTGATGGCGCCCTTGCCGGCAATGGTGCCCTTCTTCAGACCGTTGAAGGCGGTGGCATCGTCCTTGTAGGAGACGATGAGCAGCTGGGGGTCGTCGGTGGCGAAAACCTTCTTGGCCTTTCCTTCATAGAGCTGTTCGCGCTTTTCCATGGTGAATCTCTCCTCACTTGAATTTTATGTAAAATTTTTGGAAGCTGACGAAACGGGACTTTGGCAAACGGGGTTACTGGAGCTCGGCCTGGAGGGCGGCCTCCTTTTCGGCGATGCGGGCCGCCATATCCGCCCGCATGGCGTCCAGCTTGGCGGCCAGGGCCTCGTCGTCCACGGCCAGGATCTGGGCGGCCAGCACGGCGGCGTTCTTGGCGCCGCCCAGGGCCACGGTGGCCACGGGGATGCCGCTGGGCATCTGCACGGTGGCGAGCAGGGCGTCCAGGCCGTCCATGGCGCCGCCCTTCATGGGGATGCCGATGACGGGCAGGGTGGAGTTGGCGGCAAAGGCGCCGGCCAGGTGGGCCGCCATGCCGGCGGCGCAGATGAGGACGCCGAAGCCCTCCTGCCGGGCGGAGCGGGCGAAGTTGGCCGCGGCGGCGGGGGTGCGGTGGGCGCTGAGGATGTGGGCCTCGCAGGGGATGCCCAGTTCCTTGAGCTGGGTGCAGGCGGCCTTGACGACGGGCCAGTCGGAATCGGAGCCCATGATGACAGCAACTTTTTTCATGTATGTTCCTCCCAAAACAGTGGATTTACAGTTTTTTGCGCATGACGGTGTGGCGGAAGAACCCGTCGGCGAAGTACTCCCGGGAGCAGAAGACCGGCTTTCCGTCGATGTCGAAGTCCACCTCGTCCATCTGCAGAAGGGGCGTGCCCGGCTGGACGGCGAAGATCTCCGAGAGGGCCTCGTCGGTGACGGTGGGCTTCAGGTCCGTCAGGTCCATGTAGGGGTAGATGCCGCAGAACTGCTGGAGAAAGTGGAAGATGGGAAGCTTGAGGTCCTTGATGGTGTAGGAGCCCTTGGCCAGCGCCTTTTCCAGCACGTCCTCGCAGTAGATGGCGGGGCGTCCGTCGGCGGTGCACAGCCGGGCCACCCGGATCACCGGGGTACCCTGGGGGATCTGCAACTGGCGGGAGACGGCGGCGTCAGCGGTGTCCTCGCTGACGTGGACATAGGCCACGGCGGGCTGGTAGCCGCTCTGGCGGATCATGTCCAGAAACTCCACCTCGATGTCCATGCGGGTGGGGACGTTGAGCACGTGGCGGTTGATGATGGTGCCCACGCCGTGGCGGCGGGTGATGAAGCCCTCCCGTTCCAGGGAGGCCAGGATGTCCCGCAGCTGGGTGCGGCTGATGCCCAGCTTCTCCGCCAGGACACTCTCCCGGGGCAGACGCTCGCAGTCGGCGTACTCGCCGCTTTTCATGTCCCGCAGCAGCTGGGCGCGGATGGACTTGGACTGGGAGGGATGGGTGCTCATGGGCTTCACCTCTTTGGAAAATTGGTAGTACCATTGAAAGGTCATACCTATTGTATCCAATTTCCGCTGGCCCTGCAATGGGCAATTTCGACAACTTGCACTGTCCGTGGGAGACGATCCTCGTGGAGTAGCCGAAAGGGACGGGGCGGATTTTTTCGTGTAATTTAACCGTGGACATTTGTGCGTCTTTTGCTATAATAAAAACTCAGCAAGAGAAAAGGAAGCGATGGAAATGAATATTCTCGTACTGGGGGCGCAGGCCCGCTATGAGACGTACATGCCGGACATGCCCATCATCCGCCAGCAGGAGATCACCTATCTGGACAAGGACACGCCGGCCGAGCAGATCGTGGGGCGGGACGCGGACATTTTGTTTGTGGACGCCATCACCCCGGTGACGGCCCGGGAGATCGCCGGACTGCCCAATTTGAAGATGATCCACTCGGAGGGCGTGGCCTACGACAAGATCGATCTGGCCGCCGCCCGGGAGCGGGGCATCTACGTGTGCAACAACAAGGGCTGCAACGCCGGCGCCGTGGCGGAGCAGGCCATTTTGCTGATGCTGATGGTGCTGCGGCGGGCGCTGCCGGGGGACCGGGCGGTGCGTCAGGGCCGTCAGATGGAGATGAAGGAGCAGTGCATGGCCGGCGGGCTGCGGGAGCTGTCCGACTGCCGGGTGGGCCTGGTGGGCTTCGGGGACATTGCCCGGGCCGTGGCCACCCGTCTGGCGGCCTTCGGCTGTGAGGTGTGCTACACGGCCCGCCACCGTCTGCCCCGGGAGGAAGAGGCCCGCTACGGCGTGACGTTCATGGCCCTGGAGGAGATGGCGGCGGTGTGCGACGTGGTGAGCCTCCACTGCCCCGTCACCGACGAGACGCGGAACCTGGTAAGCGACGCTCTCCTGGCCCGGATGCAGTCCACGGCGGTGCTCATCAACACCGCCCGGGGCGAGCTGGTGGACAACGACGCCCTGGCCCGGGCCCTGACGGAGGGCCGCATTGCCGGCGCGGGACTGGATACGGTGGCCCCGGAGCCGGTGCCGGCGGACCATCCCCTGGTGAATCTGCCTGCCCCGGCGTCGGAGCGGCTGGTGTTCTCCCCCCACCTGGGCGGCATCACGGAGGCGTCCTTCCGCCGGGCGCACCTGCACATGTGGCGGAATGTGGAGCGGCTGGTGGACGGTCACCGGCCGGACAATATTGTAAACGGATTGGATTGATGGAATGAAGAACCTCGTACTGATCGGCATGCCCGGCACGGGCAAGAGCACGGTGGGCCGGGCGCTGGCGTCCCGGCTGGACTACGATTTCGTGGACCTGGACGACCTGATCGTGGAGCGGGCGGGCAAGACGCTGCCCCAGATCCTGCGCCAGGACGGGCTGGAGGCCTTTTATGCCCTGGAGGAGGACGTGGGCGCCGCCCTGGACCGGCAGAGCACGGTGGTGGCCACCGGCGGGTCCATGGTGCTCTATCCCAAAGCCATGGAGCACCTGAAGGAAAACGGCGTCATCGTCTGGCTGGAGACGCCTCTGAGCCGGATCGACAGCCGCATGCCCGAGGACCTGACGGACCGGGGCATCGCCGCCCCGGCGGGCATGACGCTGCGGCAGATCTACGAGGAGCGCCAGCCCCTGTACGCCCAGTACGCCGACGTGATCGCCGTCAGCCAGGACGGGGCGGAGGAGACGGCCCAGCAGGTGCTCAGCCTCATGCGGACCGTGGACATCCACCTTTAAAGGAACAAAAGCACAAAAAGCGCCGCCGCGGAACTTCCGCGGCGGCGCTTGCTTATTGGGTTTTTCCGGAGAGATAGGCGCAGGCGGCCAGAGCGGCCACGGCGCCGTCGGCGCAGGCGGTGGTCAGCTGGCGCACGGACTTGGTCCGGCAGTCCCCGGCGGCGAAGATGCCCGCCGCACCGGTGCGGCAGTCCTCCCCGGCGGCAAGGAAGCCTCCCTCGTCCGCAAGGCCCAGCTGACGGCCCAGGGCATCCCGGGGCTGCTGTCCCACGGCCTCGAAGAGGCCGGAGACGGCCAGTATCTCCCGGCGGCCGTCCCGGCGGAGAAGCTCCAGGGATGCCAGCGCGCCGTCCCGGCCCGTGAGGGAGACGACCTCCGTGTCCAGGGCAAAGGACACGTTGTCCCGTTTACGGAGGGCCTCCGCCAGAATGGGGTCCCCCCGGAAGGAGTCCCGCCGGTGGATTACCGTCACGTGGCGGCACACTTCGGAGAGGAACAGGGCATCCTGGAGGGCGGTATTGCCCCCGCCGCACACAGCCACGTCTTTGCCGGCATAAAAGGCCCCGTCGCACACGGCGCAGTAGGACACGCCGGCGAGGGTGTCCTCTCCCGGCAGGCCCAGGGTCCGGTGGCGCATGCCGGTGGCCAGAATCAGCGCACCGCAGTCGTAGGCGCCGTAGTCGGTGGTGACGGTTTTGACGTCGGCGCCGGTGACCTCCGTCACCTCCTCCAGCTCCAGCCGGGCCCCCAGGGCCTCCGCCTGGGAGAAGAGCCGGTCGGCCAGCTCCGCCCCGGAGATGGTGGCAAAGCCCGGGAAGTTCTCCACCTGGGGGGCGGAGGCGATCTGTCCGCCGAAGCCCTCCCCCTCCAGCACCAGCACGGACTTGCCGGCCCGGCGGGCGTAGACGGCGGCGGTAAGGCCGGCGGGGCCGCCGCCGACGATGATGATGTCAAAATACTCGCGCATACGATCTCCTTTCGCCCGGGAAAGAAAACAGGAGGGACGCTCCCTCCTGTTTTTGCCGCTTACCGGTTGGCGGCGTATTTTTTGATGACGGAGGCGTTGACCAGCTTCTCCACCTGACCGTCGTGGCGGACGATGAGGGTGGGGGCCTGCTGGATGCCGTAGCGGTTCACCAGGTCCATGTGCTCGCTGACGTCGCACACCTCGTAGGCAAGGCCCGCCTTGTCCAGCTCGTTTTTGGCGATCTTGCAGTTGGGGCAGGTCTTGGTGGTGAAGAGGTAGAGCCCGTCGGCGCACTCCGGCGGGGTGGAAGCGGCGGCCGTGCCGGGATTGGCAGTGGTCTTCTCCCGGTCGCACAGGCGGCGGCCCTCCAGGTGGGAAGCGCCCACGTCGTACTCCCGGCGGTCCTTGAACTCCTGGACCTTGCCGTCGTTCCAGTTCTGGACGGGGCGGTAGTAGCCGGTGATGCGGCTCCACACCTCGCAGGGCTTGCCGCACTTGGGGCACACCGTGTGCTCGCCGGCGATGTAGCCGTGGTCCTGGCAGATGGAGTAGGTGGGGGAGATGGTGTAGTAGGGCAGCTTGAAGTTCTCGGCGATCTTGCGCACCAGGTCGGCGGCGGACTTCCAGTCCGGCAGCTTCTCGCCCAAAAAGGCGTGGAACACGGTGCCGGAGGTGTAGAGGGTCTGGAGGTCGTCCTGAACGGCCAGAGCGTCGAAGATGTCGGCGGTGTAGCCCACGGGCAGGTGGGAGGAGTTGGTGTAGTAGGGGGTGTCGCCGGGGTTTTTGGCGGCGGTGATGATGTCCGGGTACTTCTCCACGTCGTGCTTTGCAAGGCGGTAGGTGGTGGACTCGGCGGGGGTGGCCTCCAGGTTGTAGAGGTCGCCGTACTGCTCCTGATAGTCGCTCAGACGCTCCCGCATATGGTTGAGCACGTCTCTGGCAAAGGCCTGGGTCTCGGGATGGGTCAGGTCCTTGCGCAGCCACCGGGCGTTGAGGCCCACCTCGTTCATGCCGATGAGGCCGATGGTGGAGAAGTGGTTTTCAAAGGTGCCCAGATAGTACTTGGTGTAGGGATAGAGCCCCGCGTCCATGAGCCGGGTGATGACCGTGCGCTTGATCTTCAAAGACCGGGCGGCGATGTCCATGATCTTGTCCAGCCGGGCATAGAACTCCTCCGGGGTCTTGGCAAGGTAGGCGATCCGGGGCAGGTTGATGGTGACCACGCCCACGGAGCCGGTGGACTCGCCGGAGCCGAAGTAGCCGCCGGACTTCTTGCGCAGCTCCCGCAGGTCCAGCCGCAGCCGGCAGCACATGGAGCGCACGTCGGAGGGCTCCATGTCGGAGTTGATGTAGTTGGAGAAGTAGGGGGTGCCGTACTTGGCGGTCATCTCAAAGAGCAGGCGGTTATTTTCCGTGTCGGACCAGTCGAAGTCCTTGGTGATGGAGTAGGTGGGGATGGGGTACTGGAAGCCGCGGCCGTTGGCGTCGCCCTCGGTCATGATCTCGATGAACGCCTTGTTCACCATGTCCATTTCCTTTTTGCAGTCCCCGTAGGTGAAGTCCTGCTCCTTCCCGCCCACGATGGCGGGCAGGTTCTCCAGGTCCTTGGGGACGGTCCAGTCCAGCGTGATGTTGGAAAAGGGCGCCTGGGTGCCCCACCGGGAGGGGGTGTTCACGCCGAAGACGAAGGACTGGATGCACTGCTTGACTTCCTTTTGCGTCAGATGGTCCGCCTTGACGAAGGGGGCAAGATAGGTATCAAAGGAGGAGAACGCCTGTGCGCCGGCCCACTCGTTTTGCATGATGCCCAGGAAGTTGACCATCTGGTTGCACAGGGTGGACAGGTGGCTTGCGGGGGTGGAGGTGATCTTGCCGGGGATGCCCAGGCCCTGCTGGATCAGCTGCTTGAGGCTCCAGCCGGCGCAGTAGCCGGTGAGCATGGAGAGGTCGTGCAGGTGCATGTCGCCGTCCTTGTGGGCCTTGGCGATCTCCTCGTCGTAGATCTCGCTGAGCCAGTAGTTGGCGGTGATGGCGCCGGAGTTGGAGAGGATCAGACCGCCCACGGAGTAGGTGACGGTGGAGTTCTCCTTGACCCGCCAGTCGTTGATCTGCAGATAGTTGTCCACCAGGTCCTTGTAGTCCAGCACGGTGGACTTGAGGTTGCGCACCTTCTCCCGCTGCTTGCGGTAGAGGATGTACGCCTTGGCCACGTCGGCGTAGCCGGCCTTGGAGAGGATGCTCTCCACGCTGTCCTGAATGTCCTCCACGGAGATTTTGCCGTCGCGGATTTTGTCCTGGTAATCGGCGGTGACCTTCAGGGCCAGCAGGTCGATGATATCGGCGTTGTAGGCTTTGTTGGTGGCCTCGAAGGCCTTGGTGATGGCGGTGCTGATTTTGGACAGGTTGAAGTCCGTGATCTTCCCGTCCCGTTTGACAACTTGGTACATGGTTCGACCCGCTTTCTCTAAAGTATAAATATCGGAGGTTCCGGCAGGGCGTGCCCCCGGCGCCGCCCAAAGATTCCAAATTTTATTGTACCACAATACCTATGGAAGTCAATTGGATTTACCCACTATATCTTGTGTGTATTTTCGGCGTTTTGCCGGTGCACGTTTTCGTCCTCACTCCACGCCCCGCAGCGCCACGGCTCCGAAGAAGGGCTGGGCCAGGGCAAGGAAGCCGCGGAGCTCTTCGGCGGTGAAGCCGGAAAAGCCCTGGGAGATCAGGCCCCCGGAGTCCACGAAGTTCTGCAAAAAGTACCGGGGGGCGCCTTCGAGCCAGCGGCCGATGGCCAGGATGTCGTCGGCGGTGTGGAGCTCACGCACCACGGTGGTGCGGAACTCGTAGTCCACCCCGGCCGTGCGCAGCAGGGCGATGCTCTCCCGGACGGGGCCCAGGTCGAAGTCCGGGACCCCCACGGTCTGGGGGTACTTCTCGGGGCTATTTTTGATGTCCATGGCCACGTAGTCCAAAAGACCGTCCCGGAGCAGCGCCTCCAGCCGGTGGGGGAAGCAGCCGTTGGTGTCCAGCTTCACCGCAAAGCCCATCTCCCGGACCCGGCGCAGAAAGTCTCCGGCGCCGTCGCGGAGCAACGGCTCGCCGCCGGAGAGCACCACCCCGTCCAAAAGCCCCCGGCGGCGGGAGAGAAAGTCCAGCACGTCCCTCTCACTCCAGTGCTCGGCCTGGTCCGGGTGGAGCACCAGCACCGCGTTGTGGCAGAAGGGGCAGCGCAGGTTGCACCCGCCGGTGAACACGGTGGCGGCCAGCTTGCCCGGGTAGTCCACCATCGCCAGCTTCTGCAGTCCGGAAAATTCCATGGGAGTCCCTCCAAAATCCACAAGATATAGACAGTGTACACCTCCGCGACCACAAGAACAAGAGGGGACGGGGAAAAAGAAAAAAATCCCGGCGCCGGGGAGGAAACCGGGGGGCAAAAGTGGGAGGGGAAAATTTGGAGAAAGTGGAAAATTCTGCTTTCTTTGGGGACGGAAATTCTATGGAACCGTGCATTGCGGAGGGGGTCGGAGTTCCGTATAATTTCACTCAGCGCACGGGAAAAACCGTGTGAAATCGGACCGGGGAAACTACCCCCGAAAAGGAGATCGAAAATGAAAAAAACAGTCACTCTGGCGCTGACCCTTGCGATGCTGCTGGGAATGCTTTCCGGCTGCGGCGCCACCAATGACACGCCGGCTGACAATGCCGAGGAACCCAAGGCAGCTGAGAATTTCAGCGATGAGATGAAAATCCCCTACGCGGTGGATCTGTCCCCGGAGGACGGCGCGGACTCGGTGGAGCGGCAGGGAGATCATGAGAACTCCCCCTACTTCGCCCATCCCGACGTCTACAACATGGAATCCACGGATACCCTGACGGTGCTCCACAACTTCAAGACCCAGCAGCAGACCAGCGAGTGGTCCTGCGGCGTCACCTCCGCCCTGATGGTGCTGGAGTGGTACGGCAAGCTGGGCGACTGGAACGAGGAGTCCCTGGCGGCTCTGCGCCACAGCCTGGACGGCACGGAGCTGGAGGGCTATCCCGGCACGACGCTGAACCAGGCCATGGACATTTTCAACGGCGTAGGCGGTTTCGATATGGTTACCACCTATGACTACCCCGACGGCATCTGGGTGGACGACATCCAGGGCTGGCTGGCAGAGGGCAAGCCCATCATGGTGGCCTGGAACGACTGGGGCGGCCACTGGCAGGTGATCGTGGGCTACGACACCATGGGCACCGAGACCACCCAGGACGACGTGATCCTGGTGGCGGACCCCTACGACACCACCGACCACAACCAGGACGGCTACGGCGTCTACGGCGCCGAGCGCTTCCTCTATAACTTCACCATGTACAACGCATTCCCCGAAGAAGAGGGCGGCAACGACTACCTGTTCATTGTCGCCAGCCCCTCCGAGGTGTAAGGGAAGCAAAGACGGCGCGGCCCCGTGCCGCCCTCTTTTCCGCTTGCAAGCGCAAAAAAAGCCCCACCCGATTTCGGGTGGGGCTTTTCGCTTATTCAGGTGCCTCACAGCGTTCGCGCCCGCGGGCGCGAAGCCTGTTTCATCCGTTTTCCCTGGCGACATGCGCGTCAGGGAAAACACTGCTCAGCCCGCAAGTGTGGGATTTATCCGCAGGCAAATCCTGCGCGCGGCGGGCTGCATCCTGCCCGCAAAAGCGGGATTCCGCTTTTCGGGCACTTGTTTTAGTTCTGCCGGAACCGGGAGAGGAAGTCCTTCGTCTCCTGGCGCTGGGGGTTGCCGAACACGTCCGCCGGGGCGCCCTGCTCGCAGATGACGCCCTGGTTCATGTACACCACCCGGGTGCTCACGTCCCGGGCGAAGGCCATCTCGTGGGTGACCACCAGCATGGTCATGCCCTCCTGGGCCAGGGCCTGCATGACCGCGAGCACCTCGCCCACCATCTCCGGGTCCAGGGCGGAGGTGGGCTCGTCGAACAGCAGCACCTCCGGGTTCATGGCCAGGGCCCGGGCGATGGCCACCCGCTGCTTCTGGCCGCCGGAGATCTGCCGGGGCTTTGCGTTGACGTAGGGGGCCATGCCCACCTTCTCCAGGTACTCCAGGGCGGTTTTGCGGGCGGCCTCCCGGCTGCGTTTGAGGACCTTCACCTGGCCCACGATGCAGTTTTCCAGCACGGTCATGTTGTTGAACAGGTTGAACGACTGGAACACCATGCCCACGTGGGAGCGGTACTGGGCGGCGTTGACGCGGCCGGAGGCCACGTTTTCCCCGTGGTAGAGGATCTCACCGGAGGTGGGGGTCTCCAGCAGGTTGATGCACCGCAGCAGCGTGGACTTGCCGGAGCCGGAGGCGCCGATGATGGAGATGACGTCGCCCCGGTCCACGGTGAAGTCGATGTCCCGCAGGACGGGGTTTTTGCCGAAGGTCTTGGACAGGTGCCGGACCTCTAAAATCATTTCACCCATGTTACCGGTCTCCTCTCGTGCTGTCGCTGCGTTTTTTCAGGGACGGCTTCGTGTCCGCCTGGTACTCCTTGCTGTGCTCATCGAAGGGGGTGCCCCGGTCGGGATGGCTGTAGGTGCCGGCGGCCATGGTCAGCTGGTCGGCCTGGACCAGCTCGTAGCTGTCGGAGCCGTCCATGACCTTCTCCAGCAGCCGCAGCAGGAACGAGGCGATGAGGGTCATGGTCAGATACCCGATCATCTCGATGGCGGCGGAGGGGAAGTACATGTTGTTGACGCCCACGATGTAGCGGTGCCAGGCGAAGAACTCCGTAAAGGAGATGATGAACATGACGGAGGAGTCCTTGATGTTGATGATGAAGTTGTTGCCGATCTGGGGGATGATATTGCGGATGGCCTGGGGCAAAATGACGCTGGTCATGGTCTGCACGTGGGTCATGCCGATGGCCATGGCGCCCTCGGTCTGGCCCGGGTCGATGGAGATGATACCGCCCCGGACGGACTCGGCCATGTAGGCGCCGGTGTTGATGGACACCACGATGATGGAGGCCAGCCAGATGCCGCTGTTGCCGGAGAAGGCCACCTGCCCGTCGGTGAAGTAGGGCAGACCGTAGTAGATGAACACGGCCTGAAGTACCATGGGCGTGCCCCGGAACACCTCCACGTAAATGCGCACGATCACCCGGATGAGCCGCAGGAAAAACCGCTTGACGGCGTTGTCCCGGGGGCTGATGGGGATGGTGTTGAGGATGCCGCACACCAGGCCGATGATGCAGCCGATGACGGTGGCCACCACCGCCAGGATGATGGTGTTCTGGATACCGGCCCAGTAGGCGCTGCCGTAGTTGGCCCACAGCAGCGTCATGTCTTGTCCCAGTTTCACAAGCTTATCCATGGGACACGCTCCTTTCCAATACAGCCGTCATCCGGCCCTGCGCGCAGAGCCGGATGACGGGGTCGTTTTGATGATTACACCTCGGGCTGGACGGCGATGGCCTGGTCCATGAGGGCGTTGAACTGATCTTCGTTGAGGGCGGAGAGGACGGTGTTGATGGCGTCCTTGAGCTGCGTGTTGCCCTTCTGGACGGCGATGCCGATGTTGACGTTCTCGGCCCGCTCGGCCTCGGAGGCGAACTGGAAGTCGCCGTCGGTGCCGGAGAAGTTCAGGATGACCAGGTTGTCGTCCTTGGCCACGGCGCCCATGGCGGTGGGCAGGTCGGTGCAGATGAAGTCCACGGTGCCGGTCTGCAGGGCCATAATCATGGAGGGGGCAGTCTCAGCGGGGGCCTGGATGTCGGCGCCCTCGATCTGGGGCAGGCAGGAGTCATACCAGATGGTGCCGGTCTGGGCGGTGCAGGAGCCGCCGGCCAGGTCCGCGATGGAGGTGGCGTCAGCAAACTCGCTGTCCTTGGTGGTCACGCACACGATGGTGGCATAGTAGTAGGGGCCTGCCATGTCCACCTCGGCCATGCGGTCGGCGGTCATGGACTGGCCGGCGATGTTGGCGTCCATGGTACCGGCCTGGACGGCGGGGGTCAGGGAGTCCCACGCGCTGGAGACGATCTCCAGCTCCCAGCCGTAGGCCTCGCAGATGCGCTTGGCGATCATCACGTCATAGCCGTTGGCGTAGGCGCCGGGGACGTTGGAGATGGGCACGGCGCCGTTGGAGTCGTCCATCTGGGTCCAGTTGTAGGGGGCGTAGGCACACTCCATGCCCACGGTGAGGACGCCGTCCTCCACGCCGGGGATGGCGGAGGTGTCCACGCCGGTCAGGTCCTCCACGGGGGGGATCTCCACGGCGGTCTCCTGGGATTCCTGGGCGGCGGGGGTCTCCTCTTCGGGGGTCGTCTCCTCCTGGGAACCACAGGCGGCCAGGGAGGCGGTCATGGCCAGGGCCATCAGCAATGCAGCAAATCTTCTCATGTCATTCACCTTTCCAAACGTAATCCGCGGCGGCTTCGGCTTCTCCCGCCGTCCGCCGCGCCGGAGGGAGAAAAAAATGAACCGCTTTGTCAAGCGGTTCATGGAGTATGCGGAAGAGGCTCCCCGGCCGGGGAGAGATCCGATCTCAGCCAATGATAGCGCTTCACAAAAAACTCTGTGACAGTCCGGCAGATGTTCTCTGCCGACCCAGCGCCGGGCAGCCAGGCAGCGCCCCGGTACTTCGGCGGTGTCCCCTTTCTCCGCCGGCGGCTGCCTGGCCTTGCCGGAGGGTACTGATGAATCCCGCGCCTCTATCTAAGCGATTCGATTTTGACGGCATCATATCACGGCTGGAAAGTGCTGTCAACCGCGGACGGGGGGATTTTTGAAAACTTTGTGGAAAGTGTCGAAAAAATCCCGTGCAATGGGGGACAATTCTATGGTATAGTATGGCATACGCCCCTGCGGGGGCAACCGAAAAAAGGAGAAAGACATGCAACAACTGGAGCTTGGAATCCTGGACTGGATTCAATCGAACCTGCGCTGCGGGGTGCTGGATGCGCTGATGCCCGCATTGAGCTGGACGTGCAACCACGGCGAGATCTGGATTGTGCTTGCGGCGGTGCTGCTGGCGGTGAAGCGCTGCCGCCGGCAGGGGCTGGCGGTGGGGTGCGCCCTGGTGACGGATCTGGTCTTGTGCAATTTGATCCTGAAGCCCCTGGTGAACCGGGCGCGGCCCTTCACCGTCCATCCGGTGGCGCTGCTGATCCCGCCGCCTGGGGACGCCTCGTTCCCCTCGGGCCACACGGCGGCGTCCTTTGCGGCGGTGCTGGCCCTGAAGGCCAGCGGCTCGCCCCTTTGGAAGCCGGCACTGGCGGTGGCGGTGGTCATGGCCTTTTCCCGGCTGTACCTGTACGTTCACTGGCCCAGCGACGTGCTGGGCGGCGTGATCGTGGGCGCGGCGGCGGGCTATATGGGCGCGTGGATGGCCCGGCGCATCGGATGGCGCCTGGACCGGCGGGGGTGACGCTTGCGCGGCGGCCCGGATTCAGGTATACTATATTAAGTTATGCAATTTGATTTACGACGGAGGAACCCCCATGAAACTCATGGTCATCGACGGAAACAGCATCGTCAACCGGGCCTACTACGGCATTCGGCCCCTGACCACCCGGGACGGGCTGTACACCCACGCCATCTTCGGCTTTTTGACCACGCTGCTGCGGCTGCGGGAGGAGGAGTCGCCGGACGCGGTGTGCGTCACCTTTGACGTCCACGCCCCCACGTTCCGCCACACGGCGGACGCGGATTACAAGGCCACCCGCAAGCCCATGCCGGAGGAGCTGCGGCAGCAGATGCCGGTGCTCAAGGAGGTGCTCGCCGCCCTCAATATCCCCCGCTACGAGCTGGAGGGCTGGGAGGCCGACGATTTGATCGGCACCATCTCCCGCAAGTGCGAAGCGTCGGACTGGGAGTGCGTGGTGGTGACGGGAGACAAGGACTCCCTCCAGCTCATCACGGACAAGACGAAGGTGAAGCTGGTGTCCACCCGCATGGGCCAGACCACCACGAAGGACATGACCCAGGAAGCCTTCCGGGACCAGTACGGCTTCGACCCCATCCACATGATCGACCTGAAGGCCCTCATGGGGGACGCGTCGGACAACATCCCCGGCGTGCCGGGCATCGGGGAAAAGACGGCCATGGCCCTGGTGCAGACCTACGGCAGCATCGATACCCTCTACGCCAAAATGCCGGACATCGAGGCAAAGCCCGCGGCCATCAAGAAACTGGCGGCAGGGGAGGAGAGCGCCCGCCACTCCTACTGGCTGGCCACCATCGCAACGGACGCCCCTCTGGACTTTGCCCCGGAGGACAACCTGGTGCGCCAGCCCGGGGAGGCGGCCTACCCCCTCTTTTTGAAGCTGGAGTTCACCAAGCTCATCGACCGCTTCGGCCTGACGGCGGCCCCGGCCGGGGGGGAATCCCCCGCCCACGGGTGCACCGTCACGGCGGAGCCGGTGACCACGCCCGCCCGGGCGGAGGAGCTGCTGGCGCTGTGGCGGCAGGCGGACCACGTGTCGGTGCTGACGGTACCGGACCTGACCGCCGCGGCGGTGGTCTGCAAAACCGGGGAGGATACGGGCCTCACGGCGGAGCTGCTGTTCGACCAATACCGGGGAGACTGGAACGGTCTGCTGCGGGCCCTGTTCTCCGCCAATATTAAAAAGGTGTCCCACAATGTCAAGGACCTGATGCACACGCTCCTGGAAAACGGCCTGCCCACCGGGGGCTTCGTGTTTGACACGGCCCTGGCGGCCTATCTGCTGGACGCCACGGCGGGCAGCTACGACTTAGGGCGCCTCTTTGTCACCTATTATAATGAGGAGCTGCCCAAGCCCGTGTACCTGGAAAAGGACGCCTTTTCCCTGCTGGGGGACGGGGCGGCGGCCCAGGCCAGCCTGGACCGTTATACGGCGGCGGTGGATGCCCTGTACGAAACCCTTGCCCCCAAGCTCCGGGAGAAGAATCTGTGGGACCTCTTCGAGACGGCGGAGCTGCCCCTTTGCGCCGTGCTGGCGGACATGGAGATGGCCGGCTGCCGGGTGGACGCGGCGGCGCTGTCGGCCTTCGGGGAGTCCCTGGCCGCCCGGGCCGCCGGGCTGGAGAAGACCATCTACGACATGGCGGGGGAGGAGTTCAACATCAACTCCCCCAAGCAGCTGGGCCACATCCTCTTTGACAAGCTGGGCCTGCCCCACGGGAAAAAGACCAAGACCGGCTGGTCCACCAACGCCGACGTGCTGGAAAAGCTCCGCTACG